>NZ_JAOEAL010000001.1:4579080-4884353 GCF_029835735.1 Shewanella sp. GD04112
ATTAATCCGTAATCCGGCGTCAGTGGCCACAAAAGTTAAGTCATCGAGCAGCCCTGGCATTTCATTCTCAGAGGGCAGCATTTTGAGTAGCTCGGCAAATTGCTCCTCCATCACAGCTAACTGTTCACGGTACAATTTAAGGTTAGCGGCAAGCTGATATTTGGTTTTAAAATCTTCTCTCAGCTGCTCTTCCTTTGTTTGCTCCGCGTTATACACATCGATAGCATCCGAAACCACGAGAAAATAACCCGCAGCGAAAACGCAAAGCGCCAATAGCACAGCGAAAAATACTTTAACTTGATTTGGCCAACCGCCGATGTTCTCAAAATCGATATCATTAAACTGACTTAGATCGAGCTTCATTTACTCGCTCCTTTTGCCGTTTTAATAGGCTCATCAGCCATGGCACCTTTAATACTCACTCTTAAGCTAAAGCGTTGTAATTGTCTTAGCTCATCATCTTGAGACACGATAGATTGCATATTGGGATCGGTTAACCATTCGGATGCCTTCACCTTACGCATCATGTTGGCCACGTTGTTGTTCGATTCACTGCGGCCTTCAATCAGTAATAAACTGCCTTTTTTCTCTAGACTAGATAGATATATTCCGGGCGGCACGATACGCACCAGCTCATCTAATACGTGTGTCGGCAAATTACGGGATTGCTGAAGGTTCAAAATGATCTCGGTACGACGCTCAATATCTTTTTTACGCTCGGTGATCTTTTTAATCTCGGCGATTTGCGCATCGAGTTGTTGAATTTCGGACTGTAAATAAGCATTCCGTCCGCGCTGTTCATCGGTCATCATGTCGAGTAAAGACAAGGCAACATAGACTAAAACTGCTGAGCCTAAAAATACCGCCGCTAATATTCCAATATAATCGCGCTTCTGCTTTTCTCTTGCTTCTTCACGCCAAGGAAGCAGGTTTATGTTCGCCATTGACCGTAGCTCCTCAGCGCTAAGCCACAAGCAACCATATATTTGCTAATGCTAGGTTGCAGTATATTTTTAACGGATTCATCCGCGTGCAGACACCCTTGGAAAGGATCAGCAATAATCGTGTGGACGCCTAACTCATTCGTTAATAAGTTAGCCATGCCTTCCAGTTTAGATGTTCCACCGCATAATACGAGATAATCGACTTTATCTTTACCACTCGACGTACAATAAATTTGCAGGGTTCGTTTAATTTGTTGCAGTAATTGCGTTTGGAAGGGAGATAGCACTTCGAACATATAATTACGTGGTAAATCGCCTTCAATTTTGGCTTTCTCAGCTTGTTCGTAGGACATGCCATAAAAAGACAGAATCGACTGAGTAAATAACTCACCGCCAAAGGCTTGCTCACGAATAAAGGTCGTTTCGCCCGACTCCACCACACTGAAGGTCGTCATGTTGGCGCCAATATCGACCATGGCCACCGCCTTCTGCCGAGCGCCTTCGGGTAACTGTCCTAGCACCAACTCAACGGCTCTGCCCAGAGCATAACCTTCCACATCAACAACTTTGGTTTCGAGCTCGACTTCATCGAGCGCATCGACTCTTGCATCAATATTGTCAGTGCGGCACGCACTAAGCAGCACATCAACCTTAGAAGGATCGGTGCTGTTGACATTTAAGGTTTCAAAATCAATGCTAACTTCATCGAGGGAGTATGGGATCAGGTTATCGGCTTCAATCTCAATTTGCGCTTCCATTTCCTCCTCGCTCAGCGAGGCATCCATGTAGATAACCTTAGTCATCACCGCAGAACCTGAGACCGCAACCGCTGCATATTTAACCGACTTAGGCAAAATACGCTTAATCTGTTTGAGACATTCAACAACGGCATCGGCATCACGAATATCATGATCGTTAATAGCCCCCTTTTTTACGGGAACCGCTGCATGACTTAGTATTTTATATCCATCAGCAGTCTTACTCAGCAGAATAGCCTTTACTTCATGGGAACCAATATCAATCCCGACCATTTGCGGAGCCTGACGCTTCCATAAATTTGAAAGCATAGTCCGTTGTCACTTTATTATTTGTATTCAGTAGTAAAAGAGATTAGCACAAAATCAACCCGTTATACGTATTTGTATAGAATGTTTCAAGATTTTACAAACGCCATTTTAGGGACGTCACGTTTTTGCTTCACCCAAACGTGCGCGCCTTATATACTGTCGCACTTAACTGAACATTAGGATCAATTTAGGTGAAGTGGTTAAAACGTATTGTTATAGCTCTATTCAGTCTAGCCCTTTTGGGCGTGGGCGCCATTGTTGCAGCATACTTTTATGTTTTGCCGGATCTGCCGGATGTATCGACACTAAAAAATGTGCAATTACAAACACCTTTGCGCATTTACAGTAGCGATGGCAAGCTCATCTCTCAGTTTGGTGAGAAGCGTCGCATTCCGCTGAAACTCGAAGAAGTGCCTAAACCGCTCCTCCAAGCCTTCCTTGCCACCGAGGATGCACGCTTTTATGAGCACGGCGGTATCGATCCTGTTGGGGTGATGCGTGCCGCAATCGTCATGCTCACCACTGGCGAAAAGAAGCAAGGCGCGAGTACTATCACCATGCAGGTGGCGCGTAACTTCTTCCTGACACGCGACAAGACCATTATTCGTAAAGTGAAAGAAATTTTTATTTCCTACCACATCGAGCAATTGTTAACTAAAGATGAGATTTTAGAACTCTACGTTAACCGTATTTATTTAGGTCAGAGAGCCTATGGTGTCGGCGCAGCTGCTCAAGTGTATTTTGGTAAAAACGTTCAAGATCTGACGCTTTCCGAAATGAGTATGATCGCGGGCCTCCCTAAAGCACCGTCGACCCTAAACCCTATTACCTCCCCTTCACGCGCACTCGCACGCCGCAACGTTGTATTGATGCGAATGAACGAAGTGGGTTACATCAGCAAAGCTGAATACCAATCAGCAGTGCAAGAGCCGCTCGTCGCCAAATACCATGGCGCTGAAATTGATCTTTACGCCCCTTATATCTCTGAAATGGCTCGAGATTACATGGTGCAAAAATACGGTGAAGAAGAGGCCTACACGAATGGCTATAACGTCTACACCACAATTTCATCAGAGCAGCAACTGCTAGCACAGCAAGCATTACGCAATAACGTCTATGCCTATGATGAGCGCCACGGTTACCGTGGTCCCGCGGCGGTTCTTTGGACCGATGCAAAGCCGGATGATGCACAAATCAAAGCCGAGCTCGCAAAAATTACGCCTGTACAAGAGTTGCAACCTGCTGCGGTATTAAACATCGATGGTCAGCAAGCCAGCGTGTTAACCGCCAAGGGCGAAACCAAAGTCATTAAGTGGGATGGCCTAAAATGGGCGCGTAAATTTATCACCGATAAACGCCAAGGCTCGGTGCCCAAATCGGCTTCGGATATGCTAAAAGTCGGTGAGCGCATTTGGATCCGCGATAACGGTCAATACTTACAATTATCGCAAGTGCCAGAAGTGGCCAGTGCCACTGTTGCACTCGATCCTACAAATGGTGCTATCCGTACCTTAGTAGGTGGTTACAGCTTCAGCCAAAGCCAATACAACCGCGTAACCCAAGCGAAACGTCAATTAGGTTCGAATATTAAACCTTTCATCTATGCTGCGGCATTAGAGAAAGGCTTTACGCTCGCGACTCTGATTAACAACGCACCGATTAACAAACCCGATATTAGCCAAGGTACTGCGTGGCGTCCTAAAAACTCGCCCGATATCTATGGCGGTCCGACCCGCCTGCGTGTGGGCTTAGCGCAATCGATCAACGTAATGTCGGTTCGTGCCATGCGCCATATTGGTTTAGATGCAGCCATCGCCGAATTGACTAAGTTTGGCTTTGATCCTAACGACTTACCTCGTAACGAGTCGTTAGCCTTAGGTTCTCCTTCGGTCACCCCACTGCAAGTGGCAACCGCTTTCAACGTGTTCGCAAACGGTGGCTTCTTGGTTGAACCTTACTATATCGAACGAGTAGAAGACTCCTTCGGTAATGTAATTGAGAAGGCAAATCCGACTTTGGCCTGTAAGCCTAACAACAGCTCTGTGCAGCCTAGCAGCGATCCAATGAGTTTTGGTGAGCCAACCACTCCAACCGATGAGCCTGTCGCCCATTGCTTCGAGCAAACAGGCCGTTATGCTCCGCAAATTATCTCTGAACAAACGGCATTCCTGATCACCGAAGCGCTGAAGAGCGTGATCTGGGGTGGTGGCGATTGGAGTAAAGGCACAGGCTGGCAAGGTACAGCTTGGCGTGCTGCGCAGCTAATCAAGCGTCATGATATTGCAGGTAAAACGGGTACAACCAACGAATCACGCGATACTTGGTTCAGTGGTTTTGGTCCGACACTGACCAGCACCTTCTGGGTTGGGTTTGATGACCATGGTCGTCAGTTAGGCAGAACCGCATGGAACTCCAACGGTGAGAAGGATCAAATCACGGGTACCGAGGCGGGCGCTAAGACCGCAGGCCCAGGCTGGAACGAGTTTATGAATAACGTGCTGAAGGGCGTACCCGAAACCACAGCGATTCCGCCAGAAGGGATTGTCTCGGTGCGGATCGATCTGGCGACCGGCAAGTTGACTCGTAAGACTGACTACACTAGCGCATTTGAATACTTTATCTCGGGCACTGAACCTAAGGAATATATCAGTGAAAGCCAAGATGAAAACAACCTATTCATCGATGCGCCGACAGACGATTTATTCCAATAGAATAAATCACCATAAAAAAACGCGACCCTAGAGTCGCGTTTTTTATTACTCGATTAAAGCTTTAAACAACTTTCTTCGCAGCGATGGCTTGCTTCACCTGAGTTAGCGCCGTACCACCGAGGACATCACGTTTTGCCAAACAGGCTTCGATAGTGAGGTTGGGATACACATCCGCCTCGATGATATCGGCAAAAGTTTTAAACTCAGCGAGAGAGAAGGCTTCTAACGGGATCTTCTTAGCGATCGCGGCAACGACAGCCACACCGACCACATGGTGCGCTTCGCGGAATGGCATGCCTTTAGACACCAGATAATCCGCCAATTCGGTCGCGTTGGCATAACCTTGCTGCGCGGCTAACAGCGCATTCGGGCGGTTAACGACTAAGCCAGATAACACTAATGCCGCCATATCCAAGCAGATTGCCCAGCTGTCGACCACATCGAACAAGCCTTCTTTGTCTTCCTGCATGTCTTTATTGTAGGCCAGAGGCAATGCCTTCATCGTGGTGAGAATACCCACTAAACTGCCGTACACACGGCCCGTTTTACCGCGAATAAGCTCCAGCGCATCAGGGTTTTTCTTTTGTGGCATTAACGATGAACCCGAGGTCACTTCATCACTTAATGAGATAAAACCCGCTTCACCCGAGTTGAAGAAAATCAAATCTTCGGCCATACGGCTTAAGTGCATCATGCTGATTGAAGCCGTAGAACATAGCTCAACTACATGGTCGCGGTCCGACACGCTGTCCAAACTGTTTAAGGTTGGCGATGCAAAGTTCAGTGCCGCTGCCAGCACATGTCTATCCATTTGATAGGCTGTGCCCGCCAAGGCGCCCGAACCGAGCGGACAGGTATTGGCGCGCTTTAAGGCATCGGTTAAGCGGCTAAGATCGCGCTCAATCATCTCCACATAGGCTAAGCACCAGTGGCCAAACGTGACTGGTTGAGCACGTTGCAGGTGAGTATACCCCGGCATGACAGCGTCGAATTCACGCTCAGCAAGCGCGATAAGTTCGCTGCGTAAGGTTTGCAGGCGAGCCACTAATGCCGCACCTTCGGATTGGCACCAGAGCTTTAAATCGGTAGCGACTTGGTCGTTACGGCTACGGCCCGTATGGAGTTTCTTACCTAGATCGCCGACTTTAGCGATCAACGCCGACTCCACGAAGCTGTGAATATCTTCCGCGCCCGATGCAAGAATAATCGCAGGATCGCCCTTCACTTCCACCAGCAGCTCGTTCAGTGCTTTCTTCAAGTCGCTGCATTCAGTAGCAGTGATAATGCCGACACTGGCAATCGCATCGGCCCAAGCGATAGAGCCGACAACATCCTGCTCAAACAAACGGTAATCCACAGGCAGTGAATCGTTGAATAATTTAAATAGCGCGCTGGTTTCGCCCTGAAATCTTCCACCCCATAAAGCCATGCTCAATCCCCTCGCTCACTGCTTTGAATACGTTAAAACTTAAGATATAAAAAAGGGCGCTAGGCGCCCTTTGAGTCTGCCTATTACTTAGCGTTGAGCGCGCGAATGCGGCTTGCTAACGAGTACAGACGGATAAAGCCTTCAGCGTGTTTTTGGTCATACACCTGATCTTCACCGAAGGTGGCAAACGCTTCAGAATACAAGCTGTTTGGCGAACGCTTCTTAACGGCAATAGCGTGACCTTTGTAGAGTTTAACCACAACTTCACCGTTAACAGACTCGGCTAATGACTCAGATGCCGCCAGCAGCGACTTACACAGAGGTGTAAACCAACGACCGTCGTACACTAAGTGTGCCATTTGGGCACCCACTTGCTCACGCCAAGTACGGCTGGTTTTATCCAGCACTAACTCTTCAATCGCGCGCAGCGCAGCAAACATCACAGTGCCGCCTGGAGTTTCGTAGCAACCACGAGACTTCATGCCCACTAAACGGTTTTCGGTGATATCGATACGACCCACGCCATGTGGTGCAGCGATGGCATTCAGCTTCATCAGTGCAGCGTAAGGAGTTAATAGCTCACCGTTTACTTTAGTCACACGGCCATGTTCAACTTCGAGTGACACATATTCTGCTTGGTTTGGGGCATCTTCTGGATCGGCAGTCAGCGTCCACACACCTTTGCTTGGCTCGTTCCATGGATCTTCCAACTCGCCACCTTCGTGGGAAATGTGGAATGCGTTAGCATCACGGCTGTAGATCTTAGTCGCAGAAGCCGACGTCTTGATATTACGCTCAGCTAAGTAAGCCAGCAGATCTTCACGGCTCTGCATGGTCCATTCACGCCATGGTGCAATCACTTTTAAATCAGGTGCTAATGCCGCAAAGCAACCTTCAAAACGCACTTGGTCGTTACCCTTACCGGTACAACCGTGGCACAGGGCATCGGCCCCCACTTTACGAGCCACTTCAACCTGCGCCTTAGCGATGATTGGACGCGCCATTGAAGTACCTAACAAGTAAGTACCTTCATAGATTGCACCCGTTGCCATGGTTGGGTAGATGTAATCTTTAACGAATTCTTCTTTCAGATCGACGATATGGCACTCTGATGCGCCAGAAGCTAATGCCTTTTCAGTCAGACCCACTAATTCTTCTTCACCCTGACCTACATCAGCGCAAAAGGCGATGATTTCACAGTTGTCGTAGGTTTCTTTTAACCAAGGAATAATGGCCGAAGTATCTAGACCACCCGAATAGGCTAAAACGACTTTTTTCACGCCAGTGTTTTTGTTCTCGATAGACATCTTAAATTCCTATAACTCGTTTCTCACCTTGGAGAAAGTAGGCTGCTAAACAGGGTTAAATTAACTAAATAGGGTTACCAGTACTGCGTTTTGGGCGTGCATCCGATTCTCTGCTTGTTGCAGGATCAAGGAGCCTTCGCCATCCATTACCTCATCGGTCACTTCAACACCGCGGTGAGCGGGTAAGCAATGCATAAAGAAGTGAGCACCCGCTTTCGCCATCAAGCCCTTATTGACCTGATAAGGTGCAAACTTATCCTTAATTTCCGCTAACGGTGTTGGATCACCCATGGAAATCCAGGTATCAGTATAGATAGCATCGTGACCTTCGATAGCACCAATATCTGAAGTCAGTACAACCTTGCCGCCATATCGGCTGGCAAGTTCTTGTACTTCGGCCACGACGTAGCCATCAGGAAAGTGACCCGCAGGGCAGATCACTGTCATGGTGGCACCGAGAATAGCCGCGCAATACATCAATGAATTCGTCACGTTATTACCGTCACCTACGTACGCTAACTTAACATCACTGATATTTTCAAAATGCTCGGCCAAAGTTAAGAAATCGGCCAGCGCTTGGCAGGGATGATATAAATCCGAAAGCGCATTTATCACAGGCACAGTGCCAAACTCGGCCAATTGTTCGATGGTCTTGTGGGAGAAAGTTCTCGCCACAATAGCATCGGCCCAACAGGACAGGTTAGAAGCAAAGTCAGCGACCGATTCCCGCTTACCTAAGGCACCATTTTGTTGGTCTAGGTATAAACAGTGGCCGCCGAGCTTGTTAATACCGATATCGAAGCTAACACGAGTACGCAGGGATGGCTTTTCAAATAACATCACCACACTCTTACCGTCCAGCGCATGACGATACTCAGCGGGATTCGCTTTAATCGTCTTGGCTAACGTAATCAGATCCAGCAACTGTTGCTGGGTTAACTCTTTTATCGATAGTAAATGCTTCATAACCTACTCCGCTTATGGTTGGATTTGTGTGCCCACGGCCTCACCTTTTGCTAATGCGACTAATTGGCTTGCATCACGCCATGAGGCAACTTGAACCGCCTGCCCCATCCACTGCGCCACTTCGAGCGCAGCTTCTACTTTTACTTTCATTCCCTTTTCGATCACGCCTTGCTTCACCAACTCGGCAATCTGCTTACCATTCAGTGAAGGGATTAATTGACCTTTACCATCGAGCACGCCAGACACATCCGATAACAGCACCAACTTGCCACCGACCAACTTAGCTAATACCGTCGCCGCTTGGTCAGCGTTCACGTTCAGCATTTGGCCATCGTCCATCATCGCAATCGAGCTACAAATCGGCATCCAACCTTGGGACAGAATAAACTTGAGGTAAGTGGCGTCCTTAGGAGAAACCTCGCCCACTAACCCTAAACGCTCATCTTTGATCTTGGCCGATACTGTGTTGCCATCGGCTAAGCTCATGCCCACACTCACTATTCCAGCCTTTGTCGCTGCACCTTGGAGGATCTTGTTTGATGTTCCGGCCAGTGCACCGGCAATAATCGGCATTTGCTCCGGCGGGGTCACCCGCAGGCCTTCTAACTTGACGGTTTCCATGCCATTTGCGGCTAATTGCTCATCGACCAAACAGCCGCCGCCATGCACCATCAGCACTTGCTGACCATTAGCGATCATTGCTGCCGCGGTATCCATTAAACGCGCCATCCCCATTTCACACTGCAGCAGGGCGCCGCCGACTTTAAGAACTAATACTGAGTTGTTGGTAGACATCTTGACGACTCTCTTAAATAAGGATGAACGGTTAAAGGTTAAAGTGAATCTTTATGCATTGCAGGGCTTGGCTTGCCGCGCCTTTCATCAAATTGTCGATCGCACTGGCAACCACTAAGTAGCCACTGTTCTCATCAAACTTCCAACCTAAGTGGCAATTCGGAGTCAGCACCACATCATCCACTTTCGGGAACTGGTTCTGTTTCACTGTCACCAGCGGAGCTTGGTCATACACACTGTATGCCGCAGCCACATCGGCAGTGGTAGTGCCTGGTTTTAGCTGTACCGTGATGGTCGCTAAAATGCCGCGCTTGAAGTTGCCTAGGTGCGGCGTGAAGATCACCTCTTGCCCCAGTTGAGTGGCAATCTCGGGTTGATGTCTATGGCCTAATACGCCGTAGGGTGTGAGGCTCACTTCGCAAAAACTGGTATGCAGCTGTGCCTTACGACCCGCGCCCGTCACACCGCTGACCGCATTGATCACTGGATAGGCTGAGGTCAGTAAATTCTTTAATGGTTTCAATGCAGTTAATGATGCTGTTGGGTAACAACCTGGCACAGCAATCATCTTAGTCGCAGCGACTTCTTTGGCATTCCACTCGGCTAGACCATAGACGGCCTTGGCCAACACTTCAGGATATTCGTGCTCAAAACCGTACCACTTAGGGTACTGCGCCACATCGCTGAAACGATAGGCACCGCTTAAGTCAAACACGGCTAAACCTTGGTTATAGAACCACGCCGCTAAATGCAAACTCACCGAATGTTCGGTCGCTAACACCACGGCATCTGCCTCGGCGACGATCTTCGCCTTAGCTTCTTCGGTCAGTGGTGACAGAGCTAAATCAATGTGGCTATAGACAGGGTACAAATCTGCTAAAGCTCTACCTTTATCTAAACTATTTTCAGAGACATACAGACCTTGAATCGATAATTCAGACTCCGCATGGACTAAAGCTGTTAGTTGTGCGCCTGTGTAACCACTGGCACCGATAATGGCGATGTTTTTCATATGTATTTTTATAAACCGAATCAAAGAGACTTAAAGAATAGATGAATAGCGTACACGCACCAGCGTATATCTATGATGACAAGACTATCGTCGTAGGAAATCGTAATGGGTCGTTATTTTATTCACTGACGGCTTAACGCTATACATCATGATATTTACTCTAGAGGTCACAAGGGGTGACTCATCTCAACTGCTGGCTAGACTACCACAAAGATCTATTTATGCAATATATGTGAATATATATTTTTATTAAATTTTATCTTTTATCTGCGTTCAAGCACGCTTAGCAAATAACACAATACTTCACTAACTGCTTAATAACTCAGTTATCTATGGATGAAAGACGGAAAAATCAGTCCTTTTTATTAACACCGAATACACATACCCGCAAAGCCGAAAATGATGCAGTTCATATTCACTTCCCCTAAACATAATAAAATATTGCGTTAGCTCGCATTTATATTGAATATTCTTCAACAATTATCGTGATTAGTTGCATATAAGATAAGCCAGTCGTATAAGTTATAAGTTCTGCTGTTGACCATTGCCCTCAGTGGTGGGTATTGTGCTAGCGGGCTATATACCCAAGCGACCTGAAGACTCTCATCACCTACAGGTTGTTTGGGTATATTGCGGATTTTTATATTTTTCAATTCGGAGTAACTATGGCAGGTAATGTGGCAGACAATGTGACCGACATGTATGCGTCGTTAAGATCGAACGTGAGTATGTTAGGGCAAATCTTGGGCGATACGATGCGCACCCACCTCGGTGATTCTTTCCTCGAGAAGGTTGAGCAAATTCGTAAACTCGCAAAAGATTCCCGCCGTGGCGACGAAGCGGCACGTGAGCAAATGCTAGAACTGCTCACCGCACTCCCCGATGAAGAGTTAGTGCCTTTTGCCAAAGCCTTTAACCAATTCCTCAACTTAGCAAACTTATCCGAACAATTTCATACTATTAGCCGTAACTGCGATGAGCTGGTTTGCGTACCGGATCCGGTCGAACAGTTGCTTGGCCGCATGCTTAATGGCCGTATCGATCAAACCAAGATGTTGGATTGCTTAAAAACGCTGGATATCGACTTAGTCCTCACCGCGCATCCAACGGAAATCTCTCGCCGCACACTGATCCAAAAATATGCTGCAATTGTGGATTGCCTCGCCGAGCAAGAAAACAATCAACTGTCGGACAGAGAGCGCCGCCAAATTAATCTGCGTCTGCGCCAGTTAATCGCCCAAATCTGGCACACCAATGAAATTCGCCGTGAACGCCCAACGCCAGTGGATGAAGCCCGCTGGGGATTATCCACCATTGAAGAATCCCTCTGGCATGCTGTCCCCGACTTTTTAAGGCAGCTCAACGATCAAGTACAAGATCGCACAGGCCAGCAATTGCCTATCGATATCGCACCGGTGCGTTTCTCAAGCTGGATGGGTGGCGATCGCGACGGCAACCCTTTTGTGACCGCTAAAGTCACCCAAGAAGTGTTAGATCGTAATCGCCATGCCGCCGCCCGTTTATTCCTCAAGGATATAGTGTTGCTGGTTGGCGAGTTATCGATGGAAGAAGCCAACAGCGAACTGATGGCGTATACCAACAATAGCTGCGAACCCTATCGTTTTGTGCTGCGTTCATTAAGACAAAAACTGCGCGACACCATCGACTACTTAAACGCCCGCATCGAAGGCCATAACCCAGAAGTCGATAAATCGACGCTGATTTGGCAAGAAAGCGATCTTAAAGCGCCGCTAGAGATGCTGTATAAGAGTTTATGTGACTGCGGCATGCGTTTGATTGCTAACGGTTTACTCCTCGACATTCTGCGCCGTCTCGCTTGTTTTGGCATCCATATGTTAAGGCTCGACATCCGTCAAGATGCAGGCCGTCACTGCGATGTTCTTGCAGAGTTAACCCGCTATCTAGGTATGGGGGACTTTAATCATTGGGATGAAACCGAAAAACAAGCCTTCTTGCTGCGTGAACTCAGTAACCGTCGCCCGCTGATCCCAAGCAACTGGCAACCTTCTGCCGACGTGGCCGAAGTGCTTAACACTTGCCGCTTAATTGCAAAACATCCTGCTAAGGCGTTGGGCTCCTATGTGATCTCGATGGCGAGCAAGCCTTCAGATGTATTAACCGTATTATTACTGCTCAAAGAAACCGGCTGCACTCATCCGATGCGCGTTGTGCCGCTATTTGAAACCTTAAGCGACTTAAATAACGCCGCCGAGTGTATTACCGCACTGCTCGATATCGACTGGTACCGTGGTTACACCAAAGGCATGCAAGAGGTGATGATCGGTTATTCAGACTCAGCCAAAGACGCGGGTGTAATGGCCGCCGCTTGGGCGCAATATCGCGCACAGGAGCAGTTAGTCGCCGTCTGTAAACAGGCTGGCGTTAAGCTGACGCTGTTCCATGGTCGTGGTGGCAGTATTGGTCGTGGCGGCGGCCCAGCTCACAAAGCGATTCTGTCGCAACCGCCCGGCTCAGTTGACGGTCGTATTCGCGTCACCGAGCAAGGTGAGATGATCCGCTTTAAGTTCGGCCTGCCTAAATTGGCGGTGCAAAGCTTAGCCCTATACACCTCAGCGGTGTTAGAAGCGACCTTGCTTCCGCCTCCCGAGCCTAAGCAGGAATGGCGCAATTGTGTGGAGCGAATTGCTGAGGAGTCAGTGAGTGCTTACCGCGGTATTGTCCGTGAAGAGCCGGATTTTGTGCCTTATTTCCGCGCAGCCACTCCGGAGGTTGAACTGGGCAAACTACCATTAGGCAGCCGCCCGGCAAAACGCCGTGTCGATGGCGGTATCGAGAGCTTACGTGCCATTCCTTGGATTTTTGCTTGGTCTCAAAACCGCTTAATGTTGCCAGCATGGCTAGGCGCCGGTGAAGCATTACAGGCGGCCTGCCAACGTGGCGAAATAGGCTTGCTACAGGATATGGAGCGCGAATGGCCCTTCTTTAGCACGCGGATTTCCATGCTGGAGATGGTGTACGCCAAGGCGGAACCTAACTTAGCGCGCTACTACGAAACCTGCTTAGTACCGCCCAATCTTCACCACTTAGGCGAAACTTTACGCCAGCGTTTAGATCTCGGTATTAAAGTGGTGCTGGAGCTGACTAAATCGGATACCTTAATGGCGCATACACCGTGGAATCGCGAATCAGTCAAACTGCGCAATCCCTATATCGATCCATTAAACTTCCTGCAGACCGAGTTATTAGCTCGTACTCGCAAGGAAACAACCGAAGCTCCCGCTTCCGAACACGTGCAACTCGCCTTAATGCTGACGATTGCCGGTGTCGCGGCGGGCATGAGAAACACAGGTTAATGAAAAAACTCACGCTTAGCCTTTGCTTGGGATTATCTGTACTGCTTGACGGCTGCGTCACGCAGTACAGTATCAGCGAGCATGAAATGGAGCAGTATCTCAGCAAAGAGATCCATTTTGAGGTGAAACAAGGTAATCAACTCGTGGGCGCGCAAGTGCGCATTAACGACATCAGTGTCAGACTCGGCGAAAAGCCTGACACTATGAGCGTCAGTGCGGCCACTCAAGTGTCCATCACTAATCCTATTTTTCCGTTGAAGGCGCAGCTTTCAACCACCTTTGAGGCCAAGCCTTGGTATGACAGTGCCACCCACAGCGTCTACCTGCGCCAGCTTGAATTGGTGAAAGTAGAATCAACTCCTAAGGATATCGAGAAAGCCATCAGTAGCGCGACGCCACAGGTTATGGGCTACTTAAGGCATTTCCTCGAGAATCAGCCCGTTTATGTGCTCGATACGAAGGACAGTAACCAAGCGCTGATGGCCAAGATGACCGAGAGCATTCAAGTTGTCCCTGGCAAATTAGTCCTTAAGTTCACTAAATAGCGGCTCGTGTTGCAAACCATTCGCCATAAAAAATGCTCCCTCGGGAGCATTTTTGTTAATCCAGCTAGACTGACTAAAACCCTTCAGTATTCAAAGAGTTACTTGCTGAAACGCCCTATCGATTGATAATCCACAATCACAGCTTCTGTGAGTAATTCACGTCTTAACATATCGTAGGCCACTGCCGCACTTAAGCTACGCACTAAATCCCGTGAACGTCGCGGCAGTTTTATCATTTGGCTGTAGACGCCACTGCGGGTAGCCAAGGCAATTGCTACTGTACCGACGGGCTTCTCTTCGGTTCCGCCATCTGGTCCCGCTATTCCACTGGTCGCTAAGGCAAAATCACTGTCTAAGATAGCACGCGCGCCCTTAGCCATTTCTTCGACCGTGGGAATAGACACTGCGCCGTGATCGTCTAACGTCGCCGGATTAACACCTAACACTCGCACCTTAGACTCGTTACTATAAGTCACCAGACCGTGTTGTAAATAGGAAGAACTGCCCGGGAAATCCACTAACTGACTGGTTATCATCCCACCCGTGCAAGACTCGGCAACACTCAAGGTCAAGCCAGAATTCAGTAACTTCGCATGGATTTCCTCGGCAAGCGTCGCTTTATCTTCGGCGACAACCGCAGTACCCAGCACCATTTTGATGTGCCCAGTCACCCGTGGCAGCAAAGCAATAGCCTTCTCACCGCGGGCAAAGATCTTAATCTCAATATGTGGCATTGAGGAGCGATAACCAATGGTAATCCCCTCAGGCAACTCCAATGGCTCAATTTTGTCGGCAAGGGAAGACTCACCATGACCTATGGTCAGCAACTTCTTCAGCGCCACCTTAGCATCGAGGTCAAACTCTTCACGGATAAAAGGAATAAATTGTTCCTTCACCATATGCTTGAGTTCAAATGGCACACCTGGGGTGAAGAATAACCAAGCTCGATTCAACTTCACTCTAAATCCACAGGCCGTACCGACGGGGTTATCCACCATCACTGCAGACTCAGGCAGCATCGCCTGCTTCAAATTACTGACTGGCATCTCACGGTTATTACGCGTAAACCAATCTTCTAAATGCTGACGCCATTCGCGATTCTCAACCAGAGACTCTCCCTTTGCCTTAGCCATTGCTTCGGCAGACATATCATCACTGGTCGGCCCCAAGCCGCCATTCACTAAGATGACATCGGCATGCAAGCTACGCTCTTGGAAAACCGCAATTAAGTCCTCGAGGCGATCCCCCACAGTCACTCGTCGTTGGATCTCAATGCCATGCTCCATCATAGTGCTGGCAAACCAGGCCGCGTTAGTATCAACAATCTGACCCGACAGCACCTCTTCCCCAGTGCAAATCATCTCTAACTTCATCATAGATCCTTAGCTACCCCAATAAATTACTGCATAAGGTAAGTAACCTCTGAAGTAATAGCAAGAGTTGCCATCGGCAAGTATGGCTCAGTAACGTGAAGAAAATAAGGCAACAAGTCGCTATTTAGCGCGCATCAGGGGTGTGCGAGTGAAAGAGGCTGAAAATTGGAATGAATGATTTCAAAATAACAATCTAAAAATGGCAAACGCCAAATGCAAAAAAGCCAGCTTATTCAGCTGGCTTCGTTGTTTATTTAGGCGCTTGGCGATGACCTACTCTCACATGGGGAGACCCCACACTACCATCGGCGCGATTGCGTTTCACTTCTGAGTTCGGGATGGGATCAGGTGGGACCACAATGCTATTGTCACCAAGCAAATTTGGTATTTACTTACCCGTCTTATCTCACGCAGGCAGTAAATGAATTCGGAAAGCTGTTTGAGTACCACTTCTTAAGTGTTTGTATTCGTCTAAGTATCACTTAGTAAAACCCATCTGGGTTGTATGGTTAAGCCTCTCGAGTCATTAGTATCAGTTAGCTCAACGCCTCACAACGCTTACACACCTGACCTATCAACGTCCTAGTCTCGAACGGCTCTTTAGTGGACTTAAAGTCCAAGGGATGACTCATCTTGGGGCTCGCTTCCCGCTTAGATGCTTTCAGCGGTTATCGATTCCGAACATAGCTACCGGGCAATGCCATTGGCATGACAACCCGAACACCAGCGGTTCGTTCACTCCGGTCCTCTCGTACTAGGAGCAACTCCCCTCAATCATCCAACGCCCACGGCAGATAGGGACCGAACTGTCTCACGACGTTCTGAACCCAGCTCGCGTACCACTTTAAATGGCGAACAGCCATACCCTTGGGACCGACTTCAGCCCCAGGATGTGATGAGCCGACATCGAGGTGCCAAACACCGCCGTCGATATGAACTCTTGGGCGGTATCAGCCTGTTATCCCCGGAGTACCTTTTATCCGTTGAGCGATGGCCCTTCCATTCAGAACCACCGGATCACTATGACCTACTTTCGTACCTGCTCGACGTGTCTGTCTCGCAGTTAAGCTGGCTTATGCCATTGCACTAACCGTACGATGTCCGACCGTACTTAGCCAACCTTCGTGCTCCTCCGTTACTCTTTGGGAGGAGACCGCCCCAGTCAAACTACCCACCAGGCACTGTCCTTAACCCCGATTAGGGGCCCAAGTTAGAACATCAACACTACAAGGGTGGTATTTCAAGGACGACTCCACGAGAACTAGCGTTCCCGCTTCAAAGTCTCCCACCTATCCTACACATGTAGGGTCAATGTTCAGTGCCAAGCTATAGTAAAGGTTCACGGGGTCTTTCCGTCTAGCCGCGGGTATACGGCATCTTCACCGCAATTTCAACTTCACTGAGTCTCGGCTGGAGACAGCGTGGCCATCATTACGCCATTCGTGCAGGTCGGAACTTACCCGACAAGGAATTTCGCTACCTTAGGACCGTTATAGTTACGGCCGCCGTTTACCGGGGCTTCGATCATGAGCTTCTCTTGCGATAACCCAATCAATTAACCTTCCGGCACCGGGCAGGCGTCACACCGTATACGTCATCTTGCGATTTTGCACAGTGCTGTGTTTTTGATAAACAGTTGCAGCCACCTGGTATCTGCGACTGCCGTCAGCTTAGGGAGCAAGTCCCATCACCAACAGCAGCGTACCTTCTCCCGAAGTTACGGTACCATTTTGCCTAGTTCCTTCAGCCGAGTTCTCTCAAGCGCCTTGGTATTCTCTACCCGACCACCTGTGTCGGTTTGGGGTACGATTCCCGCTAACCTGAAGCTTAGAAGATTTTCCTGGAAGCATGGCATCAACTACTTCATCCCCTTGGGGACTCGTCATCAGCTCTCAGTGTATAGTGACCCGGATTTGCCTAAGTCACCCACCTACCACCTTAAACGCGGACTACCAACGCCGCGCTAGCCTAGCCTTCTCCGTCTCTCCATCGCAGTTAGCGGAAGTACAGAAATATTAATCTGTTTCCCATCGACTACGCCTTTCGGCCTCGCCTTAGGGGTCGACTCACCCTGCCCCGATTAACGTTGGACAGGAACCCTTGGTCTTTCGGCGAGGGGGTTTTTCACCCCCTTTATCGTTACTCATGTCAGCATTCGCACTTCTGATACCTCCAGCGTGGGTTACCCCTTCACCTTCAACGGCTTACAGAACGCTCCTCTACCGCGCAACCCTAATGGATTGCACCCGTAGCTTCGGTGGTATGTTTAGCCCCGTTACATCTTCCGCGCAGGCCGACTCGACTAGTGAGCTATTACGCTTTCTTTAAATGATGGCTGCTTCTAAGCCAACATCCTAGCTGTCTAAGCCTTCCCACATCGTTTCCCACTTAACATACACTTTGGGACCTTAGCTGACGGTCTGGGTTGTTTCCCTTTTGACGACGGACGTTAGCACCCGCCGTCTGTCTCCCGGATAGCACTCTTTGGTATTCGGAGTTTGCAAAGGGTTGGTAAGTCGGGATGACCCCCTAGCCTTAACAGTGCTCTACCCCCAAAGGTGTTCGTCCGAGGCGCTACCTAAATAGCTTTCGAGGAGAACCAGATATCTCCCGGTTTGATTGGCCTTTCACCCCCAGCCACAAGTCATCCGCTAATTTTTCAACATTAGTCGGTTCGGTCCTCCAGTTGATGTTACTCAACCTTCAACCTGCCCATGGCTAGATCACCGGGTTTCGGGTCTACGCCTTGCAACTAAACGCGCAGTTAACACTCGGTTTCCCTACGGCTCCGCTATTCGCTTAACCTCGCTACAAAACGTAAGTCGCTGACCCATTATACAAAAGGTACGCAGTCACGGTCTCAAGAACCGCTCCCACTGCTTGTACGTATACGGTTTCAGGTTCTATTTCACTCCCCTCACAGGGGTTCTTTTCGCCTTTCCCTCACGGTACTGGTTCACTATCGGTCAGTCAGGAGTATTTAGCCTTGGAGGATGGTCCCCCCATATTCAAACAGGATATCACGTGTCCCGCCTTACTCGTTTTCATCAAAGGTTAGTTTTCGTGTACGGGGCTATCACCCTGTGCCGCTGGACTTTCCAGACCATTCCACTAACACCCCTCTGACTTAAGGGCTAATCCCCGTTCGCTCGCCGCTACTAGGGGAATCTCGGTTGATTTCTTTTCCTAAGGGTACTTAGATGTTTCAGTTCCCCTCGTTTGCCTCACTACACTATGTATTCATGCAGTGATAACAGCTTATGCTGCTGGGTTCCCCCATTCGGACATCGTTAGCTCAAATGCTTGTTACTAGCTCGCCAACGCTTTTCGCAAGTTACTACGTCCTTCATCGCCTCTGACTGCCAAGGCATCCACCGTATACGCTTAGTCGCTTAACCATACAACCCAAATGAGTTTCACTTGAATTGTTGCGACCAGCTGGTTTTACTTGTCTCATCTTCGACCAAGAAGATGGACTCGCCTTAGACTTGAATATTCAAGACACTTAAAAAGTGTTTTAAGAACTCAATTTTTTTCGTATTAACACAACGACAGACATCATTGTATTAATTACTATCAGCTTTCCAAATTGTTAAAGAACAATGCTTACCGGCATGCGGTGCATTTCGCTCTCCCTCCTCTTTCGAGAAGTTCAACAAGCCATCTGTGTGAACACTCAACAAACATCAAGTTAGTCGTATAGGTAAGGAGGTGATCCAGCCCCAGGTTCCCCTAGGGCTACCTTGTTACGACTTCACCCCAGTCATGAACCACAAAGTGGTGAGCGCCCTCCCGAAGGTTAAGCTACCCACTTCTTTTGCAGCCCACTCCCATGGTGTGACGGGCGGTGTGTACAAGGCCCGGGAACGTATTCACCGTGGCATTCTGATCCACGATTACTAGCGATTCCGACTTCATGGAGTCGAGTTGCAGACTCCAATCCGGACTACGACGAGCTTTGTGAGATTAGCTCCACCTCGCGGCTTTGCAACCCTCTGTACTCGCCATTGTAGCACGTGTGTAGCCCTACTCGTAAGGGCCATGATGACTTGACGTCGTCCCCACCTTCCTCCGGTTTATCACCGGCAGTCTCCCTAGAGTTCCCGCCATTACGCGCTGGCAAATAAGGATAGGGGTTGCGCTCGTTGCGGGACTTAACCCAACATTTCACAACACGAGCTGACGACAGCCATGCAGCACCTGTCTCAGAGTTCCCGAAGGCACTAAGCTATCTCTAGCGAATTCTCTGGATGTCAAGAGTAGGTAAGGTTCTTCGCGTTGCATCGAATTAAACCACATGCTCCACCGCTTGTGCGGGCCCCCGTCAATTCATTTGAGTTTTAACCTTGCGGCCGTACTCCCCAGGCGGTCTACTTAATGCGTTAGCTTGAGAGCCCAGTGTTCAAGACACCAAACTCCGAGTAGACATCGTTTACGGCGTGGACTACCAGGGTATCTAATCCTGTTTGCTCCCCACGCTTTCGTGCCTGAGCGTCAGTCTTTGTCCAGGGGGCCGCCTTCGCCACCGGTATTCCTCCAGATCTCTACGCATTTCACCGCTACACCTGGAATTCTACCCCCCTCTACAAGACTCTAGTTTGCCAGTTCGAAATGCAATTCCCAGGTTGAGCCCGGGGCTTTCACATCTCGCTTAACAAACCGCCTGCGCACGCTTTACGCCCAGTAATTCCGATTAACGCTTGGACCCTCCGTATTACCGCGGCTGCTGGCACGGAGTTAGCCGGTCCTTCTTCTGTAGGTAACGTCACAGCTGCAAGGTATTAACTTACAACCTTTCCTCCCTACTGAAAGTGCTTTACAACCCGAAGGCCTTCTTCACACACGCGGCATGGCTGCATCAGGGTTTCCCCCATTGTGCAATATTCCCCACTGCTGCCTCCCGTAGGAGTCTGGGCCGTGTCTCAGTCCCAGTGTGGCTGATCATCCTCTCAGAACAGCTAGGGATCGTCGCCTTGGTGAGCCATTACCTCACCAACTAGCTAATCCCACCTAGGTTCATCCAATCGCGAGAGGCCCGAAAGTCCCCCTCTTTCCCCCGTAGGGCGTATGCGGTATTAGCAGTCGTTTCCAACTGTTATCCCCCTCGACTGGGCAGATCCCTAGGCATTACTCACCCGTCCGCCGCTCGCCACCTCAGGAGTAAACTCCCTTGTGCTGCCGCTCGACTTGCATGTGTTAGGCCTGCCGCCAGCGTTCAATCTGAGCCATGATCAAACTCTTCAATTAAAAGTTTTTTTGTTTCCGAAGAAACGGCTCAATGAATTCTGAATCGACTTAGCTTAATAAGTCGTTGTACATATTGCTATGAACACTCATTCATTGATTTAAATTTTGATTACTCGCCAAACGGCAGAGTAATTTCGATTAACTCAACACCTGTGAGTGTCCACACAGATTTCTTGTTTAGATTGTTAAAGAGCATTTGACCATTCACTTCGCGTTACCGCTCAGCGGGTCAGGGCTGCGTATTCTACGCATTTCCCTTGTCGCGTCAAGGCGTTTTTGCAAACTTCTTGAGGCTTTCGAATCAACTGCACATTTTGCATTCGATTCGCACTGTCACTGCGGTTGCTTTCGCTGTCTGCCGTGTCAGTGGATGCGCATTATAGGCAGCAGAACTTTTTACGCAAGGGCTTTTTTCAGGTTTTTTGCATTATTTTTCAAATCGCTTTTTACACCCAATCTAGGCACAAGCTACCCACGAGTTATTCCCAGAGTTATCCACAATCGCTGTATTTATCACCGCTGAGTGCCGCTCAACATCGCTAAGTAAAACGATTTATCACTCAATACAGACGCGTGGTTGCAATATTAAAGGAGGAATAAAGATGCAATTCGGCAATGAGGATAGAAAAGGTAAATAGAGGAAGCCGCGACCTTATACTTATATAGCTATATAAAAGTATAAGGTCGTGCAACGCGCGCTCACTTGTGGTGTTAGTTTGCACTCCACAGTAACTGGCCGCAATCGGTAAGATCGTACCCACCTAATAACGAGGCCATTTGGCGCGTGTGTCCGCTACTTAACATAGTAAAGAGCTGTTGCAGTTGTCTGCGGAAGTAAATGCTTTGCGGCATCACAAAGTCGAAGGACTCTTTGACGAGAGGCACGAAGCTTAAGCCGCTCTCTAGGGCAACGGATTGGCAACCGAAACCTATGTCGGCATCCCCCCGTGCTATATATCCTGCGAGCTCACGTTCGCTATAGGCCGTTAGCACCACATTGAGTTGTTCTAAACGCGCCCCTTGCTTTAATAGCCATTGTTCTAAATGTTGCTGGCTACCAGCGCCACCTTGGCGGCTGACCCAACGCCAGGGTAAGGTGAGTACCTTATCCTCTTCTTGGCATCTGTGGTGCATATCGGTACGCATGATCAAGCCTTGCTGACGGGAATAACCATGCACCATGATCCATTGTTGGTGGTTCTGATAACCTTTAAGTAAGGCTGGATGACGGATATTCCTATCCTCCATGCTACCCCAGTGCAGAGTACAAACGTCGGCATAGCCCTTTGCTAATAGCTCTAACCCAAGACGCGAGCCCGTTGCGCTGTAACTGATCAGTTCGCGGCTCCCCACCTGTGCCATCAAGCGCGCCACTAACATAGAAAGCAGGGGATCATCGCTGCCAGTGATCAAGAGTCGGTCGGTTAACATGCCGCTGTGGCAGGAGTCCATCACCCAACGGTCAATTAACACCTTAGGGAATAACCATTTACCGGTGATTTTCGTTGCTGGCAGAATTCGGTCATTCGCCATAGCGTAGACTTTCTTCTCGTTTAGATCTAAATACTCAGCAACCTGCTTCGCGCTCATGTAAATCAATTCACTGGCGGATGTCATCTTATATCCTTGTCGTCCTATCTCTTCTAAATTCAACCGATACCATCATTAGCAGCTTATTTGCCTGCACTAGTATTCGCATCAAATTCGATATTTTCACTACCGTGATAGATCAAAAAGTGGCGCCCTTTCGCCCGGGCAATAATGGTGATGCCCAGCTGCTGCGCAAGCTCTAGCCCCATTTGCGTCACGCCACTGCGCGATAGCAATACGGGTATCCCCATTTTGGCAACCTTGATCACCATCTCCGAGGTGAGTCGCCCCGTGGTATAGAAAATCTTGTTATCGCCCCGATCCTGAGCCAACCACATATCGCCCGCTAAGGTGTCCACAGCATTGTGACGCCCTACATCTTCTACGAAGGCAAGAATTTGGTCGTTCTCGCAAACACCACAGCCATGAACGGCGCCGGCATTCTTATAAGTGTCATTATATTCATTGATATTTTTAAGCAAACTGTAGAGCGTACTTTGCTTGAGGCTTGGTGTGGGCAGCTGGATATCATCTAAGTCCTGCATAAAACTGCCATAAACCGTTCCTTGGCCACAGCCTGAGGTCACGGTTTTTTCCGATAACTTTTGCTCGATATCGGCGGTTTGTTCACGGGTTAACACGGCGGCGGAGTTTACATCCCAGTCGACAATCACAGAGTCCAACTGACTAACATCTGAAATAAAGCCTTGATTTTTAAGATAACCTAACGCTAGCGACTCGGGTTTAGCCCCTAAGGTCATCAGGGTCACAATCGGACGCCAGTTCAGGTAAACCGTTAAAGGTCGTTCACAGGCAACATGCTTATCAATCACTTCGCCCGATTCGTCTACGGCCTTGACGGCAATCGTTAACGGCACTTCAGCCTGGGTTTTCACAAAAGTGAAGGCTGGTTTCGCTGACGATGAAGGGTCATTGGGCTGTGCTTGCTGAGCAATATTAGAACTATTATCAGAAATCATAATGTTACCGCTTTACGTGTGATGGCATCAGCATAGCAATATTTATACCTAGGTATGAAACTCTGGGCTAAATGCGTGATCCGTCGCAATTATGAATATTCCAGTGGGCGTAAATGTCCCAGACAAAATGACTCATTAGACAAAATGTCCTAAATTTACCCTTGTTTTGATGATCCACCTCAAACAAATACCCCATGTTTAATGGCATTAATATTGCAGTGACCTTTTATCGCAATCAGTAGGGGAAAGAGAACCGTTCGCTCAGGTTCGCCCCTTTCGGCTGAAACGGAGAGACAATGCAACATACCACTAGTGTTTGGCCAATGTACGTTTCGCTCAAAAAAGTAGAGAAACAAATGGGTCGTTGGACCTCGGTACAATGGGAAATCGATCATCTACTGCCCGCCACCCACGAAGCCCCCGAAGGTGCAACCTTAGTTCTGCTCGAACTGCACAAAGATGAACGCGCCAGTTATCGCATCAACCTCGACATGGACAATGCCATGCTGTACTTGGTCTGCGATGAAATGGCTGACGGCACTTGGGTACCCGCGTTACTCTCGGCAGATCAAAACGTGGCGGCAGGCTGCCTTGAAGGCAACACCCCCGTTATCAACATGCTAATGCCAGAGGCGATCGCCTGCTGGATTGAAGCCTTTATCACCCAATACGGCGAAGTTGAAATCGCCGCTTATCGTCGCAAGCATGTCGACCACCGTAAAAACCAAGGCCCTAGCCGCGACCCATTGCGGAGGGACTAATGGCTGACTCAACCCCAAAGGCTAACGGCTTTTTTAGCCGTTGGAGCCAGCGCCGTGAGCAAGTCGCCGCCGAAGAAGCCGCACTTGCAGCTCAAACGGCCGAAAAAACCGCGGAAGCAAACTTAAATCCTCCTGTTGAGCCAACTGTGATTGCGGCAGCCACGCCGACTTCTGAACCTCAGGATGCCCTCCCACAAACCGATGAGGATCCCAACCGCCTCCTCACCGCGGAAGAGTTGCCCAATCCCGAAGAAATTGAGATTGGCGGCAGCTTTGCTAAGTTTATGGGAGCCAATGTTGACCCAGCGGCGAAAACGGCAGCGCTACGCGCATTGTGGAAACAGCCCCATTTCAATGAGATAGATGGTCTTTTGGAATATGCGCTCGACTACAGCAATCAGCCAAAGCTGACGCCAGAGGTGTCCGCCGAGCTAGCCCAAAAAGTATTCCGTTTTATCACCAAAGAGAGTGAAGAGTCAGACGAAGATCCGACCTCAATCCCCAGCGATGCGGTGGTGAATACAGAAAATGCAATGGAATCAAAAAACAGTGATGTCGAAACCGAATTAGCAAACACTCAGATCACGGACAATTTGGATGGGGAGACTGATGACCTACCCCAAAATGCACCAGAGCCTGCCGCTCAGATGCAAAAGCCAGTTGTTTAATGTCAGTTTAGCTAATTTTTATGTCCATAACTTTGGTATGTGAATTGCTGTACTAAGGGATAAAAACTTAGATAAAAGCAGAAAAGGCAAGGACTTAGTCTCAAATTACCGCCTAAATCTGCAGCAAAACAGCTATAAAAGAGCAGCCAAAGTACTGTTCAGGAACGCAATGTGAGCACTCATTTGATGACCAATCAAACCCAGCTTGCGCTAAAACAAGCGCGGCAAAATGTGTTAGCCCAAACGCAGATTTTACAGAATCTGATCCCGCCAACAGTGAGCTACACCACTGAAGGCACAGTGCTAATTATTGGCCCAGAGGATCTGGCACGCCTCGCGGCGGACAAATTGTCCACTATGGCGAGCCGTGTGATTTTGGCTAACGAAGCGATTACCAGCCAAGATGAAACCCACCTTGAACAGGTGATGGCTGCGGCGACGGATGTCGAAAGCTACTATAACAAACTCATTGGCATTAAAGGATTTTTAGGTCAATTCCAAGTCAGCGTCGAGCATCAAAATGGCGCGGCGGAATTGAGTGTTGTCGCCATTCGTAAAGCTCATTTCGATTTGATCCTCGATTTAAGCAGCACCCCTTGCTTGAATTTAGAAATGCTGCCGCCGGGCTATTTCTATGTCGGTCAAGACGAAGCCAAACTGGCCGATGCGCTGGAGCAACTCCCTGAATTGGTGGGCCAGTTTGATAAACCCCGTTACGTTAAAATCAATGCCGACTTATGCGCCCATGACCGTAATGGCATCAACGGCTGTAACCGCTGCCTCAACTTCTGCCCCGCCGATGCGATTAGCAGTGTTGCGAAGAAAATTGAGGTCGACCCTTACCTCTGCCACGGCGCAGGTAGCTGTGCGAGTGCCTGCCCGACGGGTGCGATTGGTTATGACTTACCAACGCCACAGGCACTGCATTCTTACCTGAATAAGATTATCAACCGTTACCGTGAACAAGCCCAAACCGCGCCCGTGATCCTGTTCCATGACAACGCGGTTGGCGCAAACTTGATAGGGGACGACTTAGCCGGGGATGTATTACCTGTCGCCCTCGAAGAAATCACCGTTGCCAGCATTGACCATTGGTTAGCAGCTCTGGCTTGGGGCGCACGCCAAGTGTTAATCCTCAATACCGAGGCGACAGCTCCCACGCTCACGCAAATGTTGAAAGGTGAACTCGCTTTAGCCAACAGCATGTTAGATGAAATCGGCCAACCGCAGCGCCTGAGCCTTATCGACCCAAGCATGCTGGCGAATTTAGAGCCGCTGCTCGATATCAGCCTCGACTGGCCAGTGATTGTGCCGGGCGCTTTTGCATCGACCACTAAACGTAACACCTTGTTTGACGCGATTGACCATCTGAACAGCCAGGCAGGTGAAATCAACAGTAGTTTAAGTATCAACAACGTCCCCTACGGCAAAGTCAGCGTCAATGTCGAGAAATGTACCCTGTGTATGTCCTGCGTGGCGATTTGCCCCACCATGGCATTGCAAGATGGTGGCGACAAACCTGCACTACACTTTATTGAGCAAAACTGTGTTCAATGTGGCTTATGTGAGGCGGCGTGCCCTGAAAAGGTCATCAGCCTGACGCCACAAATTAACTTTGATAAAGCTGCTCGTCAGCAATTACAAACCCTGAAAGAAGAAGCCCCATTCGAATGTATTCGCTGCGGCTCTCCTTTTGCGACCCAATCTATGGTGCATCGGATGCTGGATATGGTCGGCGCGCACAGCGCATTCTCAGCCAATATTGAACGACTGAAAATGTGTGGCGATTGCCGGGTAAAAGACATGTTTGAAGACATTCTTCAAGATCCTGAAAAGCAACTGCGATAAGAGATCCGCTATGACCGAATCAGTAAGACAAGTATCAGAAAACGATCAGTTGAGAGCCGATATCTATCAACTGTTGGCCGCCCTGTTGCGTCGCCATCCAAGCCCTGAACTGCTGCAATTTTTGGCCAATCTTGAAATCGATGCCAATGAAGACAATGAGATGACCAAGGCTTGGTTATCCCTGCAATTGGCCGCCCAGCAGTTCAGCAGTGAACAATTAGAAGATGAGTATTTTGCCCTGTTCCTCGGTGTGGGTTGTGGCGAAATCCTGCCCTATGGCAGCTGGTTTATGACGGGCTCACTGATGGATAAGCCTTTAGCTCTGCTGCGCCAAGACTTAATGCAACTCGGTTTTGAACGTGAAGAAAACGTCAAAGAACCCGAGGATCATGTGGCCGCGCTGTGCGAAGTTATGGGCATCTTGATCCTTGAAGCGCCAGGCTACCGTCAATTGGCATTCTATCAACGCCACATCGGTAGTTGGATTCAGCGCTTCTGTGACGCCGTCAGCAAAGCCCCAAGCGCGGCGTTTTATGCCACGGTCGCCCATCTTGCGAAGGCGTTTTTCGAGATGGAAGCCACCGAATTTGAACAACTGAGCTTAGACATTCCCGTCAATTGCCCCGGCAGTGCGGAGCTACAACCCGCCGCCAGCGATTTAGAAAAACAAGTGGAATTAATGAACTAAACTTAAAACGGTTGGCGATACGCAGATTCAGTGCCTATCGCGTTTTAGTTTGATAGGCAAAGGTGGACTTAAGGTTCACCTTTGCCACAAAAAGGAAGCTTAGGCTTCCACAGTAACCGAGGTGATCGTGGTATGCATCACCTCATCCAGTAACACAAGGAGACACTATGAAGAAGCAAGCTTCCGACATGGGCCGTCGTCAATTGCTCAAAGCATTGGCACTCGGCAGTGCGGCTGGCGCGGTTGCGACTGTCAGTAGCCAAGCTCTGGCTGCCACCCCAACAGTTGCCCCAAGCGAACCTAAGAGTGACAACTATCGCGAAACCGACCATATCCGTAACTACTATGCGTCGTTGAACAACTAACCAGAGGAGTGTGTGTGATGCGATTAACCCGCAAAACAGACCAAGTCGTCGAGCCAAAAGTGCCCGCCCTCGGTCTTAATCGTCGCCAATTCTTAAAATCTGCAGGTCTTGCCACTGGTGGTATCGCCGCCGCGTCTATGCTTGGCACAGGTATGATGCGTAAAGCACAGGCGCAGGAACATATCCCCCATAATGCACCGACTGAAGTCAAACGTACCATTTGCTCTCACTGCGCAGTGGGTTGTGGTATCTATGCTGAAGTGCAAAACGGTGTGTGGACAGGTCAAGAACCCGCGTTCGATCATCCATTTAACCAAGGCGGCCACTGCGCGAAAGGGGCTGCACTGCGTGAACACGGCCACGGTGAAAAACGCCTGAAATACCCAATGAAGTTAGAAGGCGGTAAGTGGAAGAAGATCTCTTGGGAACAAGCTATCAATGAAGTGGGCGATAAAATGACGGCGATTCGTCAAGAATCGGGTCCAGACTCTATCTACTTTATGGGTAGTGCTAAGTTCTCTAACGAACAGGCTTATTTATATCGCAAACTCGCGGCACTGTGGGGCACAAACAACGTCGACCACTCAGCCCGTATTTGTCACTCTACCACGGTAGCCGGTGTTGCTAACACTTGGGGCTACGGTGCGCAAACCAACTCGTTAAATGATATCCGCAACTCTAAGTGCATCATGTTCGTGGGTTCAAACCCAAGTGAAGCACACCCTGTCGCCATGCAACACATTCTGGTGGCAAAAGAGCGCGGCGCTAAGATCATCGTTGTTGACCCACGTTTCACCCGTACTGCAGCCAAGTCTGACGAGTACGTGCATATCCGCCCAGGTACCGATATCCCCTTCATCTATGGCCTGTTATGGCACATTTTTGAAAACGGCTGGGAAGATAAAGAGTTCATCAATCAACGTGTTTACGGCATGGAACGTATTCGCGATGAAGTGAAAAAATATACCCCTGAAGAAGTCGAAAACGTTGCAGGCGTGCCTAAGGCTCAAATGTACCGTATCGCAAAAATGTTAGCAGAGACCAAACCAGGCACTATCGTATGGTGTATGGGCGGTACTCAGCACCACGTCGGTAACGCCAACACCCGTTCATACTGTATTTTACAGTTAGCGCTGGGCAACATGGGCGTGTCTGGCGGCGGTACCAACATTTTCCGCGGTCACGATAACGTGCAAGGTGCAACAGACTTTGGTCTGTTATTCGACAACTTACCCGGTTACTACGGCTTAACCTCAGGCGCTTGGGCTCACTGGTCTGGCGTTTGGGACTTAGATCCAAAATGGGTTGCAGGCCGTTTCGACCAAGGCGAATACTTAGGTCAAACCCCACAAACCTCAACGGGTATCCCCTGCTCTCGCTGGCACGATGGTGTACTCGAAGATAAAACCAAGATCGCGCAGAAGGACAATATCCGTCTGGCGTTCTTCTGGGGTCAATCAGTTAACACCGAAACCCGTGGCCGTGAAGTGCGTGAAGCGCTGAACAAGTTAGATACTGTGGTCGTTGTTGACCCAATCCCAACCATGGCTGGTGTGATGCACCAACGTAAAGACGGGGTATATCTGCTACCCGCAGCCACGCAGTTTGAAACCTACGGTTCAGTGTCAGCCACTAACCGTTCAATTCAATGGCGCTCTAAAGTGATTGAGCCATTGTTTGAGTCACTGCCTGACCACGTGATCATGTACAAACTGGCGAAAAAGCTGGGTATCGAAAAAGAATTCTGTAAGCACATCCAAGTCAATGGCGAAGAGCCATTAATTGAAGATGTGACTCGCGAGTTCAACAAAGGTATGTGGACCGTCGGTTACACAGGTCAAAGCCCAGAACGTTTGAAAATGCACCAAGAAAACTGGGGCACTTTCGATGTGAATAGCCTGACCGCACCGGGCGGCCCAGCTAAAGGCGAAGTCTACGGCTTACCTTGGCCATGTTGGGGTACGCCAGAAATGAAACACCCTGGTACCCAAATTCTTTACGATCAATCTAAAGAAGTGAAAGACGGCGGCGGTACTTTCCGTGCCCGTTACGGTGTTGAACACAATGGCGTTAGCATTCTTGCCGACGGTTCATTCTCTAAAGGCAGTGAAATTCAAGATGGTTATCCTGAGTTTACCGCCGACATGCTCAAGCAATTGGGTTGGTGGGATGACTTAACCGAAGACGAGAAGAAACTGGCCGAAGGCAAAAACTGGAAGACAGACCTGTCTGGCGGTATCCAACGTGTTGCTATCAAGCACGGCTGTATTCCTTTCGGTAACGCGAAAGCACGTTGTATCGTGTGGACTTTCCCAGATGATATCCCACTGCACCGCGAGCCACTCTACACTCCTCGTCGTGACTTAGTCGCTAAATACCCAACCTACGAAGACCTTATGGTTGCGCGTCTACCGACTCTGTATAAGTCAATTCAGGATAAGGACTTTACCCAAGGCTTCCCACTGACACTGACCTCTGGTCGTTTAGTGGAATACGAAGGTGGTGGTGAAGAATCTCGTTCTAACCCTTGGTTGGCCGAGCTACAACAAGAAATGTTTATCGAAATGAACCCGGCAGACGCTGCTGACCGTGGTATCCGTGACGGTGACAATGTCTTTGTTCATAGTCCTGAAGGCGCCAAGATCACAGTGAAGGCAATGGTGACACCACGGGTTGTTCCGGGTGAATGTTTTATGCCATACCACTTCGCCGGTATCTTCGAAGGTGAAAACCTCGCGAAGAATTACCCAGAAGGTACAGTACCTTATGTACAAGGTGAATCGGCAAACACCATTTTAACTTACGGCTATGACGTTGTGACTCAGATGCAAGAAACTAAGTCCAGCCTTTGCCAAGTTAGCAAAGCCTAACCTACTTGATGAGGAGATAAGCCATTATGGCAGTCATGAAATTTTTGTGTGACACCAAACGCTGCATCGAGTGTAACGGCTGCGTCACAGCATGTAAAAACGAAAACGACTCCGCACTTGAGTGGGGTATTCAACGTCGCCGCGTGGTGACGATTAACGATGGTCAACCGGGTGAAGCATCGATTTCAGTAGCATGTATGCACTGTACCGACGCTCCTTGCATGGCCGTATGTCCGGCAGATTGTTTCTACCGTACTGACGATGGCATTGTGCTACACAACAAAGATACCTGTATCGGTTGTGGCTACTGCTTCTATGCCTGTCCGTTTGGTGCACCACAATTTCCGAAGAAAACCGCCTTCGGTAGCCGCGGTAAAATGGACAAGTGTACTTTCTGTGCCGGTGGCCCAGAAGAAACCTTCTCCGAAGCCGAGCACAAGAAATACGGTGCAAACCGTATTGCTGAAGGCAAGCTACCTATGTGTGCTGAGCTTTGTTCAACCAAAGCGCTGCTTGCGGGTGATGCGGAAGTAGTATCAAACATCTACCGTCAACGTATGGCCTCTCGAGGCAATCCTAACGTGATTTGGGGCTACAACCCAAAGACCGGTGAGATTAACTAAGCAGAGTGAAGGTTAGGGAGTCATCCCTAACCTCTGGCAAGGAGTGAAAATGTTAAACAAACAGTTAAACAAATCACTGCGCAGTCTGTTTGCTCTGATGGTACTCGTGATGGGATTGGGCCTAGGTTCAGTAATGAGCGCAAGCCCAGTACAAGCAAGTGATCAGCAATCGAGTCAACAACAGGCGAAAGCGCAAACCAGCGAAGCCGATCTGTGGCGCGCGGTAAAGTCGGGTGAAACTGGCTATACCACAGCCAAAGGGGTCGAAACTGGGGTGTTGATTAACGTTGCCGGTAACCAAGGTAAAGAACTGAGAAACCAATACATCACCCCGATTATGGCCTTGGCTGTAACGGGTGTGTTTGGTGCTTTCTTACTGTTTTACTTGGTGAATGGTCCTTCAAGACTCAGCCACGGCTTTTCAGGCAAGATGGTGGCTCGTTGGTCTAAGGCGGATCTGTGGATCCACTGGATCATGGCAATTAGCTGTCTCACGCTGATGTTTACCGGCTTAACCATTATGCTCGGTAAGCATGTTGTGCAAGAGCTGCTAGGGCCAGACATCTGGGCACCGCTGATCTACGGCAGTAAAACCGTGCACGACTGGGCTGGTCCCATCTTTATCATGGCGTGGATTGTCTGCGTGGTGAAATGGATGCCGCTACAAACCTTTAAGATGTACGATCTTAAATGGTTCTTAGTGGTCGGTGGCTATATCAACTTTGGCCCATTCAAAGGCAAACACCCTGACAGTGGTTTTGCTAACGCCGGTGAAAAAATGTGGTTCTGGACACTGACCCTCTTCGGACTGTTTATCAGTGTGTCTGGCATCATGTTGGTATTACCCGGCTTAGATCTACCCCGTGAAGCCTCGATGGGCGCGCTGCTGATCCACTCGATCAGTGCCGTTATCCTGATTGCCTTTACCATAGTGCATATCTGGATGGCGACCGTACTCAGTGAAGGCGGTATGGAGTGCATGAAGTCAGGCTATTGTGATGAGAACTGGGCTATCCAGCACCACAATTTATGGTATGACGAAATCAAAGCTAACGGCAGTCTGCGTTATAAAGACTAACTAAAGCCTGAAGCTTTACCCCAATAAAAACACCTCGCAGTGCGGGGTGTTTTTTTACCTAGACTCCAAACAACAACTCATTAACAAGCGTTTCATTTTTATCCGAAAACCGACCCATTTTTGCGTGTTCACACAAGTGCTGAAACCATGAGCGAGTTAACGCTTTTGCATCAGCACGCCTGCCTGTCCGGCTGCAAACTGTTCTAGATCAAATCCTACTCAATCTTTTCCTACTATATTGCCCTCACGCGCGATGATTAACGGCAAGCAAGATGATTTCATTATCTTTTCCACCTCTAATCTTCACTTTTTGATAACAAGTTTAATCCCTCGAAAAGTCGCGCCATCCAAGAACCATAACCCCTCATTCAGGAGTCAGCATGAAGCAACAACCTAGCGATTTATCTCGCCGTTCTTTGCTTAAAGCACTCACCGTTGGCAGCGTTGCCGGCGCCGCAATTGCCGCTACCGGCATGAGCGCAGCCCAAGCCAGCGAGAGCAGCAAGGTAACAACTAAAGAGCCTAAGGGTTACCACGAAACTGCGCACATTATCAGCTATTACGATAGCCTGCGTAGCTAATCTAGGAGAAGTCAGCGATGAAGTTAACTCGCAAGTCCGATGTCGCCCAAGTGGCCGACAAACCGACGTTAGGCATTAGCCGTCGTCAATTTATGAAGCAAGCAGGTATTACTACTGGTGGTATCGCAGCCGCTTCTCTGATGGGTACAGGCATGATGCGCCGCGCAGAAGCCAAAGATGTGCCACACGACGCGCCGATCGAAGTTAAACGTACGATTTGTAGTGCCTGTGCTGTGGGTTGTGGTCTGTATGCCGAAGTGCAAAATGGCGTGTGGACAGGTCAAGAACCCGCGTTCGATCACCCATTCAATGCCGGCGGTCACTGCGCGAAAGGTGCTGCACTGCGTGAGCATGGCCACGGTGAAAAACGCCTGAAATACCCAATGAAATTGGTTGATGGCAAGTGGAAAAAAATCTCTTGGGAAGATGCGATTAACGAAGTGGGCGACCAAATGCTCAACATTCGTAAAGAATCTGGCCCAGACTCTGTGTACTTCATGGGTAGCGCTAAGTTCTCTAACGAAGGCTGCTATATGTACCGCAAACTGGCGGCCATGTGGGGCACAAACAACGTCGACCACTCTGCTCGTATTTGTCACTCTACCACGGTAGCCGGTGTTGCTAACACTTGGGGTTACGGTGCGCAAACTAACTCTTTCAACGACATTCAGAATGCCAATGCCATCTTCCTGATCGGGGCAAACCCAGCAGAAGCGCATCCGGTTTCAATGCAACACATTCTGATCGCCAAAGAGAAAAACAACGCGAAAATCATCGTTGTTGACCCACGTTTCTCTCGCACAGCGGCGCACTCAGATCTGCACTGTGCAATTCGTCCTGGTACTGATATTCCGTTTATCTACGGTATGTTATGGCACATTTTCGAAAACGGTTGGGAAGATAAAACCTTTATCCAACAACGCGTATTCGAGATGGAAACCATCCGCGAAGAAGTGAAAAAGTTCCCACCTAAAGAAGTGGCGGATATCACTGGCGTGAGCGAAGAAGTGGTTTATCAAGCCGCAAAACTGATGGCAGAAAACCGTCCGGGTACTGTGATTTGGTGTATGGGTGGTACTCAGCACCACGTCGGTAACGCTAACACTCGTGCTTACTGTATTCTGCAATTAGCCTTAGGCAACATGGGCGTTTCTGGCGGCGGCACTAACATTTTCCGTGGCCACGACAACGTACAGGGCGCGACTGACTTAGGTCTGCTGTTCGACAACCTGCCTGGCTACTACGGTTTAACCTCAGCCGCTTGGACTCACTGGACCCATGTGTGGGATCTGGATATGGAGTGGGTGAAGAGCCGCTTCGATCAAAACGCCTACTTAGGCAAAGATCCAATGACCACCCCAGGTATTCCTTGTTCTCGCTGGCACGATGGCGTGTTAGAAGATAAGAGCAAGCTGGCACAGAAAGACAATATCCGTATGGCCTTCTTCTGGGGTCAATCGGTCAACACTGAAACCCGTCAACGTGAAGTGCGTGATGCCTTAGACAAGATGGACACAGTCGTGGTTGTCGACCCATTCCCAACCATGGCGGGTGTTATGCACCGTCGTAAGAATGGCGTGTATCTGTTACCTGCTGCGACTCAGTTTGAAACTCAAGGTTCAGTGTCTAACTCAGGCCGTTCTATCCAATGGCGTGAGCAGGTTATCCAACCTTTATTCGAGTCAAAAACCGACATCGAAATCATGTACCGTTTAGCGCAAAAACTCGGTATCGCCGAGCAATACACTAAACGCATCGCCAAAGAAAACGGCTTACCGGTTATCGAAGAAATCACCCGCGAAATCAACCGCGGCATGTGGACCATCGGTATGACAGGTCAAAGCCCTGAGCGTATCAAGCTGCACACCCAAAACTGGGGCACTTTCAGCAACAAGACGCTCGAAGCCGCCGGCGGCCCAGCTAAAGGCGAAACCTACGGTTTACCTTGGCCATGTTGGGGCACACCAGAAGCTAAACACCCTGGTACCCAAATTCTGTATAACCAATCTAAACACGTTAAAGACGGCGGCGGTAACTTCCGTGCTCGTTACGGCGTTGAATACAATGGTAAAAACCTGCTGGCTGAAGGCTCTTTCTCTAAAGGTGCCGAGATCCAAGACGGTTACCCAGAATTTACCGATAAGCTGCTGAAGCAACTCGGTTGGTGGGATGACCTGACTGCGGAAGAAAAAGCCGAAGCCGAAGGTCGTAACTGGAAGACCGACTTATCAGGCGGTATCGTGCGCGTGGCAATCAAGCATGGTTGTATTCCATTTGGTAACGCTAAAGCCCGTTGTATTGTTTGGACTTTCCCAGACCAAGTGCCAGTTCACCGCGAGCCGTTATACACAGCACGCCGTGACTTAGTGGCTAAATACCCAACCTACGACGATATGCAAGTTCATCGTCTGCCAACACTGTACAAGTCAATCCAAGAGAAAGACTTCAGTGGCAAGTACCCACTGGTACTGACCTCTGGTCGTTTAGTGGAATACGAAGGTGGTGGTGAAGAATCTCGTTCTAACCCATGGCTGGCTGAGCTTCAACAGGAAATGTTTGTTGAAATCAACCCAGGCGACGCAGCCGACCGCGGTATCCGCAACGGTGAGTTTGTGTGGTTAGAGGGCGCCGAAGGTGGCCGCATTAAAGTACAAGCTCTGGTAACGCCACGCGTTAAACCAGGTGTGACCTTTATGCCATACCACTTTGCGGGTGTGATGCACGGTGAAAGCTTAGCGCCTAACTACCCTGAGGGCACTGTGCCTTACGTTATCGGTGAATCCGCTAACACGGCACTGACCTATGGTTATGACCCTGTGACTCAAATGCAGGAAACCAAAGCGTCGCTCTGTCAGATCGTTAAAGCGTAAGTGCAGCTTAAGCTAGGAGAATTGCCACTATGGCTACAATGAAATTTTTGTGTGACACCAAGCGCTGCATCGAATGTAACGGCTGTGTCACCGCATGTAAAAACGAAAACGATTCCGCTCTCGAGTGGGGTATCCAACGCCGCCGCGTCGTGACTATCAACGATGGTCAACCCGGTGAAGCTTCAATCTCTGTCGCCTGTATGCATTGCTCAGACGCGCCATGTATGGCGGTTTGCCCAGCAAACTGCTTCTACAGAACCGAAGACGGCATTGTGCTACACAACAAAGATGCCTGTATTGGTTGCGGTTACTGCTTGTACGCCTGTCCATTTGGCGCACCACAGTTCCCGAAAAAAGGTGCCTTTGGTAGCCGCGGTAAGATGGATAAATGTACCTTCTGTGCCGGCGGCCCAGAAGAAAACCACTCAGAGGCAGAGCGCCAGAAGTACGGCTCAAACCGTATTGCCGAAGGTAAACTGCCAATGTGCGCAGAACTATGTGCGACTAAGGCCCTGTTAGCGGGTGATGCAGAAGTGGTTTCTAGCATCTTCCGTGAGCGTGTGGCTTACCGTGGCGCTAAAAACGCGGCTTGGAATTAATTCAGGTCACAGGATCTGTCCACAGACTTAGCTTGGCGCCTGCTAGCAGGCGCCACTAAGCGAGAGAGGATGTATGATGAACAAATGGTTCAAACACATAGGTTTAGCCATAGCACTGCTGTTTAGTGCCGTGTGTCTAGCCAATGGTGGTGATGAACAAGCGCTCCAACCTCAAGCCTCTGATGCCCAAATTTGGGCACAGCTGAAGGACGGCGCCACGGGATACACTACCTCCCAAAGCGAGTTCCACGCACAACCGATCAATACCTATGATCTGCGTGTACTGGAGCTGCGTAGCGACTGGTTAGCGCCGGCCTTAATGGCGGCGTTATTCGGCATGATCATTATCTTTGTCTTATTTATCAAGGTGAACGGCATCTCCAAGCTACACCATGGTTTTTCGGGCAAGCTAGTGCATCGCTGGTCAAAGTTCGACGTTTCAATCCACTGGCTCGGTGCGATCCCGTGCTTAATGTTGATTCTAACGGGCTTAACTTTGTTAGCGGGTCGTTTCTTCTTCCAACCTTGGTTGGGCGAAGGCATCTGGGAAGCCATAGTCTATGGCGCGAAGCAAATCCACGATGTGATGGCGATTCCGTTCATGATCGGCTGGGCATTGATGACAGTGTTATGGGCGAAGAACCAGCTGCCAAAAATGTACGACGTGAAATGGTTCCTCGTTGTTGGTGGTTACATCAACTTTGGTCCCTTCAAAGGTAAGCACCCTGATGCTGGTTTTGCTAACGCCGGTGAAAAAATGTGGTTCTGGGCCTTCGCCCTGTTTGGATTAGTGATTTCTGCCTCAGGCATGTTGTTACTGTTCCCAAATCTTTTCGAACCAAGCCGTACCTTAAGCTTAATCGCGCTGGTATTGCACTCAGTGAGCGCCATCGTGATCTGCGCCTTCTCTATCGTGCACATCTTTATGGCAACGGTAATGTCAGAAGGCGGTATGGAGTGTATGGTGTCTGGCTATTGTGATGAAAACTGGGCAACCCAACACCACAACCTGTGGTACGACGAAATCAAAGCCAACGGCACTTTGAAATATAAAGAGTAAAAGTCGCTGAAAACAAAAAACCTCCACAGCATGCTGTGGAGGTTTTTTTATCGGTAAAATAAGTGCGTCAAATCGAGCGCTTAGAAGCGGTACATCACAGATACACCGAGATTTCTAGGGTCGATAATCGCCGCATAACCATCGGGATAACTGCGGCTAGCGGGTTCATTTACCGTCAACGCTTGCTCATCAAACAGGTTGTTTACAAAGCCGCTGATTCTCCAGCTATCGGTTTGATAATCGAGGCTTAAGCGGGCAACAACATAATCGCCAGCCACCCGTGATTCAGTATTATTGATATCCGCATAATACTCACCTACGTAGTTACCTGAAAAACCGAAAGAAAACGCATCGCCCAACCAATATTTTAAGCCCGCATTGGCGGTCACATGCGGCGCCGAGTTCAGCTGATTGCCGATAATGTCGCCATAACTAGGATCCGCTTGCTTGGTCTCACTATCGAGTAAACCTACGCCCGAAATAAACTGCAGGTTTTCGGTGAGCATAGCGCTGAATTCAGCCTCAATACCGTAGCTGACCGCTTTATCGATATTGGTAATTTTGCGGGCGCTGTTAGAGGCTTGGTAACCGTCGAAATCGTTGTAGAACAGGTTGGCACTAAAGTTAACATCGCCATCCATAAACGCGCTGCGACTGCTGATTTCATAGGTATTAACGTACTCTTCGTCGTAGTAGTAATACTCACTTTCGGCTAACGACAACGCACCGCCACCCGAGTTATAACCGCGACGCACGCTGGCCGCTAAAGTTGTGCTGTCATTCAGCGCATATTGCAGCACTAACTTCGGCAGGGTAACGGTATTGGCATTATCGAGTTTTTCCCGCAATTGGCTGCCTTGATAGAGCATATTGAAGTTACGCAATTGCTCCTCACGCATCACGCGGCCACCGAATGTGACCCAGAGAGATTCGGCAAGGCCATAGGTCATCTCACCATAAATGGAGGTGGATTCAGTGCTGTCATCCCCACTGTAAACAGAGCTGCCAGTACTACCAAAATCTTGATCGCGTTTAAAATAGGCTAAACCCACAAAGCCGTTGAAATCTTTATCTTTTAGACCAAAGCTGTACTTACCATCGACGGTGTAACTCTGGTCATTCATATCAACATATTGCTGCGCCGTGGCGAGAGCCTCATAGGATTCAAAGCCCCAGTCATAATCCATATAAGCGACGATGAGATCGAAGGCGCGGCCTTCACCGAGGTCATAATCGACTTTCACTGAGTGAGTCGTGGATTTAGTCTCGATATAACGTTGGAAAATAGGCTTAAACGCCCAAGGATCATCGCCGGTAAAATAGTTGCGCCCAGAGTCACCTTTCTCATCATTGTATGAAAAGCTATAGAGCACTTTGAGATCTTCAATCGCACTCGGCTGCCACAGGAATTTACCGCGCCAGCGATTGGTGATCAGTTCATTGAGGTCGAATGGGGCTGGATTTGTCTCATATTCCAAGCCTTTATTGAAGGTATTCCCTGTCACATTTTGTCCGCTCACCCTAAACGCCAACTCATCATCGAGAATCGGGCCTGAGAGCATAACGGCGCTATCGATAAAGTTATCTTGATTGCGATAACCGACACGAGCCGCACCTTGCCAATCGAAGGTGGGGTCTTCCGTTTTAATAAACACTGTGCCGCCAATGCTGTTACGACCGTTAATTGTCGATTGCGGACCGCGGTACACCTCAATTTGTTGGATATCCCACAGACCAGTATCACCAGTAAGATCGGCCACAAAAGGTTCGGCAACTCCATCGACTAAGGTGGATACCCGCGCCCGAGCACCGCCGGTAAAAGAGTTAAATCCAGAGGCAGAACCATTACCAGAAACCCCACGGATATCCGGCACAGATCCCGTAAGCACCACCACGTTAGGCACTTCAGATAAGGCACTCGAGGTAGATTGATATTGACCGCTGTCGAGCGCGTCTTTATCGATAACCGAAATAGAGGAAGTCGTATCCTTAAGGCTACGCTCGATTTTCTCACCATAAACAGTTATCTTTTCAATCGGTTCAGAAGATTCTGCGTCCACAGCAGCGTAAGCTGAGGACATCACTAAACTCGAAACCATTACTGCAATTGCACTTTTCTTAAACGCCCTGCATTCCATAAAAACCTCGACGGCACTCATTGATAAACGGTGTTAGCTTGAAATGCCGACAATCTACATTAAAACAACCTTAAATCCAGATGATAACCAATATCATTTACATTCTACTTATGACTTTGTGACCGAACGCAAATTCGTAGGAATGAGAGATAAACAATTGAGCAAGGAACAATTGTCACTCGCTTTGACAGACGAGGACGCATTGACGCCTCAGTTTTTTGCAGAGATTTGGCGGGCTTTGATTCGAGCGAAAGCACGTGGCGTTTGGTTGTTCAGCCCCAACGTGCGATAGCACCATGGATACACTTATAAACATTTGTAAGTTTTGCGATCTGCCTCACAATCGCTTTTTTGCCTGTTAATGCACTGTAGAAGAGCACTCGCTCGCAAAACAATTTTCACAATAAAATCAATCGCCTGCAAATGCAATGAATTTAACTTACATAACACCTAGCAACCAGTACGCCATCCACGGTTAACACACTAAAAACAACGTATTTAAAAACATAGCGTTATAGATATTACGTTCAAAATATCGCCTTGCGACGAGTGAAATCCAAGCGTTAAAATGGCCTCAATGTGTAATTTAATTACACCCCTTCTTGATTGATACCCCAGTAGGCCACCATGTTTAACAATGCAAAAACCAGCACATTGACGGCGCTGCCCTCAGTGTTTGCGAGTATTTTATTGATCATTATCGGCATTTCCTCCTATCGGGGTTTTGCCGAACTCAATAACACCAGCAGTCGACTCGTCAACAATACCAAACTCGCCGAAACCTTCACCAATGTGCGTGAAGCGTTCTTCGAGTTGCGCTTAGCCACACTAGTCCATAACAGCGACGCCATCAGCTTGCAGCAACGCAATGTTCGGCAACTTGTCGAGCAACTCGCAGAATTTAACACCGATTTTATGGGGCAAGATGCCAGAACGATCCGCACACTATTGCCGCAAATCGAGCAATATGTGCGTCTCTATCAGCAGGAGTTAGCCTTCGCCAAACAAACGGGCACCGAACCTGAACTCACGTCAGAACGCGGCGCTCTTGGGCCAAAAGTCAGTAATGAGATCAATCAATTAGTCAAATTGATCACCCAACGCAACCATGAACTAGGCAAACAGGCAGAAGACAAAGTCAATGCCACCGAAGCGCTGCTCCTTGGCCTAATCCTAGTTGCCATTGTCGCGTCCCTGCTAAGCGCCCTGTTTATGAGCAGACGTTTAGTCAATATCGTTCATCAAATCAAGCGGGTTGTAGAACACCTTGCCGATGGCGATCTCACCCAGAAGACTCAAATCAGTGGGCAAAACGAACTCTGTGCGCTCGGCGCCGATCTTGATCGAGTGATTGACCACTTGCGCCATATGATTTCCGATATTGCCCAGGCCTCTGAACATATGTCGGATCAAATTGGTCAGTTGAATGTGCAGTCCAATGCCAATACCCATGCATTGCAAACCCACGCGGTAGAAACCGACCAAGTGGTGACGGCCATGACCGAAATGAGTGCAACTGCCCATAACGTTGCCGGTGATGCCGCCTCTGCCGCACGCTTTACCCAGCAGGCAAATGAACAGGCTGATAAGTCGAAAAAGGCTGTCGAACAGGCGGCAAATACTGTCGTCGCCTTAGTTGGTAAGGTCGATACCGCCGCTCACACCATCGCGGAAATGAATGAAAACACCCGCCATATCGCCACCATCTTAGATGTGATTGGAGATATCGCCGACCAAACCAACTTACTCGCCCTTAACGCCGCCATCGAAGCCGCCCGCGCCGGTGAACAAGGTCGAGGCTTTGCCGTCGTCGCCGACGAAGTACGCGCCCTTGCCGCTCGCACCCAAGCGAGCACGGCCGAGATCAATCAAATGCTAGAACGCCTGCGCACGGGTGCTAACAGCGCCGTTAATGCGATGGATGAGACTAAACAGAGTTGCCAAGATGCAGCGGACACCACCACGTTGGTGACTGAAAGCTTGGAAACCTTGACCACTTATGTATTTGATATTAATGGATTGAGCAATCAAATCGCCACCGCCGCCGAAGAACAAAGCGCCGTCAGTGAAGAGATTAATCGTAACTTGAATACCATTCGCGAAATGGTTGAAGAATTAAATCAAAGTGGTAAAGCGACCCTCAATAGCGCGACCTCCTTGGCCGCCACGAAAGAACAGCTAACAGGCGTAGTCTCGCATTTTAGACTCTAATTCGAGTCAGCTAAGTCGTTACAATGGCCTAATATCGCAAGATGTTAGGCCGAACTTTTTTAGAGCAATGCATAAAGCCTTAAATAAACATCTAATGGTTTATTCCAATCCATCGCTCTGTTTCTTCTGCTCTAAGCTCGCCCAATATCCTGCCAACATCGCACCTGAAAGGTTATGCCAAATCGAGAAAATCGCGCTGGGGACGGCGGAGAGCGGGCTAAAAAACTTGATGCATAATGCGGTCGCAAGGCCTGAGTTTTGCAACCCCACCTCAATCGAAATGGTTTTACATACTGTATGGTTAAAGCCGAGCAAGCGGCAGCAGGTATAACCCAAGGCGAGTCCCAAACCATTATGTAGAAACACCGCGAGTAAAATCACAGGCCCCACCTGCGAAAATTGCCCTGCATTTAGGGCCACAATAATGCTGATGGCCAGTACAATCGCCACGATAGAAATGATGGGCAATGCGGGGGCAAGTTTAGCCACTTGCGGTTTAAAGAAGTGATTCAACACCACACCCACAGTCACAGGGATAAGCACGATTTTAACGAGACTGACTAGCATATCCATTAAAGGAATGGCGACCATCTCACCGATTAATAGCTCAATAATCAAGGGAGTGAGCACCACACCCGCTAAGGTGGATAGCGCAGTCATAGTGATAGATAAGGCGACATCGCCCTTGGCCAAATAGCAAATCACGTTCGATGCAGTGCCACCCGCCACACTCCCCACCAACACCATGCCTATGGTCAATTCCCGATTGAACCCTAATAGTAAACTAATGGCTAAGGCGCTTAAGGGCATCAGGGTAAATTGCAAGATTAAGCCAGTGATAACGGCACGTTTCTGTTTGAATGCATAGGCAAAATCCCGCACATCTAAGGTCAGTCCCATAGATAACATAATCACCACCAGCAACGGCACTATGCTGGTTTTCAATCCGCTAAACCATGCGGGCATCAAATACGCCGTACCCGCCCCGAGTAAGGCAAATAGCGGAAAAAAGCGGTTGATATTAACCAATGGGGATCCTCCAAGATTTCAGGCGGTTTGGGGAGATTAAGCCATGTCCGCAGGGATAATGACAGCCAGATACCCTCAGTACAAGTCAAAATGCCCACAAGTAAGAAGCTCAACTTTTTATCATTTCAGTCTTTCGATTGAGCACTAAAGTTAATCGCTCAAATTCAATAACAAACAGCCAAAAACCTCAGTAAATATGCATCTATGTTTACTAAAACATGATCTGCTTAACAAAAAGCCAGTGATTTCCTTGTTAGGAAACCGTAACTTATAACCAGTTCACGTTTTGCTTACTCCATACGAGGTAGTCTAATTGCGCTAGGTGGTCGTGAATTACCTAAAGCAATTTCGGTGTTTACGGTTAGCACTCTCAGATAGGAATCGTTATGTCTTCAGTTATTCAAACGCTCAATCGCGCGATCGCAACGCCTTATCAAGCGAATATTACCGTCCCTAACTGGATGCTCAGCTCGATGGAACGAGTCATGCAGTATTATGTCGATAAGAATCTTCGCCTCGATACGCTCTCCGCCGACATCATGCCCGCCCCGGTCGAAGGTAAAAAGTACATGCTTTATGCCCATGTGCCCTTCTGCCATACCTTGTGTTCTTACTGTACCTTCCACCGTTTTATGTTTAAGGAAGACAAGGCGCGCGCTTACTTTATCTCTCTGCGTAAAGAGATGGAGATGGTCAAAGCCTTAGGCTATGACTTTGAATCTATGTACATTGGCGGCGGCACCACCACAGTATTAGAAGACGAACTCGCCCGTACTATTGAGCATGCCAAGACCCTATTCCCAAGCATTAAAGAAGTGTCTTGCGAGTCGGATCCACAGCATTTAGACAGCCCAGGCTTTAAGCAACTCAAGGGCTTAGTGGATCGCATGTCCATCGGCGTCCAAAGCTTTAACGACGACATTTTAAAAATGACCGATCGCCTCGAAAAATTCGGCACAGGTCAGCAAACCTTCGACAAGATCATGGCGGCCAAAGAGCTGTTCCCTATTATCAACGTCGACCTGATTTTTGGCTTTCGCGGTCAAACCGATGAAGTGATCCAGCACGACTTAGACATGGCATCGCGCCTCGACCCAAGACAGATCACCACCTATCCGCTGATGATCACGCACCAAACGCGTAAGAGTGTTAAAGGTAAACTGGCAGCGCCACAGGCGGATATGGCCAACCAATATCGCCAGATCTTAAACCGTTTAAATGGTCAATATAATCAGTTGTCTGCATGGGCCTTTGGTAAGGCGAATGACGAAGGCTTCGACGAATATGTTATCGACTACGATGAGTATTTAGGGGTGGGTTCAGGCTCATTTAGCTTCCTGAACGACACTTTATACGTCAACACTTTCTCGCTGCGTAAATACCAAGAGCGGATCGCCGCCGGCAAGATGGGCGTCGAGCAACAGAAAAACTACAGCAAAAAGGACGTGATGCAGTATCGCTTCCTGCTGGGGATGTTCTCTGGTCGCCTATCGCGCAAATACTTCCGCGAAACCTTCGGCGTTAACTTAGACACAGCCCTGTTTAAGGAAATGACCTCGATGAAACTGATTGGCGCCATCAAGAACGACCCAACCGATCCAGATAATCTGATCATCACAGATAACGGTAAGATGATGGGCCTGTTAATGATGAAAGAGTTTTACGCCGGCATGGATAACGTGCGCGCCCAATTGCGTAAGCCACTCAAGCCCTGCGATATGTAAATATCGGTTGAACCACAAAAGGCCCATGATGGGCCTTTTTGTTAGCGCCATTTCAGGCTACGCTTGCCACCACTCACGCATGAGTCTGTCGCCCAGTAATAAAGGAGTATTCGTTATGGGTTTTAATGAGCAAGAAAAACAAGCACTACTCGCCGTTAAAGGTGTTGGCCCGACTGTTATTAAACGCTTTGAAGAAATCGGTATTAGCTCACTCGCCCAGTTAGCCGAGCATGAGGTCGAAGATATCGCCAACCTCGTCGCTAGCATGCTACGCACCACTTGTTGGAAAAACAGCCCACAGGCTCGCAACGCCATCGCCGCAGCCATTGCGCTTGCCCGCCGCGCCTAATCCTTTATTGCTATCTTTTGAGATGTTTATGTCAATCCATATTCGCGCCCTAATGGGCGGTTTACTCGCGCTGCTGAGCACGGCAGCCTTCGCCAATGACAGCAGTTTTGGTGATGCTAATGGTTCTATCACCCTTAAATATCAGCCGCATATCAGTATGGACAAGGAGTCGCTCTTTATTAGCGAGGCCGAAGTCAGGGTCGATTATCTGTTTACCAACAGCAGCTCGCAGGATCTTACCGTCCCCATCGCCTTCCCTATGCCGCCGATGTTTTTTGGCTCAGCCGATCACAGCAGCATCGATAACTTCACACTCAAAGTAAATGGCAAAACCCAACCAACCGAGCACAGGCTCGTCGCCCAACTTGCCGATAAGACGGATATTTCACTAGAGCTTAAAAATCTCGGCTGGGGCGTAGAGGAAGTCGCCTATTTTGCCGAGTACGGCGAAGTTCCCAAGGGCAAACCCGCGCTCCCCAAGGAATGGTTAGATGAAGAGCAACAAATCGCCTTTACCCTAAGCGATTACTTTGTGTGGGAACAAACCTTTCCCGCGGGCCAATCTGTCTCCATCAGCCACAGTTATACACCGAGTATTTCAACGGGCATCCCCGATACTGCCAATAGTATTATCGATACTTACACTGAACTTGCCTGTTTAGATGAAAGCGCTAAGCAAGGTATTCGAAAGCGAAACCTTATCGTTAAACAAGACGGCGAAGATGTTGAATATGGCGTGGAATGGAGCCACCTTAGCTATATTTTGGTCACGGCCAATAACTGGCAAGGGGCGATTAAGGACTTCAAACTCACTATTAAAAAATCCCAGCCCACAGATCTCATTAGCCTGTGTTTTGATGGCGAGCTTAAAAAAACCGATCCACTCACCTTTGAGTTCCAGCAAAAGCAGTTCACGCCAACGCAGGATCTCAGCATTCTATTTATCCGTAAACCGGATTTTGAATAATCAAAAAAGCCAGCTAAATGCTGGCTTTTTGTATTAAGCGACTAATTTTAAACACGATTAAAAGCTATAGGTCATGCCTAACCAGTAACGACGGCCGTCTTCGATATAACCGTACTCTTCTTCCGTGATGTCCTTATCGAAGGCGTTATAAATACCCGCGCTGAACTTAATGCTGTCATTAACGCGATAGTTGGCACCTAAATCTAACAGCGTATAGGAAGGCGCAATCAAGCTGCTCGAGGAAGGCCCAGTGGTTGGCTGGCTCTCTTCACCACGATAGTTAACCCGCAGCCAAGTGCTTAACTTATCTATCGGCTCATAGTTAACCGACAATTGCACCAGATGTTTAGGTAACTGATTCAATGGACTACCTTTATAGGCGCCCGTCTTTTGCTCCGAGTCGGTATAAGTGTAGTTGCCCGTCAATGCCAAGTTGCTGAGGATTTTATAGTCGATACTAAACTCAACCCCTTGGGTGACCGCCTCATCGATATTCACATAGGTGGTCGGGTCGGAGCCAAACTGATTCGGCCCATCGGTACATTGAGTCGCAGGGCAAGCGACACGGGTGATCTTGTCCTCAAACTCGTTATAGAACACGCCTGCACTGGTGGTGATGGAGTCGGTGAGATCGGTGTAAATGCCTAGCTCATAGTTTACTGAGGTTTCGGGTTGTAAATCGGGGTTACCGTACATATTGCCGCCTCGGCTTACCTGCCCCCAATCGGGCACAGTTTGCCTCAGGCTCGGCGCCCTAAAGCCGGTCGACACACCGCCTTTTAAGGTAGTGTGTTCGGTCAGCCCCCATACGCCGTAAATCCGTGGGCTGAGGTGGTCGCCAAAGTTTTCATCATCGTCTAAACGCAGGCCCAAGGTTAAGGCAAAATTATCGACGATACGCCATTCATCCTCTGAGAACACCGACCATTGGCGGCGACTAATATCGGTTAAGTCACTGACCTGATTGCCGGTTTCATCGGTAAGATCTTGCTTATTGAAGGCAGCGCCGAAGGTGGCGGTATGGCTTTCCCCTAAGGTTGCGATCAGGCTAGTTTGAGCATCGGTATTCTTGATCTTCATCTTGCGGGACTTGTTATCAAATACTTCGTGCTTGATATAAGTATCCGAGGTACCAAAGTCCCAACGCCCGGTGTGCGATAGGGAAATGGTGCTGTTTTCATACTCGGTTGACGACGAAGCAGGGCAACCACTGCGGCCACAACTGGCGCCCGGCGCCAATGGCGCAACGGTTTTCCCTAAGGTGCTATCCAACTCTTGGTTGGCGATGCCGACTTCCAACATGATGTCATGGTCTTGGTTAGGCGTGAGGGCAAATCTGGCGGTGAGATTATCCGCATCGCGACCTCGGTAACCGCCGTAGATACTATCTTCTTCACGTTGAGTGTATTGGCCGTATAACTGCACGCCGAGCAGATCTTTAATCAAGCCACCGTTCACAAAAAAGTTGCCCTGATACACATTGCCTGAGTCCGACTTTTCCTGCAGCGTAGTGTCGAGGCGCAGCTCCCCCTGCCACTCATTGGGCACTTTACGGGTGATGATGTTGATCACCCCACCTATGGCATCGGAGCCATAAAGGGATGACATGGGTCCGCGGACAATTTCAATCCTATCGATTGCGGCGAGCGGCGGCGTCCAAGCGCCTTCAACACCAGGACCGTCGCTGTTGGTGCGGGTCTCGCGGGAAGACTGGCGTTTACCATCGACGAGGATCAGCGTGTATTGGCTGCCCATGCCCCGCAGACTAATGTCCCGACGGTCGGCACCGCCAGTCACCACCACGCCGGGCACTTCTAACATAGCATCGGTTAAGTCACGGTAAAAACGTGTATCGAGATCCTCACGGGTGATCACGCTGATAGAAGCGGGCGCGTCACGCACTTGCTGCTCGAAACCCGATGCGGTGACGACGATTCTTTCCATCATCTTGTCTTGATCGGGTGCGGCATCCGCCAAAACTTGAGTGGCGGGTAGCAATAATGCGGCAGAAACTAGCTGTGCGAGGATCTTTTTACGACGTAACAACATAACCAACGAATCTCCCTTGACCCTTTGTAAATGATAATAATTTTCAATACGGCAATGTATCCCTATGTTACAATCGGCTCAAGTTAGACTTTGAGTAATCACTTGTAAGAGTTGCTTAAGAATGAATAGAAATATGGTCAAGGGCATGATCGTGTTTGCCGCCATCGCGGAAAAAGGCTCGATGAGTGCTGCGGCAACGCAGCTTAATCTGAGTTCATCGGCGGTGAGCCAACAAGTCGCAAAGCTTGAAATGGATATGGGAATTAGTCTGTTTCACCGTAATACCCGCCACCTGACACTCACAGAGGCGGGCACATTATTTTATGAAAACTGCATTAAAATCATAAAAATAGTAGAAAGTGCCGAACATCAGCTGCATGCATTAAAGGGCACACCTTCGGGGGAGCTAAAAATTGCCGCGCCGGTCGGCTTTGGTAGCGGTTTACTCAGCCAACCATTAGCGAACCTGTTGGCGGCTCATCCGCAGATCAGCCTCAATCTGCAATTACAGGACGGTCCAATCGATATAGTTAACGAAGGAATCGATCTGGCAATTTGCATCGGCCCTCTATCGGATTCGAACCTTATCGCTCGCCCCTTGGCAGATTGGCGCATGTTGTTGTGCGTCGCCCCTAACTATATTCCCCAGCATCAACACCTACAGCATCCTGACGAGTTACAAGGGTTCAACCGTATTAGCCACAGCTATGCTAAGCCCGAGTTCTTAACCCATTCACAGACTCAAGCGCGAGTCGAACTCCCTGCCCAGCGCATCAACGTCAACAATATGCAGACGCTTATCCAACTCACCCTCGATGGATTAGGCTTTGCCGTATTGCCAGAGCCCGAAGTGCATCAATATCTTGCATCTGGCCAACTGGTGACACTTTTGCCCGACTGGTCGCTGCGCACCTACAGCGTTTACAGCGTGACCTCGGCGCGGGATAAACAGCCCGCCAAAGTGAAAGAAGCCATTGCGGCGCTCAGCCAATATTTTAGCCAGATGGATTTTAGTCCGAACCCAGCATTACTGACTCAACCCAGCGCCTGCGAGCTCACGCCAAGATTAGCCATACCCGCCTAACCCTTGTAGACACGCGTTTCATTTATCAGGTGAGTTAGAGTATGCTGTTCTATCCATTCGATTAAACAGTAGTAACTCAATGCAAGATGTGGCCTTAGTGTTAGAGGGCGGCGGCCTGAGGGCAATTTATACCGCCGGCGTGTTAGATGCCTTTTTGCAGCAACAATTGCACTTCCCCTATGTGATAGGCGTATCGGCGGGGGCGATTTATCCCGCTTCTTACGTCTCACGCCAATTTGGCCGCAATTTACAAATTCAGCAGCAATATCTGCGGGATAAGCGCTACATGGGGCTACGCCACTGGTTAGCCACGGGCAATTATGTCAACACCGACTTTACCTATAAGCGCATGGCCTATGAGTTACTGCCTTTTGATTTTAAAACCTTTTTAGGTAGCGGAACCGAGTTTAAGGTCGGGGCATTTAACTGCCAGACAGGACAAACCGATTACTTTGGCATGGCCGATTTTCAGGAGCACGACAAATTGCTCGACGTGCTTATCGCCTCCTCTAGCCTGCCTTTTATGGCCAATCCCTATCGGATAAACCACCAAACCTACCTCGACGGCGGCATCGCCGCGCCTATTCCGGTCGCGCAAGCGCAGCAAGAGGGCTACTCGCGCCAAGTGGTGATCCTGACTCAGGACGCAAACTATCGAAAATCGCCAATGAAGTTCAATTGGTTAGCGCGCAAGCGTTATCAAGCTTATCCGGCGGTAGCCGCTGCACTCAAAGTGCGTCACCAACGTTATAACCAATCCCTCAAGGAACTCGCCCAGAGTGTAGTCAGCGGCCATACCTTTGTGATCCGCCCTGCTGCGCCGCTTAATCTCTCGCGGCTTGACCGCAATATCGATAAAGTGACCGCCGTGTATCACCAAGGCCTAGCCGATGGACAGGCGATTTTGCCTAAGCTGCGGGCTTGGCTAAACACTGGGGCAGAAGTTAGTTAGGGAGCGAGGTGCGGACTTTGTTAATAATCAGTTCCCGCAGCCATTTATGGCTGAGATCGTGCTCGAAGTGCTTATGCCACATCAACAGATAGGCACCGGGGATCAGTTTAATCGGCGAGGGTAAATACTTAAGATCAAACGACTTCATCACAGCTAAGGCATAACGGGAAGGGGCGCAGAGGATCAAATCACTCTGCTCACACAGGGCCAGCGCACTCTGAAAGTCCGTCATATTGACCGCAATATCCCGTTTACGCCCTTGGATTTGCAGCACATCGTCTAACAACCAATATTCCAAGCCACCAAAGGCGACCTGTAACTGGCGATAGCTTAAAAAGGTATCGAGATCCCATTCCTGCGAAAGTGCAGGATGGTCACGGCGCATCAGGCAAACTGTGTAATCCTGAACCAATTCAACATAATGGATATCATCCGGAATATGGTTTACATGCATGGGCGAACGTTCATCCCATTCGCGGCAACCTATGGCAAGATCGATATCGCAGCGCAGCAGTCTGTCCATGGTATCCAGCCGCCAGGTTTGGCAATTAATGCTCACACCGGGCGCCTGCGCTAAGAGCGAAGGCATAAAGTGTGGGAAGGTCAGCGAGTAGGTCGTTTCGACCAGATGCATTCGAAACTGGCGCTGACTTAAGGCGGGTTCAAAACTGTCTGGCCGAGTAAATTGCGCTAATTGCTGTAAACATTGGCGCAAGTCGGGCGCCAGCGACAGCGCCTTGGGCGTCGGCTTGAGGCCGTAGGCGGTGCGCTCGAATAAGGGATCATCAAACACTTCGCGCAGGCGGGTCAATTGCTTGCTCACCGCCGACTGACTTAAATGCAGCCGCGCCGCCGCAGCCGTGACACTCTGCTCCTCGAGGAGAATTTCCAGTACGGGCAGTAAGTTTAAGTCTAAGTGTTTTAGCATCTAACCCCTCGCTTTTAAGGGATTCCACCTCAATTTTTGCGGCAACTTCATCAGCAGTAGCGACAGTAAAATCACTAAAATCCCTGCCCACTGGCGCATATCTAAGGCTTCACCCACAATCAATACGCCTAATGATACGGCAACCACGGGATTGACTAAAGCCACCATCCCCATGATTTCTGGTCCTAAATTTCGCATTGACCACAGCCAAGCCCAATAAGCCACCGCGGTATTGGCGGTAGCCAACCAGATTAACGAGGGAACCACATCCATATTCGGTATCTGTGGCGGCCCCGCCATAAACCAAGCCAACGGGATCAACATCAATCCCCCCAAGAGTAATTGCCAAGCGGTCAGCACTAAAAAATCGCCCACATCCCAGCGCTGCATCCAACGGGAAGAAAAGGCAATCAGAGTCGTCGCACTCAACATACACAGGACACCAATCGGGTCGAGATCCGCCGAGGGATTAAGCAATAAAATCACTCCTGCAAGGCCCATCAAACCGAGCAGTAACCACTTCATCCCCGGACGTTTTTTATCGATCAGCCAAGCGAGGATCAAAAAGATTAATGGCAAAGTCGCCCCCAGCGTACCCGCGACGGCGCCGGGTAGCCGATAGGCGCCAATAAACAGCAGCGCAAAGAAGGCGCCAATATTACAAAACGCCAGCAAGCTTAATTTAGACCATGCCAGCGTCGGCAAACGTGGGCGCAGCATCAACAGCAATATGCCCGCAGGCAGCGCGCGCCAAACCGCCACCCAGTAGGGCGACATATCCTGTAAGTAAAGACTCACCAATGCATAGGTAGTCCCCCAAAACACTGGGGCGAGTAACGCAATCACAAACGGCATAATGACTTCTTAAAAAGTATCTTGATATTGAGATATATTACTTTGAGAGAATAAAACAGGCAAGTGCTGAGATAAGGTTAATAGGGAGAAAAGAAAAGGGACTAGCGTTTATGCCGCTGTAGATATGCGCACGCAGAGCTGTGCTTAAGCCTTGTTTGCCGTATAATCGGGCGTCATTTTTTATAGGCGGGCAAGCATGTTCCATATCGCACTCTATGAGCCAGAAATCGCACCCAACACGGGTAATATAATTCGCCTTTGCGCAAACAACGGCAGCCAACTTCATCTAATTGAGCCACTTGGATTTGATTTTGAAGAGAAAAAACTGCGCCGCGCGGGCCTAGACTATGCCGATTTAACCAATGTGACTCGCCATAAAAACTTTGAGGCCTTCCTCGAGGCCATGGCTGGCAAACGCATTATGGCCTGTACTACTAAGGGCAGCCGCCCGCATACTGAACTCAGTTTTGCTAAGGATGACGTGCTGCTATTTGGCCCTGAAACCCGCGGTTTACCTATGTCGATTATCGAGTCGATCCCGACCGAGCAGCGATTACGCATCCCCATGGCGGCCACCAGCCGCAGCCTCAATCTCTCCAATGCCGTGGCGATTATCAGCTACGAAGCTTGGCGTCAGCTCGGATTTGAAGGCGCAATTTAATACGCAGGAGGATTAGGCTGGACTTCACCAGCCAATTTTCCAATCACACAGCCATCCACGCAGAAAGATTGCTTTAACTCAATTCACACCAAGCCAGATACCTTTGCCACTAGGTGTGAGTTGTCATTGTTTCTCCCGTAACACGCCGCAGTTGTATTTAACAGAGTTGTCCCTATAGGCTCGACGACCACACTTTGTGACAATATGCCAGCAATTTCACTGCAACTGACAACGGCTTACATCACTCCGAAAGTAGTCTTATCTCAGCAACTCCCAATCACTATGGGACGATATACCTCGTTTGAAATACCCCATTTTAGAAGGAACTAGCGCAATTTATTACCCCTATGCTGTCCATGCGGCGATTTATGGTTCTTGTTTAAGCCATTTTAAATCGTACAAGTTGTAGGCAAACTGAAAGTGCATTATGTTGTTGATTTAAAATGGGTGGCTAGATTTAATTTCCATCGAGGTATTATTTGAGTAATCGAGCGTTTGAGAGAAATTATATCTTAATCACTTTCATACCAGTATTGATGCCAGGTTTTATTCTTTATTGTCTTATTGAAGGAAATATAGATAAGGCATTAATACTTTTGAGTATTTTTTGCTTTTCTCTGTATTGTTATTCACGTAGTTCAAAGATCATTCGCACTGTAGAGGGGTTCATCTCTAGGATGGTGTGGTGCTGTATTTTGTTATCAGTAACATTAGTTATCGTAGCAATATCTCCTGAAGCTAAAAACGCATTCGCAGGGGCCGTTCTATTTTTGTATGTCCCGAGTTTGCTTATTAGTATTTTTGTGCTCAACAGAAGTCGGCCAGCCAAAGAGCTTAAGGAAAAGCTGAAAATTATTTATAACAAGTACTAACTAAAAATACTTGTCTTTGAATGTCACTCCTACGCTCAGAAGTGAATTTTATGGGTATCCAGCCAAGATCATACAACATACTCAAAACTGCCCGTTCGGGTATAAATTAGTCGGCTTAATAAGATGGCGCGACAGGCGTCATTTCTATCCCACGAAAGAGCTGATAGCGGTCTATATCATCGTCTAAATATTGGATATTTTGCGTCCACTGCCATGCCCCTTGGGGCGATTTAGCTTCGAATAACAGTTGGATTAAGGCGGCGCGCGCATTCACGACTCCCTCGCCCAGCAGGGAATAATCGCCATTTTGTTGATATAAACTAAAGACTTGCTGCTTTTCCTGCGAGACACCGTCGTAGTAGGTTAACAGCACTTGCTCGCCTTGCTCCCTAAACCACCATGTCTCGCTGTAGGGAGCGTGCGTTCCTACACTTACGGAGAGGATCAACTGCCGCTGATCATGGGAACAAAATCCATTGACCGTCACTTGTCTAGGGGTGTCACTTGCCTTAGCAGCATTGCCCTGCCACTGCCCCACCATTTGCGGGCAAAAAGCTTTAAAACTGACCTTAGCGGCTTGCGCAGGAAAGATAGCCAAGCTGCCCAAGGCGAGTATCAATACATTTTTGATCAATAGCTTGCCCAGTTTTTGCGGGATGATTAACGCCATATTCAAGTCCTATTTCGATCTCCCAATACATTAGCGTTAAAACACCTTAGCCACAAATACGCCATAACACTTTGCGCCATACCCAACATACCTTGCCATCAAAATGTCCTCAGTGGTTACAGTTACTTACATAAAAGTCACTCTTGCCACCGATAGACTCAGTTTGATTTCATGCTCAGTTTCTATACTGTGATGTTTTACGGGAAAAATAACGATAACACTCTGAATGATAAGGAGACATCTAGTGAAGAAGGCAGGCATTTTACTGCTTAGCTTACTCATGCCTTTCAGCACGGCATTTGCAGAAGCAAGCAAACCACTCTCAGTCGAATTACTTTGGCAACTCAAACGCATAGGTAACCCAGTGGTGTCCTCCACGGGCGAGCATATTATTGCGCCTGTGACTGAATACGACCTTAAGGAAGACAAGGGTTCAACCCAACTGTGGCGCTTCGACGGTGAAGGTAAAAATAACCGTGCGATTACCGCCAAAGGCTTAAAAGTCAGCGAGCCGGTGTTTTCGCCAGATGGTAAAACCTTGGCTTTTATCAGCGAACGTAACGATGATGACGCGGGCCAAATTTACCTACTACCTATGGATGGTCCGGGAGAAGCCAGCAAGCTCACGGACATTCCCACCGGCGTCAATGGCATCAAGTGGGTTGGCAAGCATTTGTATTTTATTAGCAATATCTTTCCTGAACAGAATTGGGAGCAAATGAAGGCCCAGCTCAAGACAGATAAAGATAATAAAGTCTCCGCCCGCCAGTGGAATGCACTGCCCTATTCGCAGTTCGATCATTGGTTAGATGAGCGCCGTCAGGCCCATGTATTTAGGATCCCAGCCACAGGCGGCGCGGTTGAAGCCGTGACTCAGCCTTTAGGCCATGAACTGCCACGCTCAAGCCAAAGCAGTTCAAGCTATGATATCTCCCCCGATGAGAGCTTAATCGCCTTTAGCGCCTATGGTTCGGATAATCGGGTTGATCCTAAGTTAGATTTGTTCCTCGCCACTATAGGCGGCAGCAAGGCTGAAAACATCACTCCAGAAAACCCCGCGCCGGATCTCAATCCATCCTTTAGTCCTAACGGTAAAACCTTGGCCTTTACTCGCCAAAAAATTACCGGATTTTATGCCGATACCGCAAGGCTAATGCTGCTGGATGTAAGCAGTCGCAAACTCACCACGCTCACCGCGGATTGGGATCGCTCAGTGTCTGACTTCAACTGGACACCCGACAGCAAGGGGTTCTATGCCAGCATTGATGATGCCGCCACTAACCGTATTTACCATATCGATGCCAAGAGCGGTAAGGCCAAGGCCATCACCCAAGCTACCGACTTTAGCCAACCTGCTATCGCTAAAGATGGCCAGTTGATTGCGACCAATCAAAGCTTTTTGTATCCAGCGCGTTTAGTCAGCATCAATCCTCGCAATGGTAAAACCGAGCGTTTAGAACAGTTTAACGATGATATTTTAAAGGATGTCGATTTAGGCACCTATGAGTCGGTCACCTACAAAGGTTACCAAGGCCAAGACATTCAAATGTGGGTGCACTATCCTCCCGGGTTCGACCGCAGCAAAAAGTATCCGCTGTTTATGTTAATCCACGGCGGTCCGCACAACGCCATTAGCGATGGTTTCCACTACCGCTGGAATGCGCAAACCTTTGCCTCTTGGGGTTATGTTACCGCGTGGCCAAACTTCCATGGCTCTAGCGGCTTTGGACAAGAGTTTGCCGATGCCATTAACCCAGATTGGAAAAACAAATCCCTCGAAGACGTACTCAAAGCGGCAGACTGGTTTAAGCAACAAAGCTGGATCGATAGCGATCGTATGGTCGCCGGCGGCGCCAGTTATGGGGGCTACTTAACCTCGATTATTTTAGGCCAGCCACATCCCTTTAAAGCGCTGCTGATCCATGCCGCGGTATACGACATGTATTCACAAATGTCGGCGGACTTTGCCGTCCACAGCACCCGCTTTGGTAACTACTGGGATAATCCTGAGCTGTATAAAGCGATTTCACCCCATTACTTTGCCGCCAACTTTAACACCCCAACCTTAGTCAGCCATGGTCAGCTCGATTACCGTGTGCCTGTCGGCCAAGGTTTTGAGCTATTCCGTACTCTACAAACCCGTAATGTTGAATCGCGGATGATTTATTTCCCCGATGAAAACCATTGGATTATGAAGCCTAACAACTCCATCTATTGGTATAACCAAGTGAAAGATTGGATGGCTCACTACGCTAAGCCAGGTGCGCAATAACGCCTAGAACCTAGAACCTAGAACCTAGAACCTAGAACCTAGAACCTAGAACCTAGAACCTAGAACCTAGAACCTAGAACCTAGAACCTAGAACCTAGAACAGAAAAACAAAAGGTCTGCACTCTGCAGACCTTTTTATTGGGCAAAATAACTAACGCCAGTAGTTATTGACCAAAACCCACCGCATTAATATCGACGGTTTGTACTTGGCCATACTTGGCAGCTATCGGCGCAATCTTGCTGGCGTTGCCGATCAGCACAAACTGTAAGTCCTTTTGCGGGAAGTAAGTTTTCACTAACCTTTGAGTCTCTTCTAAGGTTAAACCGTCCACTTTAGCTTGGAACTCATTGATAAACTTATCATCGAAGCCGTACAGATACATGCCAGATAAGAGTCCTGCCAATTGGCCCGAGGTTTCGAACTTAGGCGGGAACTGACCTTTAACATAGGCTTTAGCCGAATCCAGAGTCGCTTGGTCGACGCCTTTTTCCCATAAACGAGCATAGGTTTTCAGGGCTAAATCAATCGCCTGTTGAGTGGTTTCCGTCTTAGTGAAGGTGCTAATGGTAAACACGCCCGAGTCGGTATAAGGACTAAAGCCGGAGCGCGCGCCATAGGTTAGCCCCGCATTCACCCGCAGCTCATCGTTCAGCCAAGAGGTAAAGCGACCACCTAAAATAGTATTCACTACCGTTAGCCCCACATAGTCAGGGTTATCACGGCTAATGCCTAAACCACCGATAACAAAGGTAGTTTCCATCGCATCTGGCTTATCCACCAGCAGCACTTTGGCCTCAGTTAACTTAGGTAAACCTTGGTTTAAGTCGGGCTGAACGAGTTTTTCGCTGCCTTTCCACTGGCCAAAAGTCTGGGTTAGCTTGGCCTTCATCGCCGCCACATCAAAATCCCCCACCACAGTTAATGCAGTATTGGTGGGCTGATAGTAGCTCTTATGGAAGGCGCGCAGCTGCGACACTGTGACTTGCTCAAGAGACTCGCGATTACCCGATGAGGCATTACCGTAAGGATGAGCACCGAACACCAGTTTATCGAAGTAGCGACCAATCACGGCGCGCGGGCTTTCTTTATCCTGCTGTAAACCCGCAATGGCGCGCTGTTTAAGCTTATCGAACTCGGCCGAATCAAAGTCGGGGCTTAATAACGCGGCGCTGAATAGGCCGAGCATCACATCGGTATCTTTCGCCATAAAATCGGCGGCCAGATAACTGCCTTCTTTATCGGCTTCTGCCCCTAAGCTAGCGCCGAGAAAATCCACTTGTTGCTCAATCTCGGCCTTGGATTTACCCGCCGCGCCAAGGAGTAAACCTTGAGCGGTCATTTGAGCGATACCTGCTGTGGTGTCGTTAACCGCCCCGGCACGCACGACCGCGTTTAGGGTGATTAACGGCACTTCGCGCTGTGGCATTAAATACACGGTAAGGCCGTTATCTAGCACTAACTTGTCGTAACTTGGCATGGCAAAGCTGCCGGTATCGACGCGTTTGGATGCAGTGGTGGAGGCGCAGCCGGATAAGGCTAAGCTAGTGCCTAGGGCCAATGCGACCACTAACTTCGTCGGTTGCCAAGATGATTTGACAAAGGATGATTTTACAAAGGAGAGTTTCATTGCTATCGATTTCATTGAGAGTTCTCCTCGTTTGCCGCCAATACCGCGACCGTGCGATTCGATTTGCGTAAATAGGTTTGGGCAACACGTTGGATATCCGCAGGCGTTACCTTGTTATAGGCCTCTGGCGCATTAAATAACTTGTCGTAACTGCCAAAATACATTTCATAGGTGCCGATAGTGTTGGCCTTACCATTAATGGTTTCCATCGCGCGGTAAAAATCCATCAACTTGATATTTTTAACTTTATCTAGCTCTTGCTGGCTAACGCCATGGGTCGCAATGGCATCGATTTGTTCAATCAGCGCCCGCTCTAGCGTCGATGCTTTCACCTCTGGCGTAGCTACACCCATGACGTAAAAGAGATTGGGATCGACCGACATCGGCATATAGGTTTGCGCTTCTAAGGCCACTTGTTTATCCACCAGCGCTTGATATAAACGCGAGCTATTGCCTTGGCTTAAAATCGAACTTAATAAATCCAGCGCATAAAAATCTGCGTGAGTCGCTGCCGGAATATGGTAAGCCAGCATCACATTAGGCGTACTGACCGAGGCTTTTTGAACAAAGGTACGGCGCTCACCCTTTTGCTCAGGCTCCACGGTACGCACGGCCTTTGGCGGTGTTTGCGCAGGAATAGGCGCAAAGTACTTGTCGGCCAAGGCTTTTACTTGGGCAAGCTTCACATCACCCGCAATCACCACGACCGCATTGTTTGGCGCGTAATAGGTCTTATGGTATTGCACTAAATCTTCCAAGGTCCAAGCGGCGATATCCGATTCATGACCAATCACAGACCAAGAATAGGGATGCGCTAAAAAGGCCACGCCTTTAACTTCGCCTTCAAGGGTATTCCAGTTAGAGTTTTCAAGCCCAGTTGAACGCTCCGACTGCACTACGCCACGTTCGCTTTCCACCATAGCGGGATTGATATCTAAGTTGGCGATACGGTCAGCCTCAAGGTCGAACATGGTTTCCAGCGCATTGGCTGGGAACCAGTCGGTATAAACCGTCATATCCTCTGTGGTGTAGGCATTGTTAGCCCCGCCCGCGGCTTCCATAGTGCGGTCGAACATCTTCGGGCCGTATTTTTTCGAGCCATTAAACATCATATGTTCGAAAAAGTGTGAAATACCGGTAATCCCCGGGACTTCGTTACGGGAACCGACTTTCCAAAATAGATACATGTTGGCATTGGGAATAGAAGAGTCCTCTAGCACCATGATTTTCATGCCGTTATCTAGCGTGAAACTCTTAATATCTTCTGCCGTGGTGGCCTGTGCTTGGCTTAGGGGATTAAAGAGTCCCATCGCCAATACCAGCGCCGATAGCGTGCGCTTCATCTTGTTCGCTCCTTGCTGTAAAAATTCACATAAGAGGGCATATTGATTAACAAATCAAGGGCGAAAAGATCTTCCCGCCCAATTTTTTGTAAGCTCAAGTTATACCGAAAAGCTGACGGAATAAGGCTTAAGCGGTTTATTGCGCCTTCAGTGCCGTAAGGGCAACCTTAGTCATGGCCTCAACACCAACTTTTAACGCGCTTTCATCCACATAAAATGCGGGCGAATGGTTACTGGCCGCCGTTTCAGGATCTGTTCCCTTTGGCGTTACCCCAAGGAAGAAAAACATCCCAGGAGACTCTAGGGCATAGAAGGAAAAGTCCTCGGCACCTGTGATTAATCCTGGCTCAATCAGCATCTTATCGCCGACCACGCTGGCAAGCACGGGGCGCATACTGGCGACCAATTCAGGATTGTTCACCACTACGGGATAACCTTGATGGATTTCGGTTGTCGCGGTGGCGCCTAAGGTTTTTGCCGATAATTCGGCGATTTCGGCCAAGCGCACCTTAATATCGGCACGCATAGGCTGGTCAAAGGTGCGGATGGTGCCAATCAACTCGACTTCATCAGGAATAATATTCGAGCGAATACCGCCATTTATCGCGCCAAAACTCACTACAGCCGGCGCTTTGGTAATATCCACCTGACGACTGACAATAGTTTGCACATTGGTAATAATTTGCGCCGCGGCGACGATAGGGTCGACGCCATTCCAAGGGCGCGAACCATGGGTTTGGCGGCCTTTCACTTTGATCGTAAAGGAATCTTCACTCGCCATGGCTGGGCCGCTACGCACCCCAATCATGCCGCTTGGCATACTCGAGGTCACATGCATGCCAAACACTTGGTCGGGTTTACGCTTGGCAAACAGCCCTTGTTTTAGCATTAATTCCGCGCCGCCCTCTTCGCCATCGGGCGCACCTTCTTCGGCGGGCTGGAAGATAAACATCACATCGCCGGCAAGACTATCTTTCACTTTCACTAAATTCTCGGCCACGCCCATTAACATAGCCACATGGGTATCGTGACCGCAGGCATGCATCACTCCAACGGTTTGACCGCGATAGGTATCCGTCGCTTTGGAGGCAAAGGGCACATCGACCACTTCGGTCACGGGCAAAGCATCCATATCCGCGCGGATCGCAATCAAAGGGCCGGGTTTACCGCCCTTTAACTTTCCGCCTTTCAAGATAGCAACAACGCCTGTATGAGCGATGCCCGTTTGTACTTCTAACCCGAGGGATTTCAGATGCTTTTCGATAATCTTGCTGGTGCGAAACTCGCGATTAGATAACTCAGGATGCTGGTGCAAATCACGGCGCCAGTCGATCACCTTTTGCTCCACACCCGCCGCTAACTTAGCCGCATCGAGCTGCGCCGCATAGGCAGAACTTAACCCCGCCCCCAGCAAGCTCAAAGTTAGAGCTGAGGCGATTAAGCTCTTGGTGAATCTTGATGAACTCACACCGAATGAACTCACATAAGGTGCAAAGGATGTGGCTACAGAGGATGTTGATAAAGCGCGCGATACCGAGGATACAGTCATAGCGATAACCTATTGTTGTTTTTATAAGCTATCTAAACTACACGGACATTGAGAAATTGTTAATAGATTTAATAGTAAGGAGACATTGCGCAAGGATGTTTTAGTGCACTCAGTGTAAATCACGCGGCTTGCAAAACATGCCGAAAACCCATTGTTGATGGCCTTCTGAAGTCAAAAGACGAGGCAAAGCGATTACTCGCATAAAGTGAGTCGGTCGGGATTTTGATAGATTTTCACACACCATACAAAACCTGCGACAGCTTTTGTCGCAGCCTTTGATTAATATACTGTTATTCCGCTAAACATCGAAAAATCCACTATGCAGCCTAACTTTCAACGCCAAGTGACACTACTGAGTTTAATCCCGCGGGCGCCACGTAAAATCTCGGTGAACGAATTAGTCGAACGGCTGGCAAACCGTACGCAAGATATCAGTAAGCGTTCAGTGCAAAGGGATTTAAAGGCCATGTATGAAATGGGCACCTTTGGCTTACGCCTCGATGATAGAAATAAGCCCTATGGTTGGTCGATTGAATCCTGCTGGCGCGGGTTGAACCTAGAGCTTATGGACCAACATATGGCGCTGGCATTAACCACCTTAAAGCGAAGTGCGAGTCAGTTGATGCCACCACAAAGCTTGCAGCAACTACAGCCCTACTTCGACAGGGCCGATCAGGTGCTGGCTAGCGATCCCGAAAATCCTTGGCTCTATTGGGCGTGCAGAGTCGCACAGCTTCCCGAGCCTTACCCCTTTATCCTACCCCAGCACCAACCTCAATCTTTAGAAGTCATACAGCAAGCTATTTTGGATAAGAAACAAATTCGCTGCGATATCAAAAAATGGATCAATGGCAGAATGCATTGGCTGCATTACAACCCCATTAATCCACAAGGAATTTTAATTCGCGATGGGGTGGCGCTACTCGCCTTTACCATTGGCAGCTTTGATAAGCGCCGCCACCACAAACCGATAGGCTTACTGCGTAACGCACAGCTATTGCCCAGCGCGGCGGTTAAGAGTGCCGATTTTGATATAAATAAAACCGCGCAGGGCTCGCGTGGCGAGAAGATGCGTCTCGAACTGCTGCTCTCCGATAAGGCGAGTTTTATCATGCGCGAAGCCAAGTTTAGCGATAACCAGACCATGCAATTACGCGAGGATGGCCGCTTTTATGTGGTAGCAGAGGTCACTGATTCCCCAAAACTGCGCGCTGCATTGTGGGAAATGGCCGATACCGTGGAAGTGCTAGCACCGGTAAAACTGCGGGAGCACTTTGCCGCACTCAGCCAAAAAATGGCGGCGAAATACCGTTAAACCGTTTATCGCATTGATGCGACAAGCTGAGTCGCAACTCAAGGTTAGTCTTGCTTTACCATTGCTAACAGTGAGAGTCGCTATGTTTGAACTTATTCATGAAACCGCCACTGGCGCCATGCCTAAATTAACGGTATTCGGCGTCGGAGGTTGTGGTTGTAATACCATTAATCAACTCAGCCAAGTCAATCTGCCATCCAGCGTAGAATTAATTTCCGTCAATACCGATGCCCAAGCAATGGCCGCCACCAGCAGCCATTACAGTATTCAAATTGGTCCACAAACGACGAAAGGCTTAGGCGCAGGCGCCAAGCCCGATGTCGGCTGCGCGGCAGCGATTGAATCGGCACAGGCATTGACTGAACAAATGCAGCATAGCGATATAGTGTTTCTCACGGCTGGATTAGGCGGTGGTACAGGTACGGGCGCGCTACCGCAGGTGGCAAAGCTCGCTCGAGAGTTAACCAAACCCGTTATCGCCGTTGTGACCATGCCTTTTAGCTTTGAAGGCCAGCACAGAAAAGCCAATGCCGAAGCCGGATTGCAGGAATTATTGGAGAGCGCCAATGCCGTTATCGTTCTCCCCAACGATAAGCTTGCCGAGGTGCTCGGGGCCAAAGTGACCCTGCTCAATGCCTTCAAAGAGAGCAATAAAATTTTACAGGATGTGTTACTGGGGCTCGCCAATACCATCAGCCAAGCTGGACTTATCAATATTGATTTAAATGACTTTATTTCCGTCATCAGCCGCCAAGGTCGCGCCGCAATGGGCGTAAGTTGCCTTCAGGGCGATGAGGATCTTATCTCGGCGGTTAAACGCGCCATGCAACATCCTTTGCTCGATAATATTGAACTCAATCAAGCACAAGCGGCAATTGTCAGTGTTGTCGCAAAAGACACGATAGAGCTCAGTCAATACAACCAAATCGGTGCAACTGTACACGAGCAATTACCGCGGGATGCTCTAGTGATTATTGGGCTCACTATCGACCCTGACCTCGAATCGGAGCTCGAAATCATGGTGATAGCAACGGGGATTGGATTCGCGCAGCCGGAAATTCAAGATCCTATCCAAGCAGTTAATGACAACTATATCAATGTGCATGATTTTATTAAGTGTCAGGCGATACCAATCGCCGACCCCGCACCATCCAAGTTCGATTTAGATAACTTACAGATCCCAACTTATCTGCGGCAGCAAAAGCCCCAAGCGCATTAGTGGGCTTTATGCAAAAACACGACGTCTTTGTCGATGATTTCCAGCTGCCAGCCGTAATGCTCGGCGAGCCATTGAAAGGTAGCTTCGGAGTAAAAGTTAATATGAGTGGGATCATTTTTATAATGCCAAGTGCTAAAGGCCGTGGGATTGAGCACTCGCTTGGTCATCACGGCTAAAATACCCTTGGGCTTGAGCAAGGTGTTTAATAAGGTCAGTAACGCATCGGCATCACTCACATGCTCAATGACCTCTGTCAGGGTAATGAAATCATATTGCCGCGTGAGTAATTCGGGGTGATTGGCGTAATAGAGATCGTAGTTCTCGACTCGATACCCACGTGTTTGTGCCATCAGACTTAATGCCTTACCCTCGCCACAGCCAAAATCGAGCCCTGCAGCCGAAGGGAAAACGCGAGCCAACAAAGGAGCGAGGGTTCTGTCTAGAAACTGCTGATAACCGAGATCCTGCGGGTGATTTTCGTGTTTATCGTATTCGGCCTTTTCGGCTTCAGGGCTTAGATAAAATTCGGTAGGTACACTCACCAGGGCACACTGCTGGCACTGTTGGTAACGACGGCGTTTATCTTGGTGGTAGGTCACTAAATCGGCACTGTGGCAAAGGGGACAAGTGTTCAACGACGGTTCCTAGAGACATCGTAAGGCAAACGACGGATATTGCCTTTAACTAAAAAGATTAAGGTTTGGGAATTTTACGCTCTTTGGCGGCCGCTTCCTTGGCTTCTTGCAGATATTTTTGCTCGCGGCTTTCCCGTTCATCGAACTGCTTTTGAGCCTTGAGCTTTTGCTGGGTTTCCCAATCTTGCGGATTGGACTGTTGCCTGATTTTCTCTTCCCGCACAGAGGTCTCTTGGGCGGCTCGGCGGGCCTTTTCAAGCTGCGCTTGCTCGATTCTTTCTGAATCGATGCGCGCCTTATCGGCCCTTTGCTCTAAGGTCAGCCGCGGCTTTGGTTGTTCAGCCGCTTGCGCGGTAGGAAATACCAGACCGACAACGACACTTAATACGATAGTGGGGATAAGTTTTTGCATCCTATGTTCCTTAGAGTCCTTCCTCGGCTGATTGGCACGGCAAACTGAGCATTCAGGGCAAAACATAGCATAAAACCGTATTTTGTAGTGATGAGTTAGGAGGATTTTCGTGTATAACACTGAAAATCATCTATCTTAAACTGTCAGTTTTTAGTTGTGATTTAAACAAAACCTCGATTAGGTTTATTTTTAACCTCAATGGAATGATGTACTATTTGAATTAATTTCGTTATAAACGAAGTACCTAGGCTGTAGGATGTGACCTTAATTTGCGTCACAAGGGAGTATCCTAAATGATCAGATGGCAACACTTGCTCAATAAACTCAGTACAGATGACCCTGTATTGCAAGATAAGCTGTCATGCTGGCAAGCCGATCCACACCAGACTCCCCTCGCCCTGATCCAAGGCTTTAGCTTTATTAGCGCAAATAACGCCACCCTCGATTACTTTGGCACAGAATACGATGCCTTAGTGAATACCACGCCCTATGACTTTTCACCGAGGATCCAATCCTCCGGGCGTAATAGCGTTGAATTTGCTCGGGAAATGATTCTTGAGGCGGCATCGGGGAATCATGTCGAATTTAGCTGGCTTCACCTAAGCCAACAGGGTAAAGAACTCCCCACCAAGGTAAGACTCTACCCTTGTTATTTGCAGCAACAAGCCGTGGTACTCGTTGAGCTACAAGCCCTCAACCGTCGCACTCAAGTTCGACCGTCGATCTCCGACGGCTTTGCCCATATCCCACGGGAAATAATGGCGACCACGCTCGAAGAGAGTGCTGAGGCCGTGTACATCACAGATGCTGACAATCGCATCTTGGCTGTGAACAAGGCAATGTGCCGTATCTGTGGTTACAGTGCCGAACAATTAATCGGTAAAACCCCTGAGTTTTTAGAGGCCAAAATCCTGCCGTCAGGGCAAGAAACCGATTGCCAAGCCGCCATGAAACTTCGCGGATTTTGGCACGGTGAGACACTTAAACAACGATCCGACGGGAGTCACTTTCCCGCATGGCAGAGCAGTCGCCGCATAGAAACCGATGATAATGCCCTGTATCATGTGAATATTTTCAGCGATATCAGCACCAAAAAGCTGCTCGAAACGCAGCTCACTACCCGCGCCATGTACGACACGCTAACGGGGCTGCCGAACCGTTATCATCTCAAGCAAATACTCAATAGCGCCCTCGACAAACTGAAGGATGATCCTTCCGCCCTCGGCGCACTGATGTTTTTAGATCTCAATGGTTTTAAGAACATCAATGACAGCTTTGGTCATTCCATGGGTGACAGGGTATTGCAACTGGTGGCCGCGCGTTTAGAAGCCGGCTGCATAGAGAAGGCCGATATCGCCCGTATGGGGGGCGATGAGTTTACCTTAGTGCTACAGGAATGCAGCTGTAAGGAAGAAATTCAATTATTTGCCGAGCAAATACTGAGTCTATTCGACAGTCCATTTGAAATCGAAGGGCAAAAGTTCTTCCTCGGTACCAGTATTGGTATCGCGCTGTTCCCAACCCACAGCGGTCAAGCCGGGCAGCTGATTAGCTTGGCCGATACCGCTATGTACAGCGCTAAGAAAAACCAGCCACACTTAGTCTTTTATGATAAAGCGATGAGCCAAGCTGCCGAGCTTAAATTAAAACTTATCAATAATCTAAGGCATGCCCATAGTCTCAAACAGTTCAATCTTGCCTATCAAGCGATTGTGGATTTGCACACCAATAAGCCCATAGGTGCCGAGGCGCTGTTGCGCTGGCAAAAATCCCCAAGTGAGCATTATGAAGCGGCGGAGTTCGTCCCTTTACTCGAGGAAACCGGGCTCATCATCACCATTGGGCAATGGGCACTTGAGCAAGCCTGTAAACAGGCCGCCATATGGCGCGCAAGTTATCAGCCTGATTTTAAAGTATCGGTCAATGTGTCTCCCTTGCAGCTGGAGCATGTGGATTTTGTCGGTCAAGTAATTAGCGCCCTAGAAATGGTCGCTCTGCCCGCCGAAGCGCTGATTTTAGAAATCACCGAGTCTGCGCTTTTACGCCAACCCGAACAAGCCCGCCAAACCCTTGAGCGCATCAAGGCCTTAGGTGTAGGCATCGCGATTGACGACTTTGGCACAGGTCTCTCATCACTCAGCCGTTTAGGAACCTTACCGATAGACAGTGTCAAAATTGATGCTGAATTTGCCCTGCGTTTACATGATGCTTCGGGAAAAAAGCTTTGCCATGCGATAGTGCAATTAGCGCAGGCTCTCGACATTCACTTTGTGGCAGAAGGCATTGAAACGCAGCAGCAAAAAGATATCATTACCCATATGGGGCAAGGTTTTGCGCAAGGCTTTTTGTTTGGTTATCCCAGCTCGGTTGAACAGTTTACTCAAGCCTTTTTAGCCGAAAGGTGTATCGCTTAAGGTTGAGCTGCAACGCGGTGATAATTGACTGGTTTATGGGTGGATTTTTACGAATTGACTCATTGGGTCGATAGCCCTGCCAGCACACCATTAAGAATGGAATCACTCCCCTGCAAAGCAATTGGCTGGCAAAGCTATCTCATCATTTGCAATGCAAATGAATCACCGCTATTAAACCTTGTTTTACGTTACGTTAGCGTGATCTGAATAAGATTTTAACTATTTTAATTCGTACGGAGTCTCAAAAACGTAAGAATTTAAAAACACTTACCCCGCGCCCTGATAACGCAGCCTCACCTCAAGTGGCATGGAACGAATGCGCATCTCCACCATAGCATCGAAGGCATTCAGTAAAGGCGACACATCTAAATCCGGTTCGAGGGCTTTTAGCATATAAGCACTCGCTTCTAAGGTTGACAAACTATCACTGCGGCTCGATTTGCGGATCTTGTATCTCGAGGCATAACCTTCGGCCAAATGGACCGCTGGCAATTGAGCTAACCATGGATTGAGTTGCAAAATTTTAAAGGCTTTGCGCCAGGTGCCATCGATCAATAACAGCACAGAATCGGCAGGAATCGTCTGGCTTTCAACACTTACACTCAGTTCTGAGGGATACACAAGATAGATAGGACGCCCGCCGCCAATCAACTGCTCTCGCAATAATGCAAAATCCGCTTCCGTCTCCCCCACATACACTTGGGTGTTGGGTATCACTAGGCTTAATACCTTGACGCTATTCTTTTTATGCTCGACTTCGGAGGGATGCTGCAATATCACTAGCTGCGATTGCGGCTGTATCGGCTGCACATGGGCACAGAGGCACGCATTCATCGGATAACAGCAAATAGGACAATAGTGGCGGCTCAAAGCAAACTCTCTATAAAACGTTTATCCTGCAGTATAACAGCTCGCATTACCCATAAAAAATGCCCGTAGTTATGGTCAAATAAGCTACGGGCAAAGGGTGTTTTGGGTTAGCCGTTTAGGGCGAATTAATGCTCTGCGGCTAATTGCTCTTGGTGCCAGTGGTCGAAGCGGCTGAGCGCCATCATTGAAAGTAATCCGACAGAAAATACTCCCATTACTAAGGCCACTGCATAGGGGGCGGTCAGGTTTGTTTGCTGTACCAATCCAGCAATCACCGATGCACCACTCATCTGAATAAAACCTAACATCGCCGTTGCTGTTCCTGCACGCTCACCAAAGGCTGACAGTGCCATACTGGTCGCAGGGCCTAATAAGAAAGCAAAACCGATACACAACAACATCATAGGTAGCATAAAGGCAAAGGCGGCAGCCATACCCACACTCGGACCAAAGGCTTGCGCCGCGATAATCAATACCGCCGAGAGCACCAGTAGCACTAAGGCAAGGATGGCGGTTGGACGGTTGCCTAACTTGCGGATCACCACCGGCGCGGCAAAACAGGCCACAATATTGACTACAGCGTTCAAACCGAACAAACCGCTAAATGCCAACTCAGACACCCCTAAATGGCCGATAAGCCACACGGGAGAGTAAGACACATAACTTAAAATTGCCGCCATCGCCGACATACAGGCAAAGGCATAGAATAAGAAATGGGTATTGCTCAGCACAGGCTTATAGCGGCTCCAGCGGTACAATGGGCCTGTACTAACGGTATTGGCTGGACGGGTTTCGGGTAAACGATAGCCCACCAATAGCATCATCAAAATCGCGTATAGCGTCATAAACACAAAGGTCGAACGCCAGCCAAATTGCATGGCTAACAGGCCACCAAGGGTTGGCGCCAGCGCGGGAATCACGCAGATAGCACCATTTAAGTAGCTGTAAATGCGAGCGCCTTCCTTCGGCGAATAACAGTCACGCACAGCGCTAAAGACCACAATCGAGGTTGAACACGCCGCTAAACCTTGCAGCACGCGAGCAAGTTGTAACCAGTGAAATTCAATCGCAGCAGCGGCGAGCAAGCTGCTCGCACCATAAAGTAGTACACCAAAGAGTGCCACGGGGCGACGTCCATAACGGTCAGCTAAGGGACCAATCAAAATTTGGCCCACACCCATAGCAAATAAAAACAGCACTAAGGTGGACTGCACTTCGCTGGCAGACACGGCGAACTCTGCCGCCATAGTGGGCATAGAAGGGAGGTAAATATCAATTGCCAGAGGGCTGAGTAGCACCAAAGACATCAAAATAGGTAACAGATTGCGCCGCATAAAACTTATCTCGGTTAAACAGTAAAAAGTATTTCAGTGGGCGCTATTTTAAAGAACTCAAGGTATGAACAGAAATGGTATAATTTCCAAAGTGAATTTCCCCTGAGGAATATCTATGAATCTCGATAACTTAGCCAGAATCGACCTCAACCTACTGGTGATATTGAAGGTTTTGCTCGAAGAGCAGAGCGTTACCCGCGCAGCGAGTCGATTACATATTAGCCAGTCGGCATTGAGCAAGAGCTTGAATCGCCTGCGAGAAACTCTAGATGATCCCCTATTCCAGCGCACTGCCCACGGCCTAAAACCCACGGCACATGCGCTCAATATTGGGCTTAAATTGTCGAATATTTTGCAGGACTTATATCAACTCACTCAGCCACCGACGTTTACGCCGGCCAGCAGTAACAGGCAGTTTTCCTTTGCCATGGTTGAAAGCGCCTACGAAACCTTAATTCCCTATTTTATCGGCCCATTGTTAAGCACTGCACCGAATCTGAAGCTCGACTCCTATGTGTGGACCGAGAAATCGATGCACGATTTGCAGCAGGGGCAAATTGACTTTGGGATCTCGGGGCGGGATCTACACCCACTGTCAGACTCGCAAACGGACAGGCTCCCAGATGGCATCAGCTGCCAAACCCTGTTTACCGACAGGCAAGTGTGTTTGGTGCGCCAAGATCATCCTTTGATGACCGCACTCACCTCGCCCCAATGGGATTTATCCATGTACTTGGATATGGCGCATGTGCAGGTTCGCTGTGAAGGGAGTGATTGGTGGGCGCTGGATTACTTTCTGGCCGACCTTGGCCACAGGCGCAAAATTAGCACGACTGTGCCCGATTTTTATGGCGCGGCCAGCATCTGTGCCCACAGTGATTTAATTTTCACTTTGCCGTCGAGCTTTGCACTGCACGCATGCAAGCTGTATCCACTAAGGCTATTGCCTCTGCCCTTTGAATTTATCCCTATGGCCTATGTGCTGCTCTGGCATCAGCGCAACGATGAAGACCAAGGCCATAAATGGATGCGTGATACCATCTGCCAAAGTGTTGAAAAGCTTATGCAACCTTAGGATAAAAGCCATAAAAAAAGCCCAGGGCACAAGCGTATCCTGGGCTTATTGAACTCAACACACTTACAGAATAAAAGTCGCTACCTGAGCATTAAGATCGTTCGCACGCGCCTTTAATCCTTGGGCTTGAGTCAGATCCGATTTCGCGGCCTCGGTGATTTCGTCGGTCACGTCCTTGATCGCTACGGTATTTTGGGTGATTTCCCCCGTTACCTGGGTTTGCTCTTCGGCGGCAGTGGCAATTTGGCCCGCCATATCCGAAATCACATTCACGGCTTGGGTGATCTCCTCCAATGCCTTTGCGGCGGCATTCGCATCTTCCACGCTGTTGCCTGCAAGCATTTGACTGCTTTCCATCAAACTCACGGCTTTTGCTGTGGTGCGTTGCAGGGTTTCAATGGTCGCATGTACTTCTTGGGTCGAATCTTGAGTCCGACGCGACAATACCCGTACCTCATCGGCGACCACGGCAAAACCACGGCCCTGCTCACCCGCGCGGGCAGCTTCAATCGCAGCGTTGAGCGCTAATAGGTTAGTCTGCTCCGCAATCCCTTGAATAGTCGCTAAAATGCTAGAAATCGACTGAGCATGGCGACTTAAATCTTCAATCACGTCTGTTGCCTGAGCGACTTCATCGGCTAGGGAATTGATCGAACTGCGGGTTTTGTTGACCAGCTCTTTGCCTTGGAAACTGCTCGCGGCCGACTGCTGCGCCGCTGTCGCAGTGTTTTCCGCATTGGCGGCAATTTCATTGGTCGCGCTTGCCATTTCGGTCACCGCCGTTGCCACCATAGCCACTTCCTGCTGCTGACGTTGCAACTCTGACACGGCAATATGGTTGGTTTTAAGACTGCGCTCGGCATCCGCATCTAGCTCACTGGCTAACTGACGAATATGGCTGATCAGTTGGTGCTGGCTGCCGACAAAACGGTTAAAGCTATCGGCCAACACGCCCACCTCATCCTGAGTGTCGACCTCGATGCGTTGAGTTAAATCGCCATTGCCGTCGGCAATGCGTGCCAGCGCCTGAGACACACGTCCAAGTGGACCTAGCAATAGATTCACCAACCAGGAAATCGCCAACACGCTCAGCAATAACACCACGGCGGAAAGTCCAAATTGCGTCAGCAAAAGATTGGTTAACGGCGCCTCTAAGGTCTCCTTATCCAGCACTATCACCAATTCCCAGTCGGTATTGGGAATATCGACGCCCCAGACTAACTTGTCGCGGCCCTCATTTTCAAAATACATGGGCAGCAAGGCTCCCGCTTGGCGGCTCTGCTGCGGTAAATCATGATTCAGATCGTTGTCGATTTGGCCGACAGGCTTCATGGCCTTTGAAGCATCTTTGTAAGCAATCACAGTGCCGTCTTTGTGCATCATGATTGCATAGCCATTGGCGGGGAGCGTCATACGATTCACACTCTCGACTAGGCTCGCAATCGAGAGATCGCCCCCCACCACACCTTGCGAGGTTGCCTGTGCCATAGTGACCACTAACACGTTATAGGCCACGTCAACATAGGGTTTTGTCAGGATAAGACCGCGCTCATTCATCGCCTGTTTATACCAAGGGCGCGTTCTCGGATCGTAACCCGTGCGGTCGATACTTGGATCTGAATCCAACATCTGCCCGGTCTCGGTACCAAAATAGGTCAGCTGGAATCGTCCAGAGGCCTGCGCCTGCTGTAATGCACTTAAACTATTACCTTCAACCTTAGAGGCCAATGCGCCTACGATATCTTGGCGTCCTGCGAGCCATTCTTGAATGCGCTCGGCTTGTTGTTCACCCAAGCGTTGCACCTGCTCTAGGCTATTTTGCAGCAACAATGATTTTTGACTGGAGTAGCTTTGCCATGACAGTGAGCCGATGACGAGGGAAAGCGCGATCACGACCGAAATCAGGATCTTTTGTTTAAGCGAATATGAGTTCATTTTGGTATCTACGGTTTTACACAGCACTGAAGGAAGGTAATGATGAGAGGCAGGCAGTTAACGTCGTAAATTTACAGTTTTAGCCAAAACCAATCAAAATATCGGCTAAATTTTCGCACATATTGCACAACAAACAAAGAATACGTTACAGTCGGAATAACAAATAATTAAGCAAAAACATTAAGATAACTAAATAACGCCAAAAACAAACCTCAGACAAACACAAAGATCACAGCCAAACAAAAGGCACAACAATTTCGGCTTCATAGACGTAAAACAACGTAAATTAACCCAAATTAACGTGACCCAATCCGATTATTTATTGCACACTGACCCTCCATAGCATTGGGAAAGAGGCCCATCGTCAGCGCCAGCTTGGTGACATCCACTCTACAATATGGCTTTACTCGTTTTCCGCCTCGCCCATTTTGATTAGGAGTTCTTATGATCTATCAACAATTTCAACAGAGCCCATTTCAGCCACGCATTTCAGGAGCTCGGGCTTGGTTAGCCATGGCGATCAGCGTCAGCCTAATCTGCTTGTCTCTGTTTTTATTACCTTTTGCTCTTTTATTCGGCGCCATTGCGCTCGGCTGTGTTGTGCTATTTAGCCGTTTTTATGTCGCACGCCAAATGAGTAAGTTTAATCGCGCCCAAGCACAAGCACAGGAGGCGGCAAGCCAAGCATCGGACTTTTATCGCTCGGCGAATGTGGTACGCGAACCCCATGCAGAGCACTATCGTGGCCGCACCTTCGAGCATCAACAGGATGAGAAATAATACTAGGGCGTGTTGACGTTTCAGGATTATTTTTGCAGCAGTTTGGCAGGCTTTTATGCAAGGCAAAGTCCGTGCGGTGTAGTCATTCTACATAAACAGACGATAACGCAGCAGAAATGCCAGCCAAATGCTGCCCGGAGGGTTCATCTGGCAAGCCCTTGCTCTTACTTTCTGTCATAAGAGCCGCTCGTCATTTGAGTAGAATAACGACCCATCATGCCAGAACGAACAAAATCTAATCTCGAAACGTCAACACGCCCTAGGCGCTTAGTAATGTCTTTGCGCGCTTAAGGGTTTGAATCTCAGCGGGATCTTGAGTCATCTCCAGCACAGTATCAATTTGCAGCGCGAGTGATTGCCAGAGAGGCTCGATGATCTCGGCCTCTTTGGTATTAGCATGACGGCGCGCGAGGTTGAGCAGCGCCGCAGAGCCCACCACATCGATGCGCCCTAAAATACCGTCTGCGAGTGCCATGCTCAGCTCAATCATGGCTGGCACGCTGTGACCGTATTTAATCACTTCACGCAGGTAACGCTCCGCCTGACTCACATCGCCACCCAAACCACTTTCATCGTTTAGCATGTGTTGTGCGCGGGTAAGCATGGCATCGAGTTGGCCTTGTTCCGCCGCTTCGGCCATCCAATATTCACTCACAATAGGATCGCGCTTACAACCATCACCATTGGCGAGCATTAAGGCTAAATGGTACTGGGCATGGGGATAACCCGCTTGCGCCGCTTTATTAATAAAATGATAGGCTTGGGTCAGATCTTTCGCCTGATAGTAAAGCACGCCTAAATTCGCCATGGCTTCGGTCTGCTCGCCCTCGGCCGCCAGTTGTAAATAGTGCTTCGCCTGCACTAAATCCGGCTTAAATGACTCACTGCCCACCAGATAAAAATACCCCAGTAACGCCATCGCATTGACGACACCCGCCTGAGCGGCCTTGGCAATTGCCGCTTCGCCCTGAATGGCATCGGCCTGCCCTTGATAGCCATGGATAAGCCCCACCCCATGTTCATAGAGGGCATCCGAATGTTTTGGCGCCGCAAGGGCAAACCAATAGGCAGCTTTGGCAAAGGTATCACTGGCTTTTTGCGCCACTTCCTTTACCGCTGGACCATTTTCATCTTCATTACCATAGGATTGGTCAGCCAAGGCAAGTTCTTGCTCTTTCAGCATTAATGCTTTGGTTTTAAAAGAGATCCCTACTAGATATTGGGCCTTAGGGTCGTCTTCCATCACCGCACGGTAACAAAGATCTTTAATGGTAACAGCATCGCTGGCTTGGTACTGGTACGCGGGAGCCGCACGCCCAGTCACCTTAGGATACAAGTGCTCAATTAAGGCCAACACATCCTTGATGGCCTTTTGGGCCAAGGCGAGCAATTGTTCTTGGGTTAAATGGTATTTTTCAGGGTGGGCACCACGGTTACCATCGCCACGCAGGCGATGCAAGGCTCTGGTCGTCTTCACATCAATCAGCCGCTTTTGGTTTAACAGCTCGATACGATCATAGAGGTTGGGACTGGTGAAGGAGACGGCTTTATCCTGACCGAGTAGTTCGGTCAGCCTGTGGGTAAAACTGCGGATATGTAGCAGTGACTGGGTGGGTACATCCTGCACATAGTTTTTGGCGTTGAGGTAATCATCGAGGAGAGAGGCCGAAAACCCTTGGATAAATTCGCTATCCAGTAACTCAGCCCCTGTCCCCATAAATCCTTACCTCAGTTCAAATGTACTCAGTTGATATTATTCCGCAGTAGGCTTTTTCGTCACCATATACAGGCGGAACAGCGCTAAGTTCACGAATAGACCGATAAATGCCATCAAGGTATCCGCCAACATTTGCACTGGCAGGCCGCCCAGAGAAGCCGCGCCAGAGAGCTGAGCACCCACGACAGAAAGCGGCAGATAAAGCATCAATAAGGCGATAGTTTTCAGTACGATAGGACCGCTAAAGCTAAAGCTTGCCTTAATGGCTTCTAGCGGTGTGAGACGTTCAACCACCACCATAAAGTTCACATAGGCGAGTCGCGCAAACAGATAGAAACTGATGACGAGGCCGACTAACCACAGAGGACCGAACGCAGCAAATAGCATCACAGGCGCTAAAATCGCCAGTCCCGAAAACACACCCGCCAACAGCAGGGGCGGTACAAAGGGTAAGCTTGCCTTCAATACCATTCCCGTCGGGGGATTATGTCCCTGGGATCTCAGCTCTAAAAATAGCGTTAATGCGGCGATCAGCACCGAAAAAATCAATAACAGTAGCATCATGGCGATCATATGTGGCGCGCCAAACTGTGGGTTTTCCAGATCGACTTTGCTCATCTCTGTACCTAGCCACAGCTGGATCCCCACCTGCACTAACAGTAATGGCACTGTCAGCATGGCAAGCTGAGTGAGATGATTACGGAAAAAGTTATAAGCTTCGGTCAAAATTGCGGACAGTGACATGCGCCTTTCCAAAATAATTGAAGTAAATTAACACCGTGAATTGCCGCTAAGGATACCCAAAATCCCTGCCTAATGCACAACACAAATCACTTGAGTGAACCGTAAATCACAGAAAAGGACTGCAACAAAAGTCGCAAAGCCGTTACACTGTGGGCCTTTATTGCGCGCAAACCCTCAAAGGATGCCACTCATGAAACACACTCTCACTCTCTCAATCCTGATCAGCGCCACGCTTTTAGCGGCTCCCGCCAGTGCAGGCTGGTTAGATAACCTCGCAGGAACACAAGCAAAAACAGAAAAAGTGGCCACAGGTACCGCGACTCAATCCAACGAGTTAGTCGGTAGTGTGATGTCGCAACTCGGTTTAAGCCAAAACCAAGCCGAAGGCGGTTTAGGCAGCCTGTTAGGCCTAGCCCAGTCTAGCCTAGGTTCGAATGATTACACCAAATTAGCCGCCAGCATTCCTAATGCCGACAGCCTATTAGCCGCAGCGCCAAAGCTTGACGCTAACTCGGGCGTTTCAGGCCTATTGTCTAAGGCGGGTAATATTGGATCTTCCCTTCAAGGCAGCGCAATGGTGTTAGATGCTTTTGAAAAATTGGGTATTTCTAAAGATCTCGCTATGCCGATGATCAATATCGCCAAGTCTTACCTTGAGACAAATGGTGCAGAAGGCAGCTCAGATCTTCTGATGAAGGGCCTAAACTCTCTGCTGTAATCTTCGCTTTCACCCTAAGCACATGGCTTAGGGTGAACTTTAGCGCCGTAAATCACTCTATTTAGTTATCCCTTCTTGCCAGAGCAGTGCCCTTTTATGATTGCTAAGCTGAAACGATTCCTTCAATCCCACACTCAGGCCATCTCCCCCGAGGAGAAAGCCCACCAGCTCAAGTTGGCGGCCGCGAGCATGTTGCTCGAAGTGGTATTTGCCGATGAAACCTTGGCTGTGGAAGAAATGGCGTTACTGCCGACCTTGCTGACAGAAACATTGTCGATGCCAGCGCAGGAAGCCAATGAACTGATTGAAGAAGCGAAAAAAGCCCAAGGTAATGCCACCTCGCTGTTTGAGTTTACCAATACCATCAATGCCGAATTTAGCTTGGAGCAAAAACAACAGTTGCTGTTAGCTATGTGGCAATTAGCCTATGCCGATGGACAACTCTCCCAGTACGAAGATCAAATTATTCGCCGCACCGCCGATTTGCTGTACCTCAAGCACAGCGAACTGATCCAGATGCGTAATCAGGCTATCGAAGCGACCCAAACGGCACACTAAAAGCACCCATAAAAAAGCATGAATCGCAGTGCTGCCATTCATGCTTTGAGTTTAACGTTTTAAATTGCCGTTTGCGGGTTAAACATTCTTAAGCAAGGGCCTTACCTATTTCGAATCCTGCGCCTCTCAGTTCTGTTAACTTGACTCGCAATCCCCCCATTTCCATCTTTAAGCCCTTCTTGGTCGCTAATTGCGATAACCAACTGGTTTTATCGTCATCATCTATGCTGTCCCACTCCTCCAGCACTTTATAGGCGAGGCACAACAAGGCGGCCAATTTAGAAAACGGATTCGAATCCTTGGGGTGATCCTGATACAGAATGCCCTGCACCAGCGCGGGGGTAAATTTCCAGTTTTGGGCCAACAAGGCGCCTATATCGGGCGAATCATAGCCGAGCAGTTCACGCTCAAACGTATGCTTATCTTTGCCCTGAGCGACGGCTTCGGTAATCTTCTCGGCATCTTCGGGGGAAATCGCCGCAATCAGTAAGTCTCCAATCCGGTGGAGGATCCCACAGGTAAAGGCCTCATCGGGCTGCACCCAACATCGTTTAGCCATCTCTTGGCAATAGAGTGCAATTTCAAAGGTCTGCCCCAAAACTGCGCGAGATCGACCCCTTGGCATTTAGGCACAGAGCCCATCACCGCCGACGCTAGGACTAACGTCCGCAGCGTCTGCATGCCAAGGCGCACTACGGCTTCGTCAATACTGCCCACCTCGCGGCTGTGACCATAGTGGGCGCAATTTGCCAGCCTCAGCACCTTAGCGCTGATCAAGGGATCATGGGACACCTTAGTCGCAATATTTTTGACCGTGGCATTATCATCGTTAACTACTTCAAGCAGCTCACTAATGGCTTTAGGTAAACGGGGTAAGTCATCGACTCGACTCAGTAGCGCAGCAGAATCCATATTTATTCTCCTTCGACATGAATGATCAAAATATAGAACACAGAATTTAGCCTCGCTTGCAAAGATATCGCCGTATATCAATGGCGTCCGGCACTTTTGTTTTACTTCAAACGATATTGAAAGCAGGCAGTGATTGCCACAAATCCGCTCGGAAAGCGCGATTGGCTCATGCTTTATGCCATTCCAGCCCGTCAAAAATTGCTCAACAATTATGCTTATTTGTAAATAAATATTTCTAAAATTTAGTGATAGGTGATATAGATTAAATCTTGTTCATCCATTGTAAGGAAGCACTATGGGCCAACATGTACTAGTTAATCGCACAGGTATTATCCTTGTTAGCGCACTGATCACCTTAGGTTTGTTCGTGTTTATGGCGCAACTTATCCATAATCCGCAGCCATTGAGCGGACAAGCGAGCGATGCGCCACAAATCAATATTTTGATGAGCGAGCGAACACCCATTCCGCCGAAGGAAAGTCGCAAACCCGAACCACCAAAACCCATTCCGGCAAGGGAGCGCGTCACAGCTCCGGGCGAAAGTAATCAGCTCGTCGATTTCAACACTCAGACTTTTACCCCCGAAATGCCAACCCAAACCACACTCTTTACCCAATCGGCAATGACGGCCGAAGCCTTACCTGTGGTGCAAGTGTCCCCTCGCTATCCCATTGATGCGGCGCAAAATGGCAAGGAAGGTTATGTGGTCGTGGGATTTGATATTACGGCAGATGGTAGTGTTAGCAATGTGCGCGTGCTCGATGCTAATCCGAAGCGAGTGTTTGATAAGGCGGCGCTGTCAGCGGTGCAAAACTGGAAATACAAACCTAAGTTTGATTCGGGCAAGGCCGTGCCACAGCTGAATCAACAGGTGCAGCTCGACTTTAAACTGGATCAGAAGATTTAAGACCAAGAGACCAGAACGCATGATGGTTGGCGTTCTGGTCCGTCATTCAGTGATACCTCAGCACTTTGGCCACTAAGACGCTTTATTTACCGCTAAGCTCTGTTTGCGACTGATATGCGTCTTCTGCCACCACAGGAATGGTGCCACGAACAAAATCAACACCAGCACATAGGCCATGCTTGCCCCAAGCGCGATACCTAAAGCCAAACAGAAACCACAACCTAATACCACTAAGGGTAAGTTGCTGCGGGGCAATAACTTCGCCGCGGCTAACATCGCCATCAAATAGATCACCACGAACACCCCATTACTCCAGGCAATCAAATGCTCGAGTTCTTGGCCCGTGGTGTGGGTCAGCACTATCACACTCGCCATCACGCTGAGTAACGCCGCCAAGGCACGGATTGGCACACCGTGACGATTTTTTACCGCAAAGCAGCGCGGCAAAATGCCTTCATTACTAAAGCTCCAGATAAGGCGTGCGGCACTGGCGGCATACACGTTAACCGTAGCAAGACCACTGGCAATCCCCAATACACCTATCACTTGTGCGCCATAGCCACCCAAAAGCGCATCGAACACGCCAATCATGGCCACGCTGTTATCGGTCGGTACTAACAGCAAAATCAAGGTGCAGGCCACATAAATTATGCCCACCAGCACAGTACCCATCATCATCGCTGGGATCATATCCTGCTGCGGGCGACGAAAATCATCGGCGAGGTGAGTCATGGCCTCAATCCCAAGGAAACTCCAAAAGGCGATACCTGCGGCAATCATAATGGTGGGGATTTCTGGCGTGCCATAGCTCGCTAATGAGGTTAAGTGCCCAGGTTGCACACTACTCGCCCCGAATAACAGCACCACAATCGACACAATACAAAGGGTTAAGCCAAATTGCAGTTTGGCCGAGACTTGAATGCCACGCAGATTAAGTAGGAACAAGCCAAAAATCACTAATACCTCAGCGCCAACCTTAGACCAACCATCTAAGGGGATGAGTGCATTAACAAATTGGAAGGTCATCAAAATCGCGGCCGGCGCGCCCATGGGCACTACCAGCAAAAAAATCAGCCCAATAGTACGGCCAGCGGTGCGGCCAAAGGCCTTTTCGACAAAATAAGCGGGACCCGCAGCATGGGGAAAGACACTCGCCAATCGACCAAAAATCAGTGCCACCGGAATAATGGCTAAGGTCAGGAGTGACCACGCGATAAGCGCGCCAGCTTGGGCTTTGTCGATTGTCATTTGCGGGAGAATAAACACCCCTGTGCCCAGCAAAGTGGTGGCCATCAAGCCTGCGCCTTGCCAACGTCCTATAGTTCCGCTATGTGAGTTCATCTGTTAAAATTCAGTGGTTTTGAAGCCGTCAGTATAGTGAGATTTTACGCCGCAATCTGCCGTCAATCTCAGTGTTCTTCATGGCAAATACCGGCAAAATGACGGCAAAAATGCATATTTCCGGCAAAATGACGGCGCAGCCCCAGCGCAGGGTGCTTAACTGATATTAGCCTGCCTTGGCGATTTGCCTCGCGCTTTTTTACAACCCGTTTTTATCGGAGCTCAAGTTGGATAAGTTTGATACCGCCATCATCCACAGCCTGCGACAAGATGCACGCCAGAGTGTCTCCAGTATCGCTGAGCAGGTTAACCTTTCCCGTAGTGCGGTTGCCGAGCGGATTAAAAAACTCGAGCAAACTGGGGTGATCCGCGGCTATCAGGTTTTGCTGAGCGAATCGCAAAAGGAAGGCGTGTCGGCCTATTTCGAAATCCAGCATAAATGCCCGCGCTGCGCCGATGTGGTGCATGTGTTCCACGCCATCCCCGAGGTGATCACTTGCCGCGGTATCTCTGGCGATATGGATTTGTTGGTGTATGTGCACGCCCCGTCGATGCGCCGCTTGCATGAAATTCGTGAATATATCGATACCCACACAGACATCATTAAAATCAAAACCCATGTGGTGATGAGCGAGTGGATAAATAACGCGGGTGAATAGGCGTGCTTTGTCCTCAAACAAGAAACGCCACCCCTAAGGAATAAAGGTGGCGAGGCCCTTGTGGAGGCAGGGCAAACAATATCAAAAATATGGCTTCCCTTCCCAATAACCTCCCTGTGACAGCAAATCGCGACAAGGCAACCCACCTTTAACTACTTCAGCCAGTGTAATTAAAGGGGGTTAACTCACAGTGCATTCCTTAGACACCGCTTCGCCATTCACTGTAATTCCTTATTATCTATAACCTTGGGCGAACCATGCCCCATTAAACGACCGTCATTTGCCCCGTGTAGAGAATAAAGTTACGCAGCAGTAGTACACCAATGAGACTTAAGCACGCGGTTCCAGCAACATAGGCCCACTTACGTTTGGAAGTGGCCGTCATAAACAGGTTCATTGCCAGTGGTCCCGATAATCCCAGCCCAACTATGCCAATCCAGAAGACCCATCCCCAGAAGCCATAACCTATCGCATTGAAGGCGGCAAACTTACTCTGACCTCCCGACAAGACAAGCCCCATAAAGAAGGTGAAGATCAACACTATCTCCACCAAAATCAATGGAATCTCAACTTTATGGATAAAGTGTACTTCCTTGGCATTGGGGTTGGCGTTAAGCAACACGCCACCCAAGAGGGAAGATGCGGCGCCCGATGAAAGCCCCGAAGCCAAAAACAGCAGCGGCAACACGGGGTTTTTCAACATCGGATAGCCGGGTAAGGCCGACAGCAAAAAGCCGGTATAAGCCCCAAGTGCGAGGGAGAAGATCACCAACAAACCAGTAATAGTTGCCTCGAAGCGACTCAGCCAGGCGGTGAACTTCAGCACTATGGGGAAGCGACTCTCACACCAAGCATCGATAGGTTTACGGAATAACAAGCCAATCCACATAAACATAAAGACTTGGTAAATCAGCAGAATCAACACCCCCATCGACATCACTGACTTGGGATTATAGAAGACTAAGATCTTCCAAAAATCGAAGGGCTTAGTTAAGTCCAAGACTAAAATGCCCAAACCCGCCATCACCGCCACGGGCGCCACAATACAGGCCGCTTGTACAAAGCCAGACTGGTAGGCGTTATGCTTTAACACAAAATGTTTGAGTAACACCGCAAAGAACATAGCGCCGGCCGATGCGCCGGCTAAAAACAGGTAAATCGCGATCGGCCAATGCCACACTAGCGTATCAAAATGTAGGGCGCTCATATTGCTACCTCCCCTGATTTGGCCACAATGCGGAACAGTTTTGGCCGCGTTCCTAGGTCAACCTTAGCCCTTTGGGTTGGGTTAGCCTTCAGCACTTGTACCACCTGTGAACTCGGATCCTTTAAGTTGCCAAACACTAAGGCCTTAGTTGGACAAGCCGCGACGCAGGCGGGCTGTTTACCTTGGGCCAGATTAGTCTCACGGCAAAAATCACACTTGTCCGCGGCATGGGTAACGGGATTGATAAAGCGAATTTTGTAGGGACAAGCCGCAATACAATACTGACAGCCCACACACTTCCACGCATCCACCGACACGATTCCCGTCTCTTTATCGATAAAAGCGGCACCGGTCGGGCAGACATTGACACAGGGTGCATCTTCACAGTGCTGGCAAGACTTACGGCTAAAGTGATAAAACTGGTTTGGATATTCTCCGTAAGGTCCGGTTTGTTCTATCTTCAGCCGTGCCACGCCCTCGGGCACCTGGTTGGTTTCACGGCATGCAACCTCACAGGCTTTGCAACCTATGCACTTAGTCTCATCGTGGATCAGCGCATACTTCACGCTGGGTTCGGCCTTTGCCTCATTCGAAGCACTAACAGTCGCGAGTAGGGTCGCTCCCGAAGCGCCGGCCAACAGGGCGCATGTCCCTTTGAGAAATCTTCTTTTTGAATTTTCCATAACCTTACTCCTGCTGGCCTGTATGACAGTTACGGCACAGCTCACTGCGAACCTTAGGCGTCATGTCGGCCATAGGTTCAGTTGGGCTATGTAATTTATGGCAAGCGGCACACGCCACTTTTTGCGCATGCACATTATGCGTCCACTCTTGGGAACTGAGTTTGGCGGGCCTGTGGCATTTTTGGCATGCTTGTAATTGCACTGTGGTTTCGGATGCCTCATTTAATCCAAAAACCACTAAATCATTTGGTTTTTTAGGGTGATCACCCTTTTCACCGTGACAACTGGAACAGGTCATTTTCATGGCATCCTGGCCGTGATGCCCTAACATTTGACCATTACGCTTATGACACTTCATGCAAGCATCACTGTTGATTTGCCTAGCAGGCTCAGCACTCGTAGCAGAAAAACTGAGCAATACAGCAACGACACCCAAGCGTAATGACCACAGCCATTGTCGTGTAGACATAGCGAGTCCTCATATTGATAGATGGGGAAATACAGAGGAAGTCAGGGTTCGGAAGGCTCCGAACCCGACAGTCGTGGTCAGACGGCTAAAGCTTGCTTAAGGCTTTGGGTATCCCACTGTTTATGCTGGTTCATTTCAATAAAGCCAATATTGAATTTACTGAACAGCTTTTTCATGGGTGAGTTAATTTGCTTACCAGCGTCGCTGATCACCATTTTGACTTCAGAAGAGTCATGGTCAATCAACACATAGTCGAGACGGCATTCGTGATTTAAATCAGCATCATGCTGGTCCATATCAAATACAGTGTCTAACGGCACATTGCAGCAGACATCATATTTACCTTCTACGACAGTTTTGAGTGATTTAAAAAAGCTGAAGCTTTCTTCATCAAATAACACTGGTTTGAGTTTCATTTCATGATGAGCGTCATCAGGATCTGCTCTAAAAAACTTAATGCAAGTCATGACAAACATTACAAACACGAATGGAACTGCGACGAATAGTACAAAGTACATAAACGCATAGCTGAGAATGACTGAAGTGTTCATATACGCCTCCAATAACACAATTATATTTTTGTTTTCTCCTTTAAAGCAGCTTCAGTATTATTGTTAATCCCATTTATTTTTTTGACATAGATCACATTTAAAAATACAAAATTACACATAAACAACAAGTTAAGATACAGAACACATTACCGTTTAACATAAATCTAAAATGCACATATTGATAATGGTTAATTAATAAATTGAAATTCAAATAGTCAAATATCACAAACTAAAATTTCAAATTAAATTAAAGATGTTTTTTGAAAAATAAAAAATTCAAATCTAAACTTCCTGTTACACATAGATAGAAAAAAGGTGCTAGACTTGAGACTAGTTTCACATTAATTTTAATTACCAACATCATAATAATTCCTTGCTTATCTAGTGCTTGCCCAATATTAAGGAATATAAAAAATGCATATTAATAACATGGACAACCTCGATATTTTGAGTTTAAAAATATTGGTTTCATTATATGAGAACAAATCCGCAACCTATGTATCAAAGGCGTTAGATATCCCAGCCCCCAAAATAAGTCGCAGCCTAAAAAATCTGCGGGAAACATTTGGCGATGAACTTTTCATTCGTAAAAAATACGGTTTATTTCCAAATGAGTTTGTAACTCATTTATATCCTATTGCGAAACAAACCATAGAATGCTCGGATAAATTTCAAAAGGTGCGCGCGGCAAATGCAAGCCAAGTCAAAACCCATGTTGAAATTGCAGCGCCGGGCCTCATTGCCTATGCGTTTCCTAAAGCCTTAATGCAGGCCATTAAGGAAGAACAAAAGCCGATGCAGATTAATATCACCCCTTGGTCGCTGCACACGACACAGGACATCATCAATGGCGATGTGGCCTTAGGCATTTGCTGTAATAAGAGCACCGCCGATGTGGCGGCCTTTGGTGATAAGTTGCAAACCACGACGCTGCAACGCATGGACAAGGTTTACCTCATCGCCAGCCGTAACCATCCGATTTTTAAACGCGAAATCACGCTTGAGAGCATCGCCGAGTATCCCTATGTCAATACAGATCTTGGCAACCCCAGCACTCGCCTCAGCCCATATCAGGAGTTCTGTATTAAAAATGGCATAAAACTCAATACTGAAATTACCATTACCAGTATTTCTAGCCTGTTTGAATATCTCGGCGAGAGCCAGACAATTTCATTACTGCCCTATCGAGTGGTCTACGAGATGGTGAGCGATATTCCCGAGTTACACACTTGTCAGCTGTCGCAACTGGAGGCCGAACGTTTGTACGCCCACACCGAAGCGCCAACGATTTTCCTCGTGCAAAAAAACCAACCGAATAAGGTGAATGAGGACTTGCTCTGGCTAAGCGGACAGATAAAGAAAATTGTCGACCATATTATTTAGCGGCTCCTGAACCAGAATTTTCATCTTGTAATACGAGGTGATAGGCATACTCTGCCTTAGCTTAGGCTCCACCTCATCCCCCACAATGTCGACCCAAGTTTTGTTAAGCCAGGCATACATCTTGCCCGCCAAACACGTTACACTAAGCCCATCTTTATCCTGATAGATCTTGCTATGCGAACCGAAAACACAGCCACACTGAACCTGATGTGGGGCGCACTTATTCTGGAAGAATTAGCACGTCTTGGTGTGCAGCATGTCTGCATGGCGCCGGGCTCACGCTCGACACCGCTAACCTTAGCCGCGGCTCAGCAAACCAAGCTTAAACGTCACTTGCATTTCGATGAGCGTGGCTTAGGTTTTATGGCACTCGGATTAGCCAAAGCCAGCTGCGCCCCCGTGGCGATTATCACCACCTCAGGCACGGCCGTCGCCAACCTTTATCCTGCGATAGTCGAAGCTTGGTTGACCCATGTGCCCTTGATTGTCTTAAGCGGTGACAGGCCGCCAGAGTTACTCGGTTGCGGCGCCAACCAAGCCATAGTGCAGCCGGCGATTTTTGCCAATTATGCCCAGCAGGTAAACCTGCCCACGCCAGATGCGCACATTGCGCCGCAGATGTTACTCACAACCCTCGATGAGGCGGTGGCAAACCAAACACGCCCTGTGCATATCAACTGTATGTACCGGGAACCTCTATATCCGAGTGAGATGAGTGGCACCATTCTCGATAGCGAATCGCCTTATCTGAGGCCACTGCAAACTTGGCTGCAACACGCCAAACCCTACACTCAATACGGTAAGAGTGAACAACTCAGCAGCCCGAGCGATGATGCCATTATGCGTTTCGTCCACGGTAAGGGCGTCATCATCGCGGGTACACTCACGCCGGAGCAAGATCCACAGCAACTCATCGCCCTCTCACAAAAGATTGGTTGGCCATTGCTGACTGATGCACAGTCACAACTTCGGCAACATCCTGCGGCGATAGGCAATATTGACCAACTACTGCAACACCCTAAGGCGCGCAATCTGTTGCAAGAGGCGGACCGCGTGCTGGTGTTTGGTGGGCGCTTATTGTCTAAGCGTTTGATTGCTTACCTTGCCGAGCAAAACTGGCACAGTTACTGGCAAGTGCTGCCACAACAGGACAGGCTCGACCCAAGCCATAATGCCAAACACATTTGGCACGCCAACGCAGCGCAATTTGCTCAACTTAATTGGTATCGTTCCTCTTCGGCCAATTGGGCCAACACCTTAGTCACCTACAACGATGAATTACATAGTTTATTTGTACGTAATATCGATCAAGGTGAGTTTGGTGAGGCGCAGATTATCCGCGCCATTGCCAATACGCGGCCGTTAGAGCAGCAATTGTTTATTGGCAATAGTCTGCCCGTGCGGTTATACGATATGTACGCCCCAGTGAGTTGCTGCACGGCCACCACTTACACCAACCGTGGTGCATCGGGGATCGACGGCTTACTGGCCACCGCCTGCGGCATTGCCGCGCATCAAGGTAAACCCACGAGCTTGATTATTGGGGACTTATCCCAGTTGCATGATCTCAACTCTTTTGCCATTGCCCGCAGCTTAACCAGCCCTCTGGTGATCATTATTCTCAACAACGACGGCGGCAATATCTTTAATCTCTTGCCCGTTCCTAACGAGGAGCTGCGCAGTGATTACTACCGCTTAAGCCATGGCCTAGAGTTTGGTTACGCCGCTGCCATGTTTAATCTGCCATATAATCAAGTGGATAATTTAGCCGACTTCCAAAGCTGTTATCACGAAGCGCTGGATTATCAGGGCGCCTCAGTGATCGAAGTCAGTGTAAGCCAACACCAAGCCAGCGAGCAGATCGCCGCGCTGAATTTATGGGTGAAACAAAGCTAATGCCAACCGTGGCCCGTTACGGGGAAGTCTCGCAGCCAAACTTAGTCCTGCTTCACGGCTTTTTAGGGACTAAGGCCGATTGGCTGCCGCTTATCCCCGCACTGAGCCAGCATTTTCACTGTATCTGCCTCGATTTACCCGGACACGGCGATAATCAGCATGAGCTGCCATCGACGCTCGCCAATGGTTTTGAGCATTGTGTTCAAGACATTATCAGCCGCCTCGATCGCCTTGGTATTGAATCCTTTTATCTCTACGGTTATTCCCTCGGCGGCCGCATCGCTCTGCACCTTGCAAAGGCGTATCCGCAGCGCGTTTTGAGCTTATGGCTAGAGTCCTGTCATCCCGGGCTAACCGATACCGCAGAGCAAGCCGCACGCAGTAAAAACGACAACTTGTGGGCCAAACGCTTACTCAGCTTAAGCAGTAGGGATTTTTTACAGCTTTGGTACCAGCAAGCGGTGTTTGCCGATATGTCCGACAAGGCACGGCATGCCTTGGTAGCAAAACGTGCGTCGCTGCTCGACCAACATCCCAAGCAGACACTAAAACAGATCTTTTTGGCCACATCGCTGGCTCGCCAAGCCTCTCTCTGGGATGTACCTGAAAGCCTTGGCTATGAATGCCATTTTTTTGCTGGCAGCCAAGATGCTAAATTCACTGCCATAGCAAAGGATTGGCAAGCACAACAACCCATCATCTTGCATCAGATTGAACAGGCTGGGCATAACATACATCAGGCCAATCCCACGGCATTAGTCGCCTGCTTAAGCGCACTAAAGCTTAAAAAATCGATGACTTGAAACAGATAAATTTAGGGAAAATATGATCTTAACTTCGCTCAGCTTGTACTTATATCGCCTACCCTTAGACCGCTTTTTACCCGTGGGGAAACAACGCATCGACCACAGAGTAGGCTTAGTGTTGCAGGCAAAGGCACAAGCAGAGGGCGAAGAAAGCGAGCAACAGGTTGAAATCGCGCCGCTCTCAGGGGTTGATATCGACCAGCAGCCATTGTCCGGTTTTAGCCGCGAGAGCCTAGACGAAGTACAACAGGCCTTAGTGGCGCTATTGCCCGAGCTGCAAAATCAGCCTATCGATTACTTGCTCGAGCAGGCCGAAGCGAGCCCCTATCCGTCCATGGCCTTTGGCTTAAGCCTATTGCACGCCAAACTCAGCGGAAAACTCGAGTCGGTGCGCCCAGTTACCGCCACTGTGCCGTTGATTTATCAGCCAGTGGATGCGCCTAAAACTGAATTGATTGCTAACATTGCGAGTCTTGATAGCGGCGCCCGCTCAGTCAAAGTGAAGGTTGCGCAAACCTCAGTGGAAGATGAATTAAGCTTGATTTATGGCATCTTAGGCCAGAGGCCCGATCTCAAGCTGCGCTTAGATGCTAATCGCGGCTTTAGCTTAGAACAGGCTCTCGATTTTGCTGCCTGTTTACCGCTAGAGAGCATTGAATATATTGAGGAACCTTGCCAGCATCCGCAGGATAATCAAACCCTGTATCGCGCTATTCCTCTGCCCTACGCCTTAGATGAATCCCTCAATGAGCCGGATTATCAATTTGTGATGCACGAGGGACTCACGGCACTCATCATCAAACCCATGCTACTTGGCAGTATTGAAAAACTTCAGCGCCTTATCGACGAGGCCCACAGCCATGGCGTGCGCTGTATCATAAGCTCAAGCCTTGAGACCAGCTTAGGCATCAATGACTTGGCCCATTTAGCCGCCATACTGACGCCCGATGAAATCCCAGGGCTCGATACTTTGAGCGCCTTCAGCCAAGACTTAAGCGTACCAAGCGGTAAGCCCCAATGCTTAAAGCTTCATCAACTTAAACTTGTCGCCAGTACGCAGCAGGATTAATCGCCAATGTCCGAATCTCAAACATTGGCACCATCCCAATCCATTGCACAACAAGGTATCTCGCCATTACATCGCGCGGCGCTCACCTCACCCACACAAACGGCAGTTAAGTGTAATGGGCAAGACATCAGCTACGCCCGCTTAAGCCATATGGTGCAGGCCTTGGGTGAACAGCTCACCCGTATTGGCGTAGGCCAAGGGCAACCACTGGCATGTATCAGCCGCAATAATCTAGAGATGATTTGCCTGTATTGGGCCTGCGTGGATATTGGCGCAATCTTCTTTCCTATCTCGCCACGTTTTCCGCTGGCGCAAGTTCAAGAGCTTATCGATAGCCACCACATTCCTTTCTATTGGAGCGAAGCGGCGCCGGCCTTATTAGGCAGTCATCAACTCACGCTGGATTTTAGTCTCGATGCGGCTCCTAGCGCCGACCTAGCCGCGACAGCCTTTGATATTTATCGCCCGAGCAATGTGATTTTAACCTCTGGCTCCAGCGGTTTTCCTAAGGCGGCCGTGCACCATCTTGCGAATCACATTGCCAATGCCGAGGGCGCTCGCAGCCTGATCCCGCTGGTCACAGGTGATGCTTGGTTACTATCCTTACCACTATTTCATATTGGTGGCCTCGCCATTCTCAACCGCTGCGCCTTAGTGGCGGCGACGGTAGTGCTGCCGGATACCACTCTCCCACTGCAGGCGCAAATCGAGCGCGACGGCTTAACCCATGCTTCCCTAGTGCCGACACAGTTACTCAATCTACTCGCCGACAAACAGGCTTCACTCAAGAGCATTAAAGCCCTGCTACTCGGCGGCGGCGCAATTTCTGTCGATTTGCTTAAACAGCTCGAACAGCGGCATATTGCCAGCTTTACCAGTTACGGCATGACGGAAATGGGCTCGCAAATTACCACAGGCCCAGCGCTAAGCGATGGCACCAGTGGCAAATTACTCCCAGGGCGTGAGCTCAAAATTGTCGATGGGGTGATTTGGGTGCGGGGAGATTGCTTATTTATGGGCTATCTCACGGATAATGGCATTGAAAAACAACTCGATGCCGAGGGTTGGTTTTATACCAAAGACAGGGGCGAATGGGATGCTAACAGCAATCTTAAGATCTTGGGCCGCGTCGATAATATGTTTATCAGTGGCGGCGAGAACATTCAGCCAGAGGAAATTGAAGCGGCGCTCAAACTGCATCCGCTAATTGACGAGGCGATCGTCTTTCCTCAGCCAGACGTCACCTTCGGCCAACTCCCCGCCGCCATTATTCGTGGCGACATTATTTTCGGCAGCACAAGCCAAGAGATAAGTGCAATAGAGGCTGAGCTTGAAGTCTTTCTCGCCGATAAAATCGCTCGCTTTAAAAGGCCGCGCCGCTATTACCCTTGGCCAGAAAATACCGAGCAAACGGGTTTAAAAGTGAATCGCAAGCAACTTATTGCCGCGATTCAATCCGAATCCTGTTGATTTCAGACATAAAAAAACCTGCCACAGCAGGTTTTTTTATGTTCTCACGCCGAGCCGAATTAGGCTTCCATACAAGCCTTAAGCTTGTTCATGGCGTTTTTCTCTAACTGGCGAATGCGCTCAGCCGAGACTTGATAGGTTTCTGCCAATTCTTGCAGTGTGGTTTTATCATCGTCTAACCAACGGGCACGCAGAATATGCTGGCTACGCTCGTCTAAGGTTTTGATGGCCGATAATAAACGACCTTGGGCATTGGATTCCCAGTTATCGTTTTCGATGTTTTCGGCTAAATCTGATGAATGATCTTCGAGATAATGTACAGGGGCAAAATCCTGCTCATCATCGTTATCACTGCTCAGGTCAAACGCAGGATCCTGCGCCGCCATACGTGATTCCATCTCAGTCACATCGGCCTTAGATACACCTAAGTTTTCTGCCACCATTGCAACTTCATCATCGCTAAACCAACCGAGGCGAGTTTTCGCTTTACGGATATTAAAGAACAACTTACGTTGTGCTTTGGTGGTTGCAACTTTAACAATGCGCCAGTTTTTCAGCACATATTCGTGAATTTCGGCTTTAATCCAGTGCACAGCAAAAGACACTAGACGAACACCTACATCGGGATCGAAGCGCTTAACCGCTTTCATCAGACCGATGTTGCCTTCTTGGATCAAATCCGCCTGTGGCAGACCGTAACCTGAGTAGCCCTTAGCAACGTGCACCACAAAACGTAAGTGCGACATAATCAGTTGCTTCGCCGCTTGCAGATCACCCGTTTCCTGCAAACGCTTGGCTAACTCATACTCAGTCTCAGCGTCTAACATTGTCATGCTAGTCACTGAATGGATATAAGCTTCTAAACTACTGCTGCCCTGAGGGACTGTTAGTGCCATTGATTGCGTTTGAAAGGTCATTCGCGCTCCTACTCTCTTACTACTTATCAAATATAAGTCGATTTCATCCTGTGGCTTAACTCAAAACACCTTAAGGATGAGCTGACGAACTATCGGCTAATTGACAGAGTATGTCAACCTTCGCTCGTCTGGGGTGTTACTTTTAACCCCGTTGAATAGACATTGCAAGTGAACAAAAGTTCATCGCCTGCCTTATCTAGCCGCATTTTTAAACGATAAACGATTGATCATTAAGAAGGTTCAATCGCTCTTAAATGTTGTCTTACCGAAAGGTAAGAGCCCAGCCAACCTAAGAAGGAGGCTAAGCCCACTAATTGTAGCAGTTCGGTAAAGGTCAAAGACTTCATCTCTAACTGACTGCCGTACAAACCGAGCAGCTCAGCGAGCGCTGAATCCAGATACCAAACCAATATGTTAATGATAAGCCAAGCCAATACGCCACCAATAACCCCGTACCAAATACCGGTATAAAGGAAAGGGCGCTGAATAAAGGACTCTGTCGCGCCGACCAGCTTCATCACTTCAATTTCAGTGCGACGGTTCATAATCGCCAAGCGAATGGTGTTACCTATCACCAACACCACGGCGAGCACCAGTAAAGCAGCAATCGCCATCACGGTACGTTCGAGTAAGCGCACCACGGCTTGCAGACGCTCTAGCCATTCAATATCTAAGCGGCCAAAACTGATTTCAGGCTCGCGCTCCAGCTTAGACAACAACTCACGGGCACCCACTGGGGTCGAATAACGCTGGGTCGGCGTCACGGTAATCACCGCTGGCAGCGGGTTTTTATCGAGATAGGCTAACGCTTCACCAAACCCCGACAGGCGCTGAAACTCTTCGAGCGCTTGATTGCGGTCGATATACTGCACCTTTTCCACTTCGGCATAGGCTCGGATGCGGGTCAGTAAACTTTGAATTGTCTGCTCGCTGCGATTTTCATCGATAAACAGTGAAATCTCCGCCGCGCTGTTCCAAGAGCTAGTAATGGTCTCGGCATTTTTCACTAACACTTGCAGCGCCGCGGGTAAGCTTAGACTCACACCGAGAACCGCCATCGTCATCAGAGAAGAAACAGGGCTGCGCCACAACTCACCCATACTCGCCATGGCTTGCTGCACATGGCGAATAAAAAACATCACGATACGCCCCGAAATGGGCAACTTGCTGCGCGTTAATTTAGCGTTGTCACTCATTGCGCATCACCTCGAGCCGTCGCGTGTCCATGGTGTAATTCCTGTGCGCCGAGCATACGCCCTTGTTTCAGGGTAAAAGTGCGGTACTTCATCCGCGCAATCAGCCCCAAATCGTGGGTAGCAATAAGCACGCTAGTGCCTGCATCGTTAAAGGTTTCGAATAAGCGCAAAATATCCATCGACAACTTAGGATCTAAGTTACCCGTCGGTTCGTCGGCCAGCAATAGTGGCGGTTTATTCACAATGGCGCGGGCGATACCGACACGTTGCTGCTCACCACCGGATAACATGATGGGGTTATGGCGCTCTTTGCCATACAAACCCACCATATCCAGCGCACCAGCGACACGTTTGCGGATCTCACCGTGGGAAAAACCTTCAATCACTAATGGCAAGGCGACGTTGTCGAATACGCTTCTGTCCATCAATAGATGATGGTTTTGGAAAATCATTCCAATATTGCGGCGCAAATAGGGCACGTGTTTAGGGCTGATTTTGGCAATATCGTGGCCATTAATCGCCACCCGGCCAGTGGTTGCGCGCTCGATCACTGTGATTAATTTCAACAGGGTACTCTTACCCGCGCCCGAATGGCCGGTTAAGAATGCCATTTCACCTTTTTGTAGATGAAAATTCACCTCTTCCAGTGCCATTTGGCCACCAGGATAAATCTTACTGACCTGCTGAAAATCAATCATAAATTAGCTATCCGCTTTCTCTTGAGTGAACAAGGCATCAATAAATTCTTTAGAATTAAAGGTACGCAAATCATCAATTTGCTCACCCACGCCAATATAACGTAGCGGGATTTTAAACTTATCGGCAATCGCAAACACCACGCCGCCTTTGGCGGTACCGTCGAGCTTGCTGATGGTCATGCCAGTAACGCCAACGGCCTCTTGGAATAGCTGCGCTTGGCTAATGGCATTTTGGCCCGTGCTCGCATCTAAGGTCAGCATCACTTCGTGTGGCGCCTCAGGGTCGAGCTTCTTCATCACCCGCACCACTTTCTTTAACTCTTCCATCAGATGCGACTTGTTTTGCAGACGACCGGCGGTATCGGCAATCAAGATATCAATCTTACGGGCCTTGGCCGCTTGCAGCGCATCGAAGAGTACCGAGGCACTGTCTGCGCCCGTATGCTGAGCCACCACGGGAATATTATTACGTTGACCCCAAACCTGTAATTGCTCAACCGCTGCAGCACGGAAGGTATCGCCCGCCGCTAACATCACAGACTTGCCCTGACGCTGATATTGCTTCGCCAGTTTACCGATAGTGGTGGTTTTACCCACACCGTTAACGCCAACCATTAGAATCACATAAGGGCCGTTAGCATTTTCAGGCACTAAAGGGATAGCGACAGGATCGAGGGTCTTCTGCATTTCATCACGCAGCAAATCGTAGAGCGCTTCGGCATCTTTTAGTTGCTTGCGAGACGCATGTTCGGTCAGGCTCTGGATAAGGCGTGAAGTGGTTTCAACCCCCACGTCGGCGATTAATAGCTGCTCTTCCAGCTCTTCAAACAGATCATCATCGATTTTTTTACCACGGAATAACCCGATGAAACCGCTACCAATATTTTCGCTAGTGCGCATCAGGCCGCGCTTTAACCGCGCGAAGAAACTTTCTTTGGCGGGTTTTGCCTGAGGTTCGGGTTGTTGCTCAAGGGGTTGTTCAGCTTGGACCTGTTCAGCAGCAGCTCGCTCTGCTTGGGCTTCTGCAGCAACTCTTTCGGCTTCTTCTTGTTCAGCGGCTAACTGCTCAGCCTGAGCTTGCTCCGCCGCTAAACGCGCGGCTTCGGCGGCTTGTTGTTCGGCTAAACGTGCAGCTTGCTCTTCGGCAATGCGCAGGGCTTCTGCTTCTGCTTGAGATTTTGCGGCTTGTTCTGCTGCAACTCTCTCGGCTTCTGCTTGTTCAGCGGCTAACTGCTCTGCCTGAGCTTGCTCCGCCGCTAAACGCGCGGCTTCGGCGGCCTGTTGTTCGACTAAACGTGCTGCTTGCTCTTCAGCAATGCGCAGGGCTTCTGCTTCTGCTTCTGCTTGAGCTTTTGCCGCTTGTTCTGCTGCAACTCTTTCCGCTTGCGCTTGTTCAGCGGCTAACTGCTCTGCTAGAGCTTGCTCCGCCGCTAAATGCGCGGCTTCGGCGGCCTGTTGTTCGGCTATACGTGCAGCTTGCTCTTCGGCAACACGCTGGGCTTCTGCTTCTGCTTGAGCCTTTGCAGCTTGTTCTGCTGCAACTCTTTCCGCTTCTGCTTTTTCGGCCGCTAATTTGTCGGCTAGAGCCTGTTCGGCGGCTGCCTGTTCCGCCGCGAGACGGGCTTCTTCAGCTTGCTGCTTTGCTAATGCTTCGGCTTGCTCGGTTTGCGATGGAGTAGAGACTGGGGTTTGCTCGACAACCTCATCTTGTGATTTATCTTTACGAAACCAGGAGAAAAAACCTTTCTTTGCCATGTGTAATTCCAGCGCTCTACTTCAGTGTTGAATTTAAAATAAGACCCTGCCGTTATACCAGATTACCGCGGCAATTACGCCCAAAAAGTCGGCAATTAGTTCTGCTCTATCAGCCTTCTCACCTTTTACTAGGAGTTTGATATAAAATAGTGGCCTTTATTAAGGTGGCATAGTCTACCACTTTCTTTCTTCAGGCAAAATCACGGGGGCACTTTGGCTAATAATCGTGCAAACAACAAGCAAGCGACCAAGAGTCAAACGGCCAATAAGAAAGCCGGTAGTGGCCAGGTGCGGATCATTGCCGGGCAATGGCGTTCACGCAAACTGCCCATCCATGATTTAGACGGCCTGCGGCCGACCACAGATAGAGTCCGTGAAACCCTATTTAACTGGCTTGCCAATGATATTGCCCATGCAAGGGTGCTCGATTGCTTTGGTGGCAGCGGTGCATTGGCGCTTGAGTCTCTCTCACGCTATGCCAGTTACGCCAAGATTATCGAGTTGCAACGTCCTGCCGCTATGCAACTTAAAGCGAATCTCAATACCCTCAAGTGCGACAATGCCGAGGTACTCAACGCCGATACTCTAGTCGAACTGCAAAATGGCTGCGACCAAGGGTTTGACGTGGTGTTTATCGATCCGCCTTTCCGCAAAGGCTTGGCAGAAAAAACCATTCAACTATTGGACAGCCAAGGTTGGCTTAATGATGGCGCGCTAATTTATGTGGAGATTGAGTCGGAATTAACTCAAATGGCAGTTCCTGCGACTTGGCAACCGCTCAAGGATAAGACCGCAGGGCAAGTCAGCTATCGCTTATACCAATACCAGGCCGAAGACTCTCAGACGAACACCGAGGAATAGCATGTCGTTTCTGATCAATATGGGCAAAGCCATTACCTTAATCGCATGGCTGATGATGGCTTATAACCTTGTAATACCTTTTGCAGGTAATATCGGCATTATTCTCAATATCTTGCTTGGCATTACTTGCCTGATGCATTGCTTCCAAGTCGCCATCTTCCATATGCTGTTTAAAAACCTGCTGATGCTACGCAAGCAAGATTATCTGCAAGTGTTTATCTTCGGCGTATTTAGTTTATTGAGCTATCGTCGACAGGTGTTGGCGCAGGCGTAAGCGCACTAAATCGTTGCCAAAATGCACTCGGGGTTAGGCCGGTAATACGGGTAAACGCTTTGCGACAGGCGCTCACATCCTCATAGCCAACTTGATGCGCTATAGTCTCGAAATTCAGTGGACTATTTTCGAGTAAGTCACAAGCCTTTTGGATCCTGAGTTTTTGCAGGTATTCATTAGGCTTATGCCCTGTTGCTTTCACAAAACGTCGCAGAAAAGTTCGCTCGCCCATGCAGCACTGCTGCGCCAAAACCGCAACACTTATCGGCTGACCATAGTCAGTCTGCAGGCGATTTTGCAGACCCAAGATGACTACATCCCCATGATCTCGCTTAGGTAAAAACTGTTGGTAATAACGCTGTTCACGCCCGCCGGTGTCGATAACAAGGTACTTACCCAGCTGGCGCATGACTTTCACATGGCAAAACTGCGCCACTAACTCTAGCCCCAAGTCGAGCCAAGACATCATGCCAGCAGCTGTGATGATATCGCCCTCGTTGACCATGATTTTCTCGATCTCGAGTTTTACCTGCGGATATTGAGTCTCAAATGTTTCCACTAATCCCCAATGGGTTGTCGCCTTGCGGCCATCGAGTAAACCCGCGGCGGCCAGCACAAATGCTCCCGCACAGGCGGAGCAGAGGATAGCGCCTTGGGCATGTTGCTGCTGTAACCATAATCGCAATGAAGGCGCCGCATTGAAGTAAAACTCAGTTTCTATGCTCGGCGGGATAATCACTAATTGATAGCACTCTTCGAGACTCATCTCCTCTAGGGATAACCGAGTCACTGCAAAACTGCTTGAGCCTAGGGATTTATGTTCGTCAGCTAACATCAGCTTGTTAGCCACCAGCAACATCTCTTCTAAGCCAAATACGGCCGAAGCTAAACAACCGGGTATGACTAATATCGCCACTTTTAATGGGGATGGTTCGGCAAAATTTGTCAATTTAAGCACCATAGATGTCATTTCTGCCACTCTTAATGGGCATGAATCTACCGCAAACTCTCCTTCGAAGACATCTTTTGCAAGAGAAAACGAACAGGAGAAAATTATGTCGAGCTTAAATAAGATCCCAGCGAACAGCGCCTTAGTGATTATTGATGTGCAGAATGATTACTTTAGCCATGGTGCTTACCCGCAATGGCAAGTCGATGAGGCATTAGCGCGCACCTTGCACTCAGTGCAGCGTGCCCAGCAACAGGTGATACCTATTATTCTCGTGCAGCATATCGCCGATACGACTCCGGGTGAGTCGCCCTTTTTTAACCCAAACACCCAAGGAGTCGAAATCCATCCAGCGCTTTTAGCAGAGCTGCCCAACGCCCCCATTGTGGTAAAACAATTTGCCGACAGTTTCGATGGCACAGAGCTGGCCCACTTACTCCAAGGTATGCAGATCAAGCATTTACTCTTATGCGGCATCATGACGCAAAACTGCGTGACCCATACGGCGCTATCGCCCGCGGCACAAGCCTATTCAATACAAGTGATTGCCGATGCCTGCACTGCTCCCACGCAAATGGTGCATCACATTTCGCTAAGCGCCTTGTCCCGAAGAGTGGCATTAATCAATAGCCAAGACTTATAAGGTTAGAAAGCAAAAAGCCCTCTTACGAGGGCTTTTTATTTGAATATCAAGCTATTGAAGCGCTAAACCTTATCCTTTTGGATAGGGGTGAGCGACACCTTTGTGACAATCCACACAGGTCTTTCTCGCTTCAGGATCTTTCTTGAAGTTGTTGCTGTGCATTCTCACAGCCATTGGCTTCATAGTATCTGGTTGATTTTCATAAATACGAGTATGGCAGTGTTGGCAGTTCGCAGAGTCATTACCACGGAAGTAAGCTAAAGCTTTGTCAGCTTGCTCTTTGCGGTTTTCGTCTAACCAAGCTTGAGTGTTAAAGCCATCGATAGTTAAGAAACCATATAAGTCTTTAGATACGATGATCTTCTTAATCAAGTAATCCACAGGACCGTGTGGTAAGTGGCAGTCTTGACATTGTACAGTCACACCAGCACGACCACCGCCGTGGGCAGAAGCTAACACTTCATCTTTCAATGAGTGGTTGCTATGGCAGCTCATACAGAATGCGTCTTCGCTTGTCGCATGTAAGGTTTGTTGGGTTGCAAAATAGCCGACAACACCGATAACAATACCGACGACGATCAGCGCCAGGATGGAATATTTTGCGCTTGGTTTAAATAGTGCACGCCAGTTCATCACTCTATCTCCAAAAAATATTGTCAAAATTAGTTTTTATAAGACTATTTTATATTTTTTCATTTATTAGAAATTTGATTCTAAGCCTAAAAATGCCGATTAATTTAAACTTAAAAGTGCAAAATGAGACTTAGGTCTAACTCTTAATACGACAACTCGCTCAAACCAGCTTAGCAGAGCCATGTGGTACTTCAACTCTCACTAATACATTAATCATTATGCTAAGCGATCAATGATTAAGTACTACCTTAAAAAGCTAAGACAATGAAATCATTTTTAGAATACAAAAATGTGATCCACGCGACATTTACCCCGTTTATAGCTTTCTTTTAAGGTGTTTTTTCCGATAAAAAAGAAAAAAATGAATTTTGGATGAAACTTTTCCGGACTTTTATTGGTCTTTAGGAACAGGTACACATTAATCGAGTTTTTATGGCTAAGTTTTGGATCACCATAGCATTGTTATTTTCACTTATCGCCCAATCGGCGATGGTGAATGCTATGCCAACTTCAGCGATGAATGACTTCCACGATACGCCCAGCATGCAGATGGTCGATGGCAAGATGAATTGTGCCATGCCAGATTGTCCTCCAGACGAATGCATGCTGCATTGCCAAGACTCCCTCACCAACCATTGTAAAACCCATTGTCTCGCACAACTTTATCTTACCGCCTCACAGCCTCAACTTGCCTTGATGAATCATGCAAGTAAGCGTATTGCGGTCCAAGGTTGGGCGATTCAAACGGCCGACCTCGGGTTAACCACGCCACCTCCCAACTCCGATTTGCTGTAACCGATCTTTTTAACGATTAAATCGATTCAATATTCCGCGACGGTGCCACCACGATTGCGCACCCTCGCGATACAGCAAATTTTTGGAGTTTATTATGAAAACCACTTTATTAAATAAAGCATTCGTTGGCGCTACTTTAATCATGAGCACTTTGGCGATTAGCGTGACTGCAACTGCGGCAACCTTAAAAGGCACAGATACCCTCAATGTGGTCAGTATTAATGGCCAAGCCACGAAAGCCTTTAAACCTGTGCAATTGCCAGAAGGTAAAGTGCTGGTCGAAGTTAAATATCAAGACATGTTTAGCTATCGCGCCGATGATAGCGGCACTTGGGTCAAATCAGAGCCTTTATTCTTTACCCTAAATGTCGCGCCGGAGTCTAATTACCAAATCAACACCCCAACTAAATTAGTCAGCGAAGCCGATGCTAAACGTTTTATTAAAAACCCTAGCATTCAGTTAAGCGTGGATGGCGCCGAACCGCAGCAACTACCCCTGCAAAACCACAGCCAATTGATGGCGGATATGCTGGAAAGTCACCCTTCTAAATAATAAACCTTAGGAGTTTACAAGCAGGGGCATTAACTGAAATGTGAGTTAACGCATTGCAGCATAATGCCTCTATGCTAAAATCGAGTCGTTCATTATTTGGAATACATATGCATCAGACACTTAGTCGTTATCTATTAGTCATATTCACTTTACTCGCACTCGTCGGGCAAAGTGTCGTGTCTAATGGTCACGCCATGGTGATGCGCTCTATGGAGATGGGTGCTATGGTTCATAATCCTTCCAGCCAAGGAATGGACCATGCAGCCATGATGCAAATGAACACAGAGAACCGCTCTGACTCAAGTACAATGGCCAATACAGATTGCTGTAACGATCAAATGCTTCCCGGCGCGAAGCAGCACTGCTGTGATGGCACCACATCCTGTCTCAACGATTGTGGACATTGTTTAATGATTTCAGTTGCTGGCACTCTTTTCAGCCCACACCTCTGGCCGAGTGTGAGTCTGAGCGACACCCCAGTGGCCACTCCTATGCCTCATTTCCACTCTATCTCTTTGTCCTCGGCCTTCAAACCGCCGATAGCCTAGCCTCATTGCGCCCTTTTTTCAGGGCAAACCAAGCTAACAAAACAATTTATTTCGCCGTTTATTGTGGTGCGCCAACATCTAAGCACCCAGAGTAAAGCAAAAGCGTTGTACTGAGCACACAGGCCACTGTGTCGACCCTTTCTCGCGCCTCAAAACGCCAGAATCTCGCAGTCACGTTTTATGCACTCATATTCGGCTATGAAACCCGATGGAGTGAACAATATGAAAACCTTAACTAATCTTGCCTTAGTTGCATTTTTAATGACCAGCACCAGTGTGTTTGCCACGGCAACACCCCATGAGCATCATCACAACAATGCTGCGCCACAGGAACAAGCTCAAGCCTATGTTTGCCCTATGCACCCCGAAGTGACAGGCAACAAAGGCGATACTTGCCCTAAATGTGGCATGAACTTAGAGCCAAAAGCGACGGAAGAAAAAATGGCTGACGGTGCAATGCACAAAGATCACGCGCACCACTAAGCTAGGCTGGAGATGAGGCATATGAACCAATTTCACAAAGTAAAAAAGCCGGGCCCTAAGGCAGTATTGATACTCAGCAGTTTACTGATGGGTACGCCTTGGTTAACCCAGGCCCAGCTCGCGAATCCTGCCACTCAAGCAGAGGCAGGCCACGAGCATGCGCACGATACTCACAGTGCAAATCAAGTCAAAACCTACACTTGCCCTATGCACCCCGAGGTCGAAAGCCACGAACCCGGCCGTTGCCCTAAGTGCAATATGTTCCTCGTTGAAAAAGAAGAAGAGGAAGAAGCCAGCACGGCCGCCCAACATGCAGAGCATCAAGCGGCAAGCCAAAATGCGGCGCAAGTCTTTGATACGCCAACACCCAAAGCGAATAGCTTAGTAAAAAGCCAAAGCTCGGGTGCGACCATTAAATATGTCTGCCCTATGCACGCTCACATTATTAGTGACGTGCCCGGCACTTGCCCTATCTGCGGCATGAATTTAGAAAAGGTTGAAACCGGCGGTAATACCCAAGAAATCAACATTAATGTCTCTGGCAGCATGCAACAGGCGCTTGCACTGAAAGTGGCCGAAGCAAAACGCGATACCCTGTGGAAGTTTGTCGAAACCGTCGGCCAAATTGACTACGACGAGAGCCAGATCAACCATGTGCATGCCCGTGTAACTGGCTGGATTGAGAAGCTGATGATCAAATCGGTGGGCGACTCAGTTAAAAAAGGCCAGTTACTATATGAGATCTATTCACCCGATCTGATTAATGCCCAAGATGATTATCTGTTAGCACTCGATACCGCCAAATCTGCGGGAAACAGTAGCCGTTATCAGGATTTAGTCCGCAAAGCCGGGCTGCGTTTATCGCTGCTTGGCATGAATGAAAAACAAATCCAACAGCTTGCAGACTCACGCAAAACCCAATACCGGGTGCCTTTTTATGCCCAGCAAGATGGCATAGTCAAAGCACTCGATGTGCGTGATGGCATGTATATCCAACCGTCAACCGAGGTGATGTCGGTTGTCGACCTCTCTAAAGTTTGGGTGATTGCCGATGTGTTTGAAAACGAGCAAAGCTGGATTGCCGTGGGTCAAGAGGCCGAAGTCTCAGTCCCCGCGATGAATATCAGCGGTATCGAAGGCACCATTGACTATATCTATCCCGAGCTGGACCCCGTCACCCGCAGCTTAAGAGTACGCGTGGTGCTGAATAATACCGATATTTCCCTAAGACCTAAGACGCTCGCCAAGGTCTCGCTCTTCGGCGGCCCGAATAAAGATGTGTTAGTGATCCCGCAGGAAGCCCTGATCCAAACGGGTAAAGAAAACCGCGTGATAGTAAAACAGGCCGATGACAGCTTCACCGCTAAGGCTGTGACGGTCGGCATGATGAGCCAAGGTAAGGCCGAGATAGTCTCGGGCCTTAACGAAGGTGAACGCGTGGTGACATCGGGACAATTCCTACTCGACTCCGAGGCCAGCCTCAAGGGCAGCTTAATGCGTTTAAGCAGCGGCCATCAGCACTAGGAGCGGATTATGTTGAAATATATTATCGAGTCCTCGATCAGGCAAAGGCTCATGGTGTTGATTATCGCCATGATGATCACTGTCTGGGGGATACAGGAGCTGCGTAAAACGCCGCTCGATGCCCTGCCGGATTTATCCGACGTGCAAGTGATTATTAAGACTCCTTATCCGGGTCAAGCACCAAAATTGGTTGAAGAACAAGTGACTTACCCACTCTCAACCGCCATGTTAGCCGTGCCCGGTGCGAAAACCGTGCGGGGTTATTCGATGTTTGGCGACTCCTATGTCTATGTGATCTTCGAAGATGGCACCGACATCTATTGGGCGCGTTCGCGGGTGTTGGAGTATTTAAGCCAGATCAGCAGTCGCTTGCCCCAAGGGGTGCAACCCTCACTCGGCCCCGATGCCTCAGGTGTGGGTTGGGTGTTTGAGTACGCACTGGTCGATCGCTCCGGTAACTTAGACCTGTCGCAACTGAAAAGCTTACAGGATTGGTATCTCAAACTTGAGCTACAAAGCGTTGCTGGAGTCTCCGAAGTCGCGACCGTCGGCGGCATGGAACAAACCTATCAAATCGTGCTTGAGCCGGACAAAATGGCGATTTACAAGCTCGATATCGCCGCCGTTAAGCAAGCGATAGATAAAGCCAATAGCGAGGCCGGTGGTTCTGTGGTCGAAATGGCCGAAGCCGAGTACATGGTGCGCGCTAAGGGTTATCGCCAAACCTTAGAGGATTTTCGCGAAATTCCTTTAGGGATCACTAGCCCATCAGGCACAGGTTTGTTGCTCAAGGATGTTGCCACCGTCCGTAAAGGCCCTGCTTCTCGCCGTGGTATAGCCGAGCTAGATGGCGAAGGCGAAGTCGTGGGTGGCATTGTGGTCATGCGTTACGGTGAAAACGCCCTCGCGACGATTGATGCGGTCAAAGCCAAACTCGAAGAGTTAAAAACTGGTTTGCCAGACGGCGTGGAAATCATTCCAACCTATGACCGTTCGCAACTGATCCAAAAGTCCGTCGATAACCTGTTCAGCAAAGTGGTCGAAGAAATGCTGGTCGTGGGCTTAGTGTGTCTGCTGTTTTTGCTGCATGCCCGCTCAACCTTAGTGGCCGTTATCACCTTGCCGCTGTCGATTCTTATCGCCTTTATCGTGATGAACAAAATGGGCGTGAATGCCAACATCATGAGCCTTGGCGGCATCGCCATCGCTATCGGTGCTGTGGTTGACGGCGCCATCGTGATGATCGAAAACCTGCACAAACATTTGGAGCATTTTAAAGCCGAGCACGACCGTGAGCCTTCGGTAAAAGAACATTGGCGCATTGTGACTGAAGCCTCGATTGAAGTCGGACCAGCGCTGTTTTTCTCGCTGATTATCATTACCTTAAGCTTTGTTCCCGTCTTCGCGCTAGAGGCGCAGGAAGGACGTTTATTCGCACCGCTCGCCTATACCAAAACCTTTGCCATGGCGGCGGCCGCGTTTTTATCTATCACCTTAGTGCCCATTCTGATGGGTTACTTTATCCGCGGGAAAATCCCAAGCGAGCGCAGCAACCCCATCAGTCGTGTGCTGATAGCCCTATATCAACCGGCATTAAAACTGGTGCTTAAGTTCCCTAAAATCACCATTGTGCTTGCCTTAGTGGCATTGGCGAGCGCTTGGTATCCTATGACGCGCATGGGCAGTGAGTTTATGCCCGCCCTCGAAGAGGGGGATTTACTCTATATGCCAACGGCACTGCCAGGGATCAGCGCCAGTAAAGCCGCCGAAGTGCTGCAACAGACCGACCGTTTGATTAAAACCGTCCCTGAGGTAGCCCGCGTATTTGGTAAAGTCGGCCGCGCCGAAACCGCGACCGATCCTGCGCCACTGACTATGCTCGAAACCACGATTATGCTTAAACCCCATGAAGAGTGGCGAGAGGGCATGACCTTAGACGGCATCATCAATCAGCTGCAACAAACGGTAAAAGTGCCCGGCCTAACCAACGCTTGGGTGCAACCGATTAAAACCCGTATCGATATGCTGTCGACGGGGATTAAAACCCCCGTGGGGATTAAGATCACCGGTGCCGATGTCAATGAGCTACAAACCCTAGGCGCTAAGATTGAGGCCATCTTAAGTAAAGTGCCACACACTAAATCTGCCTACGCCGAACGCAGTGGTGGCGGTCGCTATATCGATATCAGCCCTAAACTCGATGTGGCCGCCCGCTACGGCATGACGCTACAGGATATCCAAGATGTAGTACGTTACGCGATTGGTGGTATGGACATTGGTGAGTCGGTTCAAGGCGCGGAGCGTTACCCCATTAACCTGCGCTATCCCCGTGAACTGCGTGACAATATCGAGAAACTGCGCGAACTGCCGGTGATCACTAAATCAGGGCATTATTTGCCGCTACGTAACTTGGCCGATATCGAAATTAACGATGGCGCGCCAATGCTTAAGAGTGAGAACGGCCGGTTAATTTCGTGGGTATTTATCGATATCGAAGGCACTTCGATTGGTGAATATATCGCCGCGGCAAAAACCGCTTTAGATGAAGAACTCGTTGTGCCGCCCCGTTATAGCTATAGCTTTGCGGGTCAATACGAGTACATGCAGCGGGTCGATGCCAAGCTTAAGCAAGTGATCCCTATGGCACTCGGGGTGATCTTTATTCTACTGATGATGACCTTTGGCTCGACCATGCAGGCCAGCATTATTATGCTCAGCCTCCCCTTCGCCCTCGTGGGTAGCACTTGGTTATTGTATCTGCTCGACTACAACATCTCGGTCGCCGTCGCAGTGGGGATGATCGCCCTTGCTGGGGTCGCAGCCGAATTCGGGGTGGTGATGTTGGTGTACCTCAATAACGCCATTAAACATCGGCAGGAGAAAAACACTTACCACACAGTCGACGACTTAAAAGAAGCCTTGATTGAAGGTGCGGTAATGCGTATTCGACCTAAAGCAATGACAGTAGCAACCATCTTCTTCGGCCTCTTGCCCATCATGTGGGGCGCAGGTTCGGGTAACGATGTAATGCAAAAAATCGCTGCCCCTATGGTCGGCGGTATGGTGACAGCCCCGATACTGTCGCTGTTTGTGCTGCCAGCACTGTATCTGTTGATCTACGCGCGCCAAATCAATAAAGCAGAATAACCCTTTGCTTTACTTCACCATAACCCCTCGCGTGATTAACGCTAGGGGTTATGCTTTTTAGGTCATTTCAAAATAGATTTAAACCAAAGGCAGTTTTGACTCGTCTTAAAACCCCATCCGACTCTTCGCGAGCCTTAGCGGTTCCCTCCTTAAGAATCGACACTAACTGAGCCTTATCGGCTAAGAGCAAAGCGCGACGCTTACGAATGGGGGCAAGTAAGCTTTGTAAGCATTCCTCTAAAATCGCTTTCGTTTTTCCATCCCCTAATCCACCTGCACGATAATGGGACTTTAGTTCAGCAACATATTGAAGATCAGGATGAAAAGCGTCGAGATAGGTAAATACAACGTTGCCTTCGACTCGACCGGGATCGTTTATATTTATATGCGTGGGATCGGTATACATAGCCTTCACAGCCTTCGAAATATCTTGTTCACTCGATCCAAGCATAATGGTATTGCCGATCGTTTTTGACATCTTACTTTTTCCATCCACACTCGGTAGACGTGTCATATGACTTAACAGCGGTCGACATTCAACCAGCACCTCATCCTGCGCAATCTGGTTCAGTTTTCTGACAATTTCATTAGTCTGTTCCAACATTGGCAACTGATCATCCCCGACAGGAATCAATGTGGCTTTGAACGCTGTGATATCCGCCGCTTGGCTAATTGGATAAGTCAAAAATCCTGCGGGAATCGAACGCCCAAAGGCCTTGCTATTGATTTCATTTTTAACAGTGGGATTACGTTCTAATCTGGCAATCGAAACCAAGTTTGCATAGTACATAGTCAACTCAGCTAACGCGGGGATAGAAGATTGCAAGCAAATAGTTGTTTTCGCAGGATCTATGCCCACTGCGAGATAGTCGGCAACCACATTTAAGATATTTGCAGCCACTTTTTGTGGCTGATGACCGTTATCCGTCAATCCTTGCATATCGGCGACGAGAATAGTCTGCTCAAATCTATGCTGTAACTCAATTCGTTGCTTCAGCGAACCAACATAATGACCTAAATGCAAAGGCCCTGTGGCTCTATCGCCAGTCAGCACTTTATCTGGTTGGGCAGGAATGGATAGTGATGAATGTTGTTGCATGGTATATCTCCAAAAAATTAGCCGACCGGAGACACTCTGATAGATATTCACTCGTTGCCATCCGGCAGCTAGTGAATGTAAAAAGCCTAGCGCCGCTCTATATGACTGAGCGCCACCAAGTGGTTACGAAAGTAAATGTAAGAAAAGCAATAGAATATTTTTTCATCATGGCACCTTAACCAGAACTCGAAGATTTTGCAAATATCGAGTAGCTATCCCATTAGCACATTCTACAATTTCACTGCACAATAGCAGCTTGCAACGCCATGTGTTTGTGCCACCGCCATAGCAGAAAGGACGCCAGCGAATGACAGCTTTATTTTCTCTCCCCCTCCACAACCGCACAGGTATTTATCGCCGTAGCTTTGGCTGGCTGGGGCTGTTGCTGATAGGTTTAACGCCCATCGCCCTTCAGGCGGCGCCCGCCTCGGGAGAGTTTGTCGCCAACAAGCGCTGCGAACTGTTTCAGTCTAAAAATAAACAAACCAATCCCGATGATTGGCAGAGCAATATTGGCGAGCGTTATCCCGTTGCCGAAATTTTAGGTAACAGTGCCAACCCCGATTGGCTCAGGGTGCGAACCAACGCAAACAGCTCGCCACTGCGTTGGATAAAAGGTGATTGCGGGCAATACAATGCCGCAGCTACAGCGCCCGCCGAATCCATAGCAACCGTTCAGCCCACCGCTAACGTAGAGCCCGCGCAAACAGGCATCACTAGCGAGAGCGCTGCGGTTAAGAGTGGAAGCCAGCAAGAAAATGGCACGCCAGAGAAGCGCCAAGGTAATGTGTGCCAAATCGAGGATAACTACGACTCCAATGTGCTCGCCCTAAGTTGGCAGAGCACCTTTTGCGAACTCTATGGCAGCCGTAAAGCCGAGTGCCGCGCCTTAAGCCAAACGAGTGATGCGCCTCAGTGGCAACACTTTAGCCTGCATGGCCTGTGGCCGAATCGCCAGCAATGTGGCACCCGTTACGGCTTTTGCAGCAGCGTGAAACAACAACCGAGTGATTTTTGTGATTATCCCGAGGTGCCGCTCAATGCCTCTGTCCAAAAAAATCTCGAGGAAGTGATGCCAAGTGCCCGCTACGGCAGCTGTTTAGAACGCCATGAATGGTGGAAACATGGCACCTGTCGCAACCAAGACCCTAATGATTACTTTTTACTGGCGACGCAGTTGACGCAGGAAGTCAATGCCTCGGCATGGGTACAACAATTTATCCATGAAAGAATCGGTAAAAAAGTGACTCAACAGGAGCTAAATCAAAGCTTTGATGCCAGCTTTGGCCAAGGTGCACACACTAAGGTCACCCTAGACTGCGCCAAAGGACTCTTGAGTGAAATCCGCATCAGCCTGCCTCAAGTCATCAACAGCTCCGACTCTTTACCGAGTCTGCTCGCAAAGGCGCCGAAGGCGAAAAAGACTAATTGCCCAGCCACACTGTTAATCGACAATCCAAACTAACCGCATACGGCCAGTGGCGAGGCATATCGTCACTGACTGGCTCTTATAAACCAAGGGGCTAAATGCTGTTATCCCTCACAAATGAGCCCCAATATTAACGAAACTTCATTTAAGCTTTCTCTTACCTCGAAATAAGTCTCCTATACTCAAACAAGCCGTGCCTAGTACAGGAGCTAGCGCTTTAATCCAAGCCATGGAAGACAAGTTCACTCTGAGGTAACTATGTTTTCTATCAATCAGTTAACACTCACTAAAAAGCTTGCGATCGTTCCTGTCTTTCTCGTTGCCATGCTGATCACTTTAGGGGTATTAAGCTACTTCGCCCTGACCGATATCGATAATCGAATGCGCGCCGTGACTGAAGATCTTGCCCCGGAAAGCGATCTCACCAGTAGCCTCTTGCAGGAAATTTATCGCTTGCGCCTGACGGTCAAAACCTATGTCAAAACTGGTTCCAGCGAAACGGCAGCCGAATTTAGCGCCCAAGACAGTAAAACCCGCGACATATTAGCCAAAGCCAAGGCTCATATAGATAATCAGGAGCGCAGCCAAATGCTCCAACGGATCATTGAGCATGAAAAAGGCTATGTGGATATCTTTAATCAGCAAGTCGTCCCCAATCAACAACAAAGAGCCAAGCTAGTCACTGGCATACTTGATGTAAAAGGACCTGAAATAGAGAAAATAATCTCCCAAATCATGCAGTCCTCCTTTACCGATGGCGATGTGCAAGGCGCCTTCTACGCCGGTAAAAATCTGCGTGAACTGCTCTTGGCTCGCCTCTATGTCAGCAAGTTTCTCCTCGATAACCAAGCCGATCAGGCGCAACGTTTTCGAGCCGAACTGGTTAACACTCATAGCACTATGGATGAGCTTGCCGCAGCGCTCGATAATCTGACCTATCAGTCTCAGGTAAAACAAGCTGCGGGGCTGTTAACTGAATACGAGCAAGCGGCAAACGGTGTCGTCACGGCAATCAATAACCGTAATCAAGCCATAGTGCAGCTAGATAATATCGGCATCGAAATGGCGCAGATGACCTCTGATTTGCAAGATAATACGATGAGGTCGCTGTCTGAAGCGGGCGATAAAGCCGCTAAGGAGGTTAGCCAAAAAATCACCTTTATCAACATTATCCTGTTGATCGCCATTCTGCTTTCCGCCTTCATCACAGTGATAGTGACCCAAAGCCTGCTGCGCACCATACGCGAAGTGGTGGCGCTGCTGAATGAAATCGCCGATGGTGAGGCCGATCTCACCCAGCGACTGCCCGAGAATGGCCATGACGAACTGACCCAACTCGCCAAAAACTTTAACCGCTTTGTATTGCGGATCCAGCAGTTAGTGGCCGAAGTCAAAGACACAACGGTTCAAATGGTTAGCGCATCAACCCAGCTAAACAGTGTGACTCACAGCGCGACTCAAGACATGAGTTCACAACAGAATGAAACCCAACTCGTCGCCTCGGCCATCACAGAAATGGCCGCCAGTGCTGTCGAAGTCGCTGCCAGTGCCGACACCGCCAATAAGCTCTCGGAAGATGCCAAAGCGCAAGCTCTCCTCGGCCGCGAGACAGTCACCCGCGCCACCCATTCGATGCGGGAACTGGCGAGCAAAGTCGAAGCATCGGCTACGACCATAGAACAGCTACGTAACGACAGCGATAAGATTGGTGCCGTACTGGATGTGATCCGCGCCATTGCCGAGCAAACCAATCTGTTGGCGCTCAACGCGGCCATCGAAGCAGCTCGGGCGGGCGAGCAAGGACGAGGCTTTGCCGTAGTAGCCGATGAAGTACGTTCACTTGCCAGCAGAACACAAGAATCGACCAAGCAAATCCAACAAATCATCCAAACACTGCAGGATAGATCCAGCTCAGCGGCGACCATGATGGGACAAAGCCGAGAAGCCACCAACAGCACGGTTGAGCAAGTGACTCAAGTGGAATCGGCCCTCTCGACTATCACCGAAATGGTCATGTCGATCACCCACTCGGTCTCGCAAATGGCCCACGCTGCCGAGCAGCAGTCGACCGTGGTGGAAGAAATTAATATGTCGATCAACAGCGTTAATGACAGCGCCAACCGTACTCTGACGGGGGTTAAACAGGCGGCAAGCTCTGCCAATGGCTTACTGGGGATAGGTCAACAGCTGGATGGTTTAGTGAGTGAGTTTAAGGTGTAGCCAGTAGCGGTTAAAGAAATAAGCCTATCGACATAAGACCATATAAAACCTAGGTATAACCTCAATAAACCTAGGTTTTATCATCGCTTATGCTGAAGTGTCATTTCGCCAGATTAAAGCTCATTTAACTTGATGACCGCAAACGTTGCCCCTTGCGCATCGGCAATCACCGCAAAACGTCCCACATCGGGGATATCGCTTGGCGGCACGCATAGCTGCGCGCCTAGCCCCTGCGCCTTAGCGGCAAAGGCATCACAATCAGCCACGACAAAATAAGGCATCCAATGGGCGGGGATCTCACCCCATTCCGGCATCATTTTCATCATGCCCCCCATAGACTGACCGTCGATTTGCCACTCGGTGTAATCAATACCGGGTACATGACTGGGAAGTGCGGTCCAAGGAAACACTTGAGTGTAAAAACTGGCTTCGGCGCTAGGCTCGCGACAGGCCAGCTCCACCCAACACAGGGTATTTTCTTCACCTTGGCGACGCGAGCCTGAGTGATTTTTTGCTTGCCACAGGGCAAAGCGCGCCCCTTCGGGGTCGCTCACCTGCGCCATCACGCCCGCGTCACCCACCACATGCGGTCCCATGTGTAATTGCCCACCCGCGGCCAGGATGGCGGCAACCGTCGCCTCGATATCCTTAACCGCAAAATAGATCCGCCAATGGCTAGGGATCTGTGGTTCCGACTCAGGGATTTGATACATGGCCCCTAAATCGTCTCCCTCCAGATTGAACAGCGAGAAATGACCATTAGGAATCGCCATTTCCACCGCATTCCAACCAAACAGTGCGTGGTAAAACCCCTGTGCGCCCTGCCAGTCATGGCTCGCCAGTTCGACCCAACAAGCCTGTCCCTGTGCGTACTGAGTAATCCTCATTGCAGACTCCAATCAAACAGATTATGTGTTCGAGTTAAGCTGGAGTTTGAGCAACTGTCCAGTTTTGACGATAAAAAGATGAATATAAAGAAAAAGCCCTCAATTTGAGGGCTTGATTCGTAGGCGAAATACTTAGGAGAACTGCGGCAATAAATTCGCCATCGCGAGTAGATGACAAGCCCCTGTCACCACGCCATATAGCACCACAAGGATAATTAAGGGCGTGCCACCAAAGACTCTAAAACCTTGATGGTTAGGGAACTGCTGTCTCGATTTATAGGCCATCAGAGCGGGCACTATGACGGCCCAAACGGTTGCCGCTAAGGCTGCGAAACCAATGGCAACCAAAAAACCATCGGGGAACAGCAAACCTAATATGGTCGGCGGCACAAAGGTGACAATTGCCGTTTTCATCCGCCCCGAGCGCGTATCGTCGAACCCGAATAAATCGGCCAAATAATCGAATAAGCCTAAGGTCACGCCAAGGAATGAAGACGCCACAGCCAAGTTAGCAAACAGGGTTAACATGCTGTTTAACCAGCTACTTTCCATCACTTTCGACAAGGCACCGACTAACACACCCATATTGCCACCCTGGGCAATAATCTCACTAAATTGGCTGCGGGGAATGTTGCCCATAGTGGCGACTAACCAGCAGGCATAAATGATCAGTGCGATGAAAGTGCCGACGAAAATCGCTTTGATGATGGTCGATGAATCTTTGCCATAGTACTTCACCAGACTCGGCACGTTGCCATGATAACCAAAACTTGCCAAGCCAAAGGGCAAAGCAGCCCACAGATAAGGCATAAAGCTTTGATTGCCATCCGGTTCGAGCAACTTAGTCACATCGATCTCGATCAGTAAATTACCAATCGCGAGGAAGAAAGTGATAATCATACCGCCGAGCATTATGGTCGTAATGCGATCGACAGCCTTGGTGCTGATCAACACGATACAGGCGAGCACAACCGCAAATACTAATCCAGCAACACTCTGGGGTAACTCTATCCCCATACCCTGTAGGCTATGGTTAACAATCGAGCCGCCGCCACTGATGTAGGCGTAGGTTAAGATGTAAAGCACGAAGGCAATCGATACCCCATTCACGATCCGCCAAAACTGGCCTAGGGTTTCCTTGGTCAGGGTATCGAAACTCGCTCCCGGTTCGAAATGCAGGTTGGTTTCGAGCAGTAACAATCCCGACATCAACATGCAGAACCAAATACCGAGTAACATCAGTACCGAGTAGCCAAACCACATGCCAGCGCCCACAACGGGTAAAGAAAACATCCCCGCCCCGACTGTGGTGCCGGCAATAATCATGGCACCACCGAGCAAGGACTTGCCCACTGGCTTATTCTTCGCCGCATTCATATGGTTAGCCATTAAACGATATGCTCCGCGGTCACGCTCGCAACTATGGTTTGTCTCACTGAGGCTCTGAGTAAGCTATTGGCTTGATCGCGAATGCGTTCAACGTCGGATTTATCTTCCTTCTCGGAGAAATAACCCAACTCTTTAAGCTTAACACTCAAGGTGTTATAGAGTTTCTTGTCGTAGAATTCTGGCGCGGTAACTCCATGCAGCGCCCCTAAACGTTGGGCAAGCAGATGGCTTTCAGACTCCAGCTCCGAACGCTCCATCTTAGGTCTGTGGGCCAGCAGATTGAAGATAATCGCATAGCGTTGCAAGGTTTCGCTAACGCTTCCGGCCAGCAACAACATTTGGCTGGTGTGCTCGGTCACCACCGACAGCGTATCGCTTTCCTGCACTAGACCCTGCTCAATAAACAGATCCAGCACTTGATTCACATAACTTGGGAGGTCCTTGATACCCATGAATAACTCCGCCTTCAGTAGCGGATAGAAGTCACTCACAATCCCTAGGATATAGGCTCTTGAAATCTGCTTATTGTTGGTTAAGCAGCTAGCAATCAACGACGGAATAATAAATAAGTGGATGATATTGTTACGATAGTAAGTCATTGAAATCGCTTGATTCGCGTCAATAGATACTATCTCACCCAGAGGATCGGCATTGATGGAGAACTTATTCAGCTCTAAACCTTGTTGCACTAAGTGCTTGCCATCACCTTCGGCCACCGACGTAAACGAAGTGTAAGGCACACGCTTAAGCAGCGTCAGGTACAAATCTAACTGACGCTCGAGCAAACAACGCTCTAGGGCATTTTGCTCCGACGCCAATAGCACTAAGCTCGTCAAGGTGATAGAACTGGCGGCGGCAGCATCGTTAATACGGGTCATCACACGATTCGCTAACACGTTCACCGCAGGGGTTAACCAAGTCGGTTTTTGTTCGGGATCGTCGGCCACTTCAGCGCGCCAGTTAGGCGCGGTTTCATTCAAGAAGTTTTGCAGTGTAATCGGCTCACCAAAGTTGACATAACCTTGGCCAAAATTACCTAATTTACGAATAGCACCAAAAACTTGCCATACAGATTCTTTCTGTTTTTTCTTACCGCTCAACTCTTTATGATAAGTCGCCACTTCCATCACGTGATCGTAGCCTAAATACACAGGCACTAAGGTGACAGGGCGTTCGATACCACGCAGCACACTGTTGATCGTCATGGCGATCATGCCAGTTTTCGGCGCCAATAGACGACCGGTGCGAGAACGGCCACCCTCAGAGAAATACTCAACCGAATATCCCTTAGCAAACAGCTGATCGAGGTATTCACGGAACACGGCAGTATAAAGTTTATTGCCGTTAAAACTACGGCGAATAAAGAAAGCGCCACCACGGCGGAACAGCGGTCCCGCAGGCCAGAAGTTTAGGTTAATCCCCGCCGCAATATGCGGTGGCACCATGCCTTGGTAATACAGAATGTAGGATAACAGCAGGTAATCCATATGGCTGCGATGGCAAGGTACATAAACAATCTCGTGACCATCATGGTGCAGCTGACGGATTTGCTCGGCACCTTTGATATTGATACCGCTGTAGAGCTTGTTCCATAACCAAGTTAAGAAACGCTCAGCAATACGCACTAGGCTGTCGGAATAATTCGCTGCAATTTCATCAAGATATTCAATTGCTGTTTCACGGGCTTGGGTTTCGGAAATCTTCTTACTCGCCGCTTCTTCCTGAATAGCCTTGCGTAAGGATTCGGATTTCAGCAGGGAGTGGAACATTGCCTGACGATTCGGCAACACAGGCCCTGTCATCACTTTGCGTTGGCGGCGGAAATGCACCCTAGCCACCCGCGCCAGTTTATGGGCAATCCCCATATCGGTGCCGTGTTCGTCGGCCATGTAACGCAGCGATACCGCATTAGAAAACTGCACAAAGTTATGACGACCCAAAAATAAGATCATCAAGCACTTACGTAACCAAGTTGGATTCTCGCGCTCAAGAACAGCCGCCTTCATGGTGTCGTCTTCTTTACCCGGAGTACGGCCCCAATACAGACTCACAGGCACCAGCTGAATATCTAACTCTGGCTTTTCCTTATGGACGGCCAACAGGCGCATAAAACATTCGAGGAATGGCTCATTACTGGCACGCTCGCCAAACAAAGGCTTACGGCCTTCGAGGCAAACGACGCGGGGCGCGACAACGCCATTTACCACGAGCGGCTCATAGGGGCTTGGCAAACCCAGCTTAGTGGTGATTTCGCTTAACGCAGCAATATCACTCAGGGATTCTGTTTTCATTACATAAGCAAGCGGTCTGGAAGCGTCCAGATTCAGATCGGCAAAGGGATCCTGCGGCACAACAATAGTGTGCACTAAGTGTTTTTGGATCCAGCGTAATGATTTCAACCAAAGAGAGTCTTGTTTAGGCATTATTCTTATGCAATGTAAGTACGTTCATTAGCCCCATAGAATACCAGATTCTAGGGAATATTCGCTAATACTCTCCAATCGCGTTAAAAAGTGGTTAATACTTGCACTACGAATAATACTGTATATACTAACAGTAACTGTATAGAAAAACAGGAAAGAACATGAGACCGTTGACGCCACGCCAAGCCGAAATTTTAGAGCTGATTAAACGTAATATTGCCGAGACTGGCATGCCACCCACCCGGGCCGAAATCGCCACCCGTTTGGGTTTTAAAAGTGCAAATGCCGCCGAGGAACACCTTAAGGCATTGGCGAAAAAAGGCTGCATCGAGATCATGCCTGGCACTTCCCGCGGGATCCGCCTCCCAGTTGAGGAAGAAGATAACAGCGAATCTGGCTTACCACTGATTGGTCAAGTGGCTGCGGGCGAACCTATCCTCGCCCAAGAGCATGTCGAACAGTATTATCAAGTCGACCCCAGCATGTTCCACCCAGCCGCCGATTTCTTGCTGCGCGTCAGAGGCGACAGTATGAAGAACATCGGTATCCTCGAAGGGGATCTGCTCGCCGTTCATAAGGTACAGCAAGCGCGCAATGGCCAAGTAGTTGTTGCTCGCGTTGACGATGATGTAACAGTTAAACGCTTTGAAAAGAAAGGGAATCTCGTTTATCTACATGCTGAAAATGAAGATTACTCCCCGATTAAAGTCGATTTAAGTTTCCAAAGTCTAACAATTGAAGGGCTCGCCGTAGGGGTGATCCGCAATGGAGATTGGCTATGAACAAACTACTAGGTAATGCCCCGCGTCACCCCGGTTTATGGCTCGATGCGGTACGCGAAACCGATACAGACTGGCAGCATACGCCTATCATCACTATGCCCACCGAGAGCCAAGGGCGCCAAGAGCTAATGCAACTTAGCAAACAATTGGCACAATTGAGCCAACAAGGCCGCTGGGTCGTGCTCATCAACCCACCCAGTATTGGCTACAAGCAGTTACTGGCCAGCGCCGGCGTGCGTATGGATCGCATACTCTTAGTCCATGCGAAAGATGAAGTGGAAACCCTGTGGGCCATGGAAAAAGCCTTAACTAGCGGCACTTCCAGCGCAGTAATTACTTGGATCCACTCACTCGATGCCCGCGACAATCGTCGTTTGCAAATTGTGGCCAAGAGCGCCCGCGCCATGGGAATCGTGCTAGAAGGTGTCGTAAATCACTCACCTACGGACGCGACACTCAAGCAACCTGCTCACTTTGCCCAAGGTAGTTTTTTTAGCTCTGTTCATTAAAATTTTTGCACTGCGTATTTAGCCTTGAAAGCCGCCTCACCTGTGAATGTGGGGCTTTTTTTTTGGCAATTTTTCAGACAATTAGAAAAAGAAGTGATCTTGATCAATTTTTAAACAGCAAGTATGTTTGATTCAGGCGAGCATAATATATCGCCCATTTAGGCAAAAAATATCGACGATTTATCGAATATCTCTTGCCCACAAAAATCGAGAATAATGGGTTTATTCAGCAGTATGTGCCAGTGTGGCTAATACCAGCAGTAACAATACTTAATCAAAAGTAATCCGCCAACGCACGTTGAAGTCAGAGAAGCTTTTTTGGGAACTGAAGAGTTTGCATAGAGTTGAGACTTACTGTGTTGCTCTTCTTTGTAGTTGCTATTCGCAATTAGCAGAGGAGAAGTCTTGTGAAGCAATGGTTGTATTGTTTACTCGTGGTGCTATTCGCCCCACCGTTGGCCGCAGCGGACATGCGGTTCAACATGACCCCCGGCGTAACAGAAATCAGTGGCAAGGTTTATCACTTACACATGACGATTCTGTATATCTGCTGCGCGATAGGCCTAGTGGTTTTTGGCGTGATGATTTATGCCATGATCAACCACAGAAAATCCAAGGGCGCGGTCGCGTCTCACTTCCATGAGAGCACAAAAGTCGAAATCGCGTGGACGATTATTCCTTTTGTCATTCTGATCTTAATGGCGATTCCCGCCACGAAAACTCTGATTGCCATGGAAGATCCCAGTAATGCCGATCTCACGGTAAAAGTCACAGGTTCTCAATGGAAATGGCATTATAGCTACTTCGATCAAGATATTGATTTTTACAGCATTCTCGCAACACCAAGACCTCAAATCGAAGGAAGTGAAGCCAAGGGAGAGCACTACTTACTCGAGGTCGATAAACCCCTAGTATTACCCATCAATCGTAAAATCCGCTTCTTAATGACCTCAGAGGATGTCATTCACTCATGGTGGATGCCCGCCTTTGCGGTTAAAAAAGACGCTAACCCAGGTTTTATTAACGAGGCATGGACCCGTATCGACAAACCCGGCATTTACCGTGGCCAATGTGCCGAGCTTTGCGGTAAAGACCATGGTTTTATGCCGATAGTGGTGCAGGCATTACCCGAAGCCGAGTTCGATGCTTGGGTTGTAGAACAAAAACAAGCCGCCAATGCCGCAGCGCAAGCCGCACAAGCCGCGTTATCGCAAACACTGACAAAAGAAGAGCTGATGGCTCAGGGTGAGCAAGTTTACCTTGGTCACTGCGCGGCCTGTCACCAACCCAACGGTGAAGGTCTACAAGGAGTATTCCCGCACCTCAAAGGCAGCCCGATTGCGACCGGACCACTGAGCGGCCATCTTGAAATAGTGCTCAATGGTAAAGCGGGTACGGCCATGCAAGCCTTTGGCAAACAATTAACGACCCAAGAGATTGCCGCCGTGATTACCTATGAGCGTAATGCGTGGGGCAATAACACGGGGGATGCGGTGCAAGCCAAAGACGTTGATGCCCATAAATCCGGAGGCACCAATAGCGAACCAGTAGCAACGACTCCGCCTCCAGCAACCACCGATGCGCCAAAGCCAGCGACAGAACCCGTCGCCAGTGTCGACCCCGCGAGTCTTCCCACGCTTAGCCATGATGAACTGATGGCCGAAGGGGAAAAGACCTATGCCACGATTTGCGCCGCCTGCCACCAGCTAACGGGTGCAGGTATGCCTCCCGCCTTCCCCGCCCTTGCTGGCAGCGCTATTGCAACGGGTCCGGTCGCCAATCACATCGACATTGTGATGCACGGTAAACCGGGCACGGCGATGCAGGCATTTGGCACACAACTAACGCCACAACAGCTTGCCGCCATCATTACCTATGAGCGCAATGCGTGGGGCAATAATACTGGCGATACAGTGCAACCCGCTGATATTGCTCGCCATGGACAGTAGGGGATTAAGATGAGCACACTGACTCAAGATCAAATTGCCGCCCATGATGAACACCATCACGGTGCACCTAAAGGCATCATGCGCTGGTTACTCACCACCAACCACAAGGACATTGGCACCCTGTACCTGTGGTTTAGTTTCATAATGTTTTTAACCGGTGGTGCGATGGCTATGGTGATCCGCGCCGAACTCTTTCAGCCAGGATTACAACTCGTTGAGCCTAACTTCTTCAACCAGATGACCACAGTTCATGGATTAATCATGGTATTCGGCGCCGTGATGCCGGCCTTTACAGGGCTGGCTAACTGGCTGATCCCGATGATGATTGGTGCGCCAGATATGGCGCTTCCACGGATGAACAACTGGAGTTTCTGGATCCTGCCCTTCGCCTTTACTATTTTACTGAGCTCACTGTTTATGGAAGGCGGCGGCCCTAACTTCGGTTGGACCTTCTACGCACCACTCTCGACCACTTATAGCCCTGACAGCACAGCATTATTTGTATTCTCTATTCATATCATGGGGATAAGTTCGATCATGGGTGCCATCAACGTGATCGTCACCATAGTCAACCTGCGCGCTCCCGGCATGACCTGGATGAAGTTACCGCTGTTTGTCTGGACTTGGCTGATTACCGCCTTCTTGCTGATCGCCGTTATGCCTGTGCTCGCTGGCGCCGTCACTATGGTGTTAACCGATAAGTTTTTCGGTACTAGCTTCTTCGAGGCGGCAGGTGGTGGTGATCCTGTGATGTTCCAGCATATCTTCTGGTTCTTCGGTCACCCCGAAGTCTACATCATGATTCTGCCTTCCTTCGGCATTATCTCCGCCATTGTTCCAGCTTTCAGCCGTAAACCATTATTCGGCTATTCATCCATGGTGTATGCCACGGCGAGTATTGCGATTCTGTCCTTCCTCGTGTGGGCGCACCATATGTTCACCACCGGCATGCCTGTGTTTGCTGAGTTGTTTTTTATGTACTGCACTATGCTGATTGCCGTGCCGACTGGGGTAAAAGTGTTTAACTGGGTAGCGACCATGTGGCGCGGCTCATTGAGTTTTGAAACCCCAATGTTGTTCGCGGTGGCCTTTATTATCCTGTTCACTATTGGCGGCTTCTCTGGCCTGATGCTCGCCATCACGCCAGCCGACTTCCAATACCACGATACTTACTTTGTGGTGGCTCACTTCCATTACGTGTTGGTTACTGGTGCGATTTTCTCCATCATGGCGGCGGCCTATTACTGGCTGCCAAAATGGACCGGCCATATGTACAGCGAAAAGCTCGGCCAGTGGCATTTTTGGTGCTCGGTGATTTCGGTCAATGTGTTGTTTTTCCCGATGCATTTCTTAGGTCTTGCGGGTATGCCAAGGCGTATTCCCGATTACTCGATTCAATTTGCCGATGTAAACCAAATCGTGTCGATTGGGGGTTTTGCCTTTGGTCTTTCTCAGCTGATTTTCCTCGTGCTGGTGATTAAGTGCATTCGGGGCGGTGAAAAGGCGCCCGCCAAACCTTGGGAAGGCAGCGAAGGCTTAGAGTGGACCCTACCCAGCCCTGCCCCCTACCACTCTTTCACCACGCCACCCGAGGTGAAATAACATGCAAGGCCAACCCCATCAGCCCAACATCAAGTCCAACCGTAAGCTCATCAGCCTGCTGGTGCTGGGCTGCCTTGGGATGTTTGGCTTTGGGTTCGCCTTAGTGCCGCTCTACGATGTGTTGTGCGAAAAACTGGGGATTAATGGCAAAACCTCCAATACTGCCAGCAGTTATCAAGCGATCACTGTGGACAAGAACCGCGTGGTAACGGTGGAGTTTATCTCGCAGGTGCAGACCGGCATGCCGTGGAAATTTGAGCCACAAACGAAACGGCTCGAAGTGCATCCGGGAGAACTCATTCACACGGCATTCCTGGCGCAAAATGTCTCTAACAGAGCGATCGTTGGCCAGGCGATTCCTTCTATTTCGCCCGGACAAGGTGCGGCTTATTTCAATAAAACCGAATGTTTTTGTTTTAACCAACAACACTTAGCCGCCGCGAGTCGCGCCGAGCTGCCGTTGATCTTCTTCGTGGATCCTCAATTACCCGAGTCTATCCACACCTTAACCCTCTCTTACACCCTCTACGACATTACCGACAAGCAGTTAGCGTCTGCCATAGAGCAAGGAGCTGCAAAATGACCACTAAACATGAGACTTACTACGTCCCCGCCCAGAGTGCTTGGCCGATTGTTGGTGCTATCGGCTTGTTTTTAATTGCCTTTGGGGCGGGACATTTTGTACATCAACTCAAATCTAGCGCTTCGGGTGGCGGCTATATTCTACTGGCAGGCATAGCCGTCATCCTGTTTATGCTGGTTGGTTGGTTTAGAACCGTGATCAAAGAATCGATGACGGGCCTCTATTCCCATCAGATGGATAGATCGTTTCGCCAAGGCATGAGCTGGTTTATCTTCTCCGAGGTGATGTTCTTTGCCGCCTTCTTCGGCGCCTTATTTTACGCCCGTATGGTCGCTGTGCCTTGGCTAGGCGGTGCCTCCAACAATGCCATGACCCACGAAGTCCTGTGGCCACAGTTCGAAGCCGTTTGGCCACTCGTCACCACGCCAGATGGCACCAAAACCGAAGCCATGCCATGGAATGGACTACCGCTAGTCAACACCATAGTGCTGCTAACCTCCTCAGTCACGCTGCATTTTGCCCATGTCAGCTTAGAAAAAGGTAAGCGTTCGGCCATCACCCTCTGGCTTGGGCTCACGATTTTGTTGGGAATTAGCTTCCTTGCTTTGCAAGCGGAGGAATATAGCCATGCCTACCATGAGATGGGGCTAACGCTCACCTCGGGCGTGTATGGCAACACCTTTTTCCTGCTGACGGGTTTCCACGGCATGCATGTCACCTTGGGCACTATCTTTCTATTAGTCTTGTTTTTCAGAGTGTTAAAAGGCCACTTTAGTGCGGATAAGCATTTTGCCTTCCAAGCGGGCAGTTGGTACTGGCACTTTGTCGACGTAGTTTGGCTCTGCCTATTTATCTTTGTTTATGTGCTTTAAATATTCATTAAAACAATAAGTTGAAAGCTTAAGGCGTGGGATTAAGACCAAGTAGTCCAGTCCCCAAAGCCACCAGCAAGAGCAGGATCACTAGTACAGAAAACATCACCCTACGGCCCAAATACCGGCTCATAGGCACAGGGTGATCAGCGGTTTGATCGTCACCTTTAACCATAATGATTAAGGCTCTGCCTAGGTTAAAAATGATAAACAGTAACAGCAGTACTAAAACACACTTAAAAATGAACGGGATGTTCATACGCTATCCTTATGTTTTGCTGACCAAATTAATGGGGTTGCCAAGATACATTTGGGTGCATAGGGCAATGTTGTTACTGCTGATATTGACTGTGGTGGTATTCGTGATTTTGGTCAAGCTGGGTTTGTGGCAAATGGATAGGGCCGCGGAAAAAACCGAACTACTCGCACAAATGGAGGCCAGACAATCCGCTGCCGCACTCAATCCTGAGCAGCTCATCGCTGAATTGGCTAAAGGCGGCGTTACTGGCTATCGCCTTGAGGTTCAAGCCAGCCCCGTTAATCCACAAATCTGGTTACTCGACAATCAGGTCTATCAAGGGCAAGTGGGCTATCTCGCCTTTCAATTGCTGCAAATATCTCCTGAAAATCAGGCAAACGATGCTGAACAACCTTGGCTGTTACTCGAACTCGGTTTTATCGCCGCTAAATCCCACCGAGATGCCTTGCCCGAAGTCAGCCCCATAGTCGGTGAACAGGTTCTTACGGGCCGCCTCTATCAAAAACAGATTAATCCCTTGAGCCATCACTTATTGGCAGAACCCTTCACCACGGAACAAGGTGAACGGATTCGGTTTCAAAATCTCAATCTACCCGAGATGGCACAAATGTTAGGGCATCCCATTCTACCTGCGGTGTTACAACCCGATGCCTTACCCCAATTACAACCTGCGCAGGCCTTGCCCCACCCTTGGCAACCTTTCCCGCTCTCGGCCCAAAAACATTGGGGTTATGCATTGCAATGGTTTGCCATGGCAACTGTGTTTGCTGGGCTGATGGGTTGGCAAGGAGCAAAATACCTCAAAAAATCACGACAACTACATCGAGCCGATAAGGAAGCGACTAAGACCGAGTAACAGATACAAGCAAGATTTTAATAAAAAACAATAAAACAAAGCATTAGGGACAATAAGAGGAGCAAATATGGACTCCCAACAAACAGCCAAATACCGCGCATTGGGGTTATTACTACTGGCCTTTATCGCGCCTGTGGTCATCGCTAAGTTAGTGCTGAGCATGCATTGGTATCAAGGCGGTTCCACCAACCACGGTGAGCTCATTAGCCCAGAAACCAGTTATACCAGTCTTGGCCTTAACAATCCTCAGCCTAAGGAATGGCAACTGCTGTATTTATTGCCCGCAAAGTGCGATGAGGCTTGCCGCGAGCGCTTGTATATCCTGCGTCAGAGCCATACCGCCTTAGGGCCAGATCAGGCTCGTGTCGAACCGCTTATTCTTGTAAACCCAGACAGTGACTTAAGCGCATTAAGCAGCTTTAACTTCAACACTCAGCCCGCCAGCCAAAGCCTCAGCCATTGGCTTGACCAACAGCAGCTGATTATTGTCGATCCACTCGGCGCACTCGTGCTGCGTTATCCCCAAGTACAAGGCAAGGCGGCACATTTAGCTCAGGGTAAGGCCTTGGTCGCGGATCTCCGTAAGTTATTAAAACTATCGAGGGTAGACTAATGCAACTGACTTGGCTCCTACGCGTCACTATAGTCTTTACCCTGTTAGTGATTTTAATGGGGGCTTACACTCGGCTCTCGGACGCGGGACTTGGCTGCCCAGATTGGCCCGGTTGCTACGGCCATATCAAAGTGCCCACCCACGACCATGAAATCTCTCATGCCCAAACCCTGTTTCCAGACCACGATATCCATCCCGAAAAAGCCTGGCTCGAGATGATCCACAGGTATATCGCGGGCGCCTTGGGCATACTAGTGTTACTGATTTTGATCCTTTGCTTGAAAACATCCCAAGCCCCAAAAAAGCTGCCCTTAGCCATAGTGTTACTCATCATCTTTCAGGCGGCCTTGGGGATGTGGACTGTGACAATGAAATTAATGCCGATAGTTGTGATGTCCCATTTAATTGGCGGCTTTAGCTTGCTCTCGCTCCTGCTCTTGCTGTATCTGCGAACACGTCCGAGGCGAATTTTCGAAACCGCGGATATTCACAATCAGCGTGTTGCGGGCGCAGGATTTAATGGCTCCCATGGTTCGCGGATAGGCACGAGCCTTAAATTTCTCGGCCAGAGTAAACACTTACCGAAACTGGCGTTGCTGAGTCTGGTGGTGTTGATAGGTCAAATCATGCTCGGCGCTTGGACCTCCTCCAACTATGCCGCCCTCGCCTGCACGGCTCTGCCGATTTGTGAAGGCAATTGGATGGATAATCTCGCCATTGCCGATGCGTTTTCCCCTTTTCAAGGGCAACACCCAAGCTTTGAATTTGGCGTATTGGATTACCATGCCCGCATGACCATTCATATCGCCCACCGTGTTGGCGCCATCATTACCGCCAGTCTATTGTTGTTGCTCGCCTATCGGTTATTTTTCAGCACTCAGCTCAAGGCCCTAAGCCTATTGTTGGTCGCCTTAGTGATACTGCAAGTCAGTTTAGGGATTTCAAACGTGGTAATGCATTTACCACTAGGGATTGCCGTTTCCCACAATGGCGGCGCGGCACTGTTACTACTCACCTTAGTCGCGATTAACTATTTCCTTTGGCGCAGGGCACCTTAATTATCGGGGGATGTATCATGGCAAAACCACTCTCTATCAGCAGTCACCCCAGTGTGCATTTGGCTTGGCGTGCCTATTTCGAGATGACCAAACCTAAGGTAGTGGCCTTAATGCTGCTCACCGTCTTAGTCGGTATGTGTTTAGCCATGCCCACCATACTGCCAGTTAAACCCTTAGTAGCAGGCCTACTCGGCATCGCCATGATGGCAGGTTCGGCCGCCGCCTTAAACCATCTGATTGATAGGCGAATCGACGGCATGATGGCACGCACCTATAACCGACCACTGCCCAAAGGCCGAGTCTCGGCGACGAGGGCGTTGTTGTTCGCGGCACTCTTAGGCTGCCTAGGTTTTGTGATCCTCTATGTTTTTACTAATCCGCTCACCGCTTGGCTGACCTTTGCCAGCTTGATTGGTTACGCCTTGATTTATACCGCCTATTTAAAACGGGCCACGCCACAAAACATTGTCATTGGCGGTTTAGCGGGTGCGATGCCGCCGCTCTTGGGTTGGACGGCGGTGACAAATCAATTCCATGGTCATGCGCTATTGCTCGTCATCATCATATTCCTGTGGACGCCGCCGCATTTTTGGGCTCTGGCGATTCACAGACGCGCAGAATATGCCAAAGTGGATATTCCCATGCTGCCCGTGACCCATGGGGTAGAATTTACTAAGACCTGTATCTTGCTCTATACGATTTTGCTGGCGATGGCTTGTCTATTGCCCGTACTAGTCGGGATGAGTGGACCGCTCTACTTTGTGTGCTCAAGCTTGCTCAGCACAGGATTTATTTATAAAGCGTGGCAGTTAAAGTATCAGGACAGCGAAGGGCTGGCGATGCAGGTGTTTCGTTTTTCGATTTATCATTTAATGTTGTTATTCATGGCATTACTGCTCGACCACTATCTTTGGGCTTAATGTGCAACGAGCGATGGGGCGAGCATGGTCAAAGGACAAAATATGCAAACAAGAATCTCCAACAAGATTTTAGTGATAGCGATTCTATTAATAGGGTTGGGCGGACTATTTGCAGTGAAGTTCAATCCACCTAAGCCCGTTGAGTTAGAGAGTGGTTTTTTGTTTCCCGAGGCGTTCGAGCTAGCGCCCTTTGAGCTTGTCGATCAACAGCAGAAACCCTTTACCAATGCGAATTTGAATGACCAATGGAGCCTATTCTTTATCGGCTTTACCTATTGCCCCGATGTCTGCCCGACCACCTTAAACAAGCTCGCCGCCGCCTATCCTGAGCTGAAAAAAATTGCGCCCATTCAAATCGTGTTTTTATCCGTGGATCCGAAGCGGGACACCCCAGAGAAACTCCTCACCTATGTGAATTTCTTTAATCCTGAGTTTAAGGCAGTGACGGGTGAGCAAACCCAAATCTTCCCCCTCACCCGCAGCCTAGGCCTCACCTATGCCATGGTCGGCGAAGGGGATAATTATCAAGTCGATCATAGTGCTGGCTATGTACTGGTTTCTCCCCAAGGCACGCGGGTCGCGGTGTTTAAACCCACCGCAGCCTTAGGTAAAGCCCCTCAAGTACTCAACGACGCCTTGATCGGCGACTTCGATAAAATCGTTAAAAGCTACAAACCTAAATAGCCGCCGACGTGTTACTCTTTAACCCAAGTGCCGTCGTCTTTGGGTCTCACCCATGCCTGCGAAAACCAGTAATAGCCGTTGCGCGTCTTGCTTGGTGCCGTGCAATTGTAGCGCGAGCGACCCGCTGGCAGGGCTAAATCGGCTTGAATACTAAATTCATTATCACTGTTCCAAGTTGGTGTTTTAGCGCCTTGCCCTTGGATATAACACATGACTTGCTTGGCCGAAATATCGCTCATATCCAGCTTAACCTTAAGTTCGGGGCGCCAATGCCCGCCCTTAAGCTCAGGATCGCTAGGCGTTTGCTCAAGCACTGGCATATTGAGGCTGTATAACTTGGCTTTTAGGCTTTTTAGATCTGCATATTGCCCCGCCACCGGGAAACGCGGCAGCGCCGTGAGTGGTGAATAGGGACCAGCCGCACCTGACTGCTGACCAAAGGCAACGAAGCCATTGTCGGTTAACATATCCTGAATCGCCTGATTGTATTCGCCATAGGGATAGGCCAGCATTTTAAAGTTCTGTCCAGTCGCCTCACGAATCGCGTTTTCGGTGTCTAGAATATTGGCTTTAATTCGCGCTAGCCATTGGCTTTGGGATTCATTGTCGAGTTTGCGGATCAGATGCTCATGGGCCCAGCTGTGGTTAGCGATGTCGGCCCCTTCCTTGGAGAGCTTAATCAGATCTTCCCAAGCCATCATCTCGGTAAACTTTTGTTTAATCGGCTCAATTGCCACAAATAGGGTGTAGGGAAAACCAAATTCCTTTAGGATAGGGTGCGCTGTGGTCGCGATGCTGCGATAACCATCATCGAAGGTGATCGCCACCGTTTTGGCGGGTAAATCTTGCTTGTTTTTGATCGCCTCAACCACCTGCGACAAGGGGATTACCTTAAAACCATCGTCCGCCAGAAACTGCATTTGCTCACGAAATTGTGCAGGCGTGACGCTAGTCGCCGCCGGCGTGGTTTCTGACACATGGTGATACTGTAAAATGACCACAGCATGGGCCGAGAAAGTCATCAGCCCTAAGAGTGCTAATAACGCACGTTTAACCATAATGTGAATACCTCTGAAATCAATGACTACCGCAAAATCCACCGCACTCGCGCTCCTGTTGAATGGCACCAAGAATCGCCAGCTGCTCGCGCTTGCCCTGCCGATGATCCTATCCAATATCACGGTTCCACTGTTGGGATTAGTCGATACGGCTGTCATCGGGCATTTAAGTGACGCCTATTATTTAGGGGGCGTTGCACTCGGGTCAACGATTATCACATTAATCATTTGGTTATTAGGCTTTTTACGGATGGCGACCACGGGATTGGTCGCACAGGCCTATGGCGCAAATGATCTTAACGCCCAATTAAAATTGCTAGTCCAAGGCGCCATGTTGGCGACAGGGCTGGGTATCGCGGTGATCCTATTGCAGATCCCGATACTGAATTTATCGCTTAGCCTCTCCGAGGCGAGTGTCGAAGTGGAGCGTTATTGCCGAGAATATTTTCAAGTCCGCGTTTGGTCGACGCCATTCGCCCTGCTCAACTTAGTGATGCTCGGCTGGCTCCTTGGCAGACAACAACCTAAGGCGGCCATGTGGCAGCTTATCTTCGCCAACGTAGCCAATATTATCCTCGATGTACTGTTTGTAATCGGATTTGGCTGGGACGTTAAAGGAGCGGCACTCGCCTCAGTATGTGCGGATATCACCGCCTTTAGCGTTGCGCTCTACATGGTATTACAACAACTTAAACTGTCGTCTCAGTTTACATTTGGCCACTTGCGTATCCATCTAACGTTTGTCGGTTACGGCCAGCTGCTTAGGCTCAATACAGATATTTTTATCCGCAGCCTGTGCCTGCAAGCCGCCTTCGCCTTTATGACCTTTCACGGTGCGGGCCTTGGGGATAATACGGTCGCAGCCAATGCGGTGTTATTGAATTTACTGTTATTAATCGCCTACGCCCTCGATGGCATTGCCTATTATGCCGAGGCGGAAGTGGGCAAAGCCTACGGACAAAAACGCACACAACCACTGCGCGAAGCAGTACTCCTGGCTTGGTGTTGGTCCGCCATCTCTGCATTGGGTTTCAGTCTGATATTTTATCTTTTCGGCGACCGTATCATCGGGCTGCTAACCAATATTGATGAGGTGAGAACCACAGCGCAAATTTATCTGCCTTGGCTGATATTACTGCCGCTTTGGTCTTTTAGTTCCTATCTGTTTGATGGGGTTTATATTGGCGCCGCTAAGGGTAAAGTGATGCGTAACAGTATGATTATCGCTACATTTGGCGCCTTCTTCCCGGCATGGTATTTGCTGCAGTCGCTGTTACCTTCCGAGCAGGCTAACCATGCACTATGGGCGGCCATGACGGCCTTTATGCTAACGCGCAGCCTCACCCTAGCGACACATTACCGCTTTAGCAAGGCATTTATTCTTAATTAGTTCTGTAAAGACAGTGGCTTACTTAAGGTTATCCCATTAAGATACGCGTCATTATTGTAATAAAATTGTGATGCGCTATGAAAAGGATTTTACCTTTGTTACTCCTGTGGCTAAGCCTGCCACTGCTTGCCCAAACCGTACCACAGCTTCCGGTCGAGGCCTTTGCCAGTATTCCCGATGTCAGCTCTGTCCAACTGTCGCCCGATGGAAAAAAAATTGCCTCTATCGTTCGGGTAGACCAGCCCAAACTTAAGGGCACAGTGGTCAGTATTCTCGATTTAGAAACGGGCAACAAAGACTACGCGATTCATACCGATAACCAGAAGTTTGTCCTGCTGTCATTACAGTGGGCAAATGACAACACTTTGCTGATCAGCGCTAAGTTTCCGGCAAATCGCTATGGCACACCGACGACCGAAACTCGCTTGGTGAAGTACGATTTAACCACGCGAAAAACCACGAGCGTGCTCGCCCGTAGCGTCATCGACCGACTCAGTTGGATCCCCCAACATCAGGGACAGATTATCGATATGATGCCGGATGACCCTGATAATATCTTGCTCTCCCTCGATGGTATGGGCGAAGAAGTGGGTGAAGACAGCGTAATGAGAGTCAATCTCTCTCAGGGTAAATCTGCGTTTATTCAAAACTCTAAACGTAAAATCATCGGCTGGATTACCGACAGGCAGCACAAGGTGCGTATCTCCATCTATAACGATGACACTGAATATAGGATCTACGAACAGCCGGAACAAAAAACGGAGCCACGCCTGCTCTGGACCTTTAAAGCCTTCTCCGATGAGAGTGTCTGGCCACTGGGCTTCGATGCGGATCCCAACATCTTGTTCGTACGCGCCTATCACCAAGGCTTTGAAGCTATCTTCAAGGTGAATTTAACCGATCCTAAGCTCACTAAGGAGCTAGTGTACGCCAACGAAGATACCGATGTTGAAGGCAATCTCATCTATTCGGAACTTAAGAAAAAAGTCATTGGGATCAGTGAAGGTGACGGCGAGGAATATACCTTCTGGGATCCTGAATATGCGGGTCTGCAAAATGGACTGAAAGCGGTATTGCCCAATGCCCATAACTACATTACCCAATTTAGCGCGGATGAACGCCGCTATATCGTCTACTCCACCAGTTCGACGCAACCTGGTACCTATTACTTCGGCGATAGGGATGAAAAGGCACTGTTTCCGATTGCCGACAGATATAGTCAGCTAAGTAGCGAGCAACTCGCCGACACTCACTATCTGAGCTACGAAGCGCGGGATAAACTCAAAATCGATGCTTACCTGACAGTGCCAAAGGGTTTGGAGGCCAAGCAACTACCCACCATTATCTTCCCCCACGGCGGCCCCATAAGTTACGACAGTAACGACTTCGATTATTGGGCGCAGTTTTTCGCCAACCGTGGCTACGCGGTATTTCGAATGAACTTTAGGGGCTCGGCGGGCTACGGCTATGAGTTTATGAAGGCCGGCCTCAAAAGCTGGGGGCTCGAAATGCAAAACGATGTGGAAGATGGAACACGTTACCTAATCAATCAAGGGATTAGCGATCCACAGCGTATCTGTATCGTCGGCGCGAGTTATGGTGGTTATGCCGCCTTAATGGGCGCGGCGATGACACCTGATCTGTACCGCTGCGCGGTCAGTGTGGCTGGCGTAACAGATGTGGCTTACCTAGTGAAATCCAGTCGCCGTTTTACCAATTATGAAGTCGTTAAAGAACAAATTGGCGATGATTTTAGCGCCCTCTATGAACGCTCACCCGTTAGTAAAGCCGATAAGATCACCATCCCGGTATTACTACTGCATGGCGATAAGGACCGAGTGGTTAAGGTGCAACATAGTCGCGAAATGTTTGACGAACTGAAATCACGTAAGAAAAACGTCGAATATATTGAGCTCGAAAATGGTGACCATTATTTAAGCAATAATGACCATAGGTTAACCACCTTTAAGGCGCTCGATAAGTTTTTAGCCGACAACCTGAAAACCCAACTGTGACAACAAAGTACCATAAAAAAACGCGACTCATTGGTCGCGTTTTTTATTAAGTTCAACACCAGCTTAAGCGTAAGAATGCGCGCCGTGTTGGTGATCGGTCACATCGCTCACACCAGAGAGTTCACCTGGGAACATATCTAATAGTTGCTTCTCGATACCATCTTTTAAAGTGATATCGACCTGTGAACAACCGTTACAACCGCCACCAAACTGCAGTACTGCTACGCCTTCTTGGGTGATTTCAACCAACATGATGTTACCACCATGGCTTGCCAGTTGTGGGTTGATTTCAGATTGGATCACATATTCAACACGCTCGGCTAAAGGCGCATCGGAAGCCACTTTACGCATTTTAGCGTTAGGGGCTTTAAGGGTTAATTGCGAACCTAATTGGTCGGTCACGAAGTCGATTGAGGCTTCTTCTAAGAAAGGCGCACTCTTCTCGTCAACCATAGCGCTAAAGCCATTGAATTCTAATTCAATATCATCGCTTTCAACAGCGTCAGGCGGGCAGTAAGACACGCCACACTCGGCTTGTGCGGTACCAGGACTGATCACAAATACGCGAATATGAGTGCCTTCAGGTTGATCGGCTAACAACTTTACAAAATGGGCCTGAGCCGCATCGGAAATAGTAATCATGGAAACCAGCTCCGTCAGGGGATACCTGAGTGTTTTAGTAAGAATTAGGCGTATGATACTCCTACTCACACGCGCTTTGTAGTCCCTAGGGTAGCAAGTTCTGGAATTTTGCAAAATCCATCACGCTTTCAGGCTCAGATAAAGGGCTCAAATAAATGAGTAAAATATCCTTCTTTCAAGGCAAAAAAGCGACCGAAAGGCCGCTTTTACTTGCAACAAACCATACTCTACTTAGCGGCTTCTTGGCCTGCAATACGACCAAACACAATAATATCTGTGTACGCATTACCACCTAGTCGGTTTGTACCGTGGGTTAAGCCTGTCACTTCACCTGCGGCAAACAAACCAGGAATAATATTTCCTTTTTCATCTAGCACACGAGTGTGAGTATCAACCACAAGTCCCCCCATAGTGTGGTGCACAGAAGGAGTCGCTTTTAAAATCCAATATGGTCCTTTGCTTAAATCGACTAAACCAGAGCGATGGTTAAAGGCTTCATCCTTGCCAGTCGCGGCATAATGATTGACGTCTTTAATCGTTGCTAATAGCTTATCTTCAGGAATATTAAATACTTTAGCGGCTTCCTCTAAGGTATCAACCTTGTACATTAGCCCATCTTTGGTAAATTCTTTCAGTTCGCCTTGGTGCATTTCAACCGTATGGGCAACGTCCTCGATAGCTTGATTCCATAACACATAGGTATAACGTCCTGGCTGTGCCAGTATGGCCTGTGAAATCACATCTCGGCGGTCCAGTTCTTCCACAAAACGCTCACCATTCTGGTTAATTAGCACAGCTCCGAAAAAACGTGCATCGGCAATCAGCGCAATCGCACCTGATGTAGGGCTACAAATAGGGTATGACTGGATATAGCCCATGTTTTTAGCAGCCGCGTGAATCTTCTCCGCCATAACAATCCCATCACCAGTACCACCTGAATGTCCCGTACTGCCGTAGCGTTCATCTAACTCAGGGTTGTATTTCTTACGCATTTCCATATTTGATGAGAAGCCACCAGTGGCAACAATCACACCGCGTTTAGCATGATAAGTGATGGTTTTACCATTGTGAGTCGCCTCGACGCCAACAACCCGCCCCGTTTGATCTTGAAGTAATCGCTCCGCTTTGGTGTTGGTATGAATGGGTAAACCAACTTCTTCAGCTTTAATAGAAAACTTACTGATCACTTCAGCACCGGTGTGGCCTTTAGGGATTAAAGCCCGTTTAACGCTATGTCCACCAAACTGGAATAATTGGTCGGGATAAAACTCAACTTTTACATAATCCCTTAACCACTCTGCGGCCTCGACGGCATTGTCTGCCATGGTCTTAACCATTTCGGGATCGCCCTTAAAGTCCCCACCTTTTAAGGTATCGCTGATAAACAACTCTTTGCTATCAGTTATACCCATGTTTTTCTGTACCCAGCTTCCGGCCACATTCATCTCAGCGCCAGAAATCAATGAGTTACCACCAACGATCGGCATTTTTTCAATAATCACTGCCGTTCGACCTGCAGCCATAGCCTCTAAGCCCGCACTAAATCCAGCCCCACCCGAACCAATCACCACAACGTCATAGGTATATTCGGTCGGTGTCACAGCTTCCGTTTTTTTTGCGGCAGCAACTGCTGCCAATGTGACGCCTGCGGCTTCGATACTTTTACTGACGGCCTCTTTAAGTGCATTCGATGTCACTGTCGCCCCAGTAATACCGTCAACATCGACAGAATTATTGTCAATAATCGCCTGCTTCACATCACGAAATACTGCTCCCGCAAGAACTTTATTTTCCTTTTGCTTGAGTACATCAATCGCAACGATATGACCGTCTTTAAATGTCGTTTCAACCTGCACTTCGCCATGCTTACCTTGAGCCGTGCCTTGGCTTTTGACTATTTGATGTGTCACTTGACAACCCGCGACCACAATGAGTGCAGTAATAGCAAGACCTATGATGGATTGTTTATAATGCATTACAGTCCCTCTGTATTAAATGTATAGAAATTTTAAAATCAACATGAATTATAAGTAATATACTTATTTAAAATATTTAGTAGCTTATTTTATTCAAAACTGATAACCGACAGACACACCATATTCAATTCCATCATTATATTGTGCTCCCCAACTGTCATAATGGGTAAGATGCAGTTTGGTGTATATTGAGTCAGTCAAATTCGTCTGCAACGTAGTTATAATTTGGTGACCATAACTTTCATAAGAAAATAGTTCCTGATGCGCCTTGTCCCGATCAATCTGAGCCTCGTAATTTAGACTAAGGCTATGTTTAGCCCCTAATAGTTCAAATGGATATTTTGCATTTACAACAAGTGCGTAGCCGGATAAATCGTTAAACTTCTCTGATGTAGGAGAGAAATTGCCAAAGGTATAATTAAAGCCAACACCATAATTTAATGATAGAGACTTGAATTTTGTATTATGTGTTAAACCTAGATAAAGATTGTCTTCGACTAAGGTTTCACTAGCTGATATAAAGTTTTGCGTCCAAAAATTGAAGTTAGATTCACCTAGCTGATTTTCTAGTATCATTAATGACTTAAGTGTTGTTTTCCCATCCTGATTTTTCTGATTCTCGGCCAGTTCTGCAGGGTTTTCTAATTTTATATTCGCAAAATAGGTCCCCCAATCCGCAATCCCTAAATGATTTAATTTAACAAATGGTTGATTAAATACCCCTGGGTTATCATCTTTTGTACTCTCGGAATAAAACTTATAACCCAGATCTACACTAGTTTTAGTAACATCGGCATAGGCTGAAGCACTAATGAAAATTGTGCTTAATAAAGCGGACACCATACTTTTATTCAACATAAATCCTCCACACCATTATGTCTGACCAGACAGTAGTCTCCTCACCATAAAAATGATTTTTTAGTAGAGAAACCATTTAATGATATTTTTACTACAATCAAGTAAAAGGCTATGTGATCTATGATTTAAAAGTTTTTTGATTTGGAAATGTGTGTGGTTTTACGCAGTAAAACTACACTTTAAATATACTTATTTTATTTCTAACCTTGATATAAACAGATTATTTTCTGATGATATTTCAAAAATCCACCCTAATTGTTGCGCTAACCGCCTGACCAACAGTAAACCTAGCCCAAAACCACTATTGCCTTGTCCACTATACGAGTTAACTATCTCTATTGAATGTCCACTTTGAGTGATATGTATATTAGCACCACCATGCTCCATGCTATTTCTTAACAAATTACTGATAACAATTCGTAGCGGATGCAGCGGTACTAATAATCGTGTGCTATCTGTCACTAACTGTATATTTCGATCTAGTCCATGCACTCGTTTTTGCTCCTCAACAATATTAAAAAGCAAGGGATAGATAGCTACTACCTCCTTCTCCATAACAACGCATTCTTTATTCGTTAGCCAGAGTAATGTTTCAATAAGTGACTTCATTTGCCCTGTTGCTTGAGAAGCATTTAGAGTTGCACCAGTGAGTTCTCCTTGTTGCAGGGTAAGAATTTCAAATGATGACTGACATATCGCAACGGGTGTACGTAACTCATGGCTAGCAAAGCGTAAAAAATTTAACTCTCGCAGCTGAGCTTCCTGGAGTTGTAATATCGAGTTATCTAAGGCATCAACAATTGCCCTTAACTCAGCATATTCCTGTTCGGGTAACCTTAATTTTTTCCCACCAATCCAATCATGCTGCTTTATTGCATGGCTAATCTGACGAATAGGAGTGATCACTTTACTTTGCATATAAAAAGCAAGACCAGCACTCGCAGAAAAAGTAATTAATATCAGAAGTAAAATTGCCGTCATATTTTTGGGTGCAAATTGTAAATCATGGGTTACATTGATATGCAACCAAATATAGAGAGCTATATTATCTTTCGTGTAATACACACTTAATGCATCAACATAGGGGCCTTCAGCATGCTCATATACAATCTTATTAGTATCAGAGAGGGCTTTATTATTAGTCAGTGCCCGAATGTTCGAAGGGAGCTCATGCCAATTAGCATAGACGGTAAGATTATCCGTTTTTAGAATGGGTTGTTTAACTGAAGGTTTATGCGACTGAGTGCTTTCAGCTAATTCTAATATTAATTCAGCAGATTGCCCCGCATTATGAACCGTGATTTTATGCATCGAAATCATCCCGGCACACATCATGCAGAGAGGGATAAAGCTATTAACCGCTAATGTGATTAATAGGAAAATAACACCCCATACTTGGTAGCTTCGCTTAAGGCTAAGCTTAGGAACTTGCATCAGTGTCATCTCTAAGACTTAATCCAACCCCACGAATCGTATGCAGCAATTGGTGTTCGAAGGGCTTATCGAGCACTCTACGTAGAAGATGAACATGGCTGCGTAGGCTATCACTATCCGGAATACTATCAGGCCAAATCAATCGCTCAATTTCTTCTCGACTGACCGTTTCTGGGCTGCGCCGCGCTAATAACGCTAAGATCTGCCAACCTGTTTTAGATAACGTAAGCAATAGTCCTTGGCGATAAACCAGATGATTCCCAAAATCTATTTCGAGATCACCGATGGTGAGACGTTGAGGCGCAGGTCGACGCTGGGCGACCACTTTTAGTCGTGCAACCAACTCTTCCATCGCAAAAGGCTTTACTAGGTAATCGTCAGCCCCAACCGCAAACCCACTCAAACGTTCTTTAAGGCTACTGCGTGCAGTTAACATAATCACGGGTGAAGTAATGCACTGTGCTTTCCACCGTTCACACGCTTTTATTCCATCACCGTCCGGTAAATTAAGATCCAGGATAATAGCGTCAAATTGTTGCCGGCTAATGAGCATATCTGCTTGGGCTAAATTAAATGCGTAATCACACTCAATGCCACTTAACTCAAGATATTGAATGATGTTACTTGATAACAGCCGATTATCCTCAATCAGTAATATCAACATATTTAAATCAACTCATATTGGTGCGCCAAATGAACCAAGTTTGCCCTATTAGCTGCACCAAATTTTTTCCGCATGGTTTCCATATGATATTCAACTCCTCTAACACTTATCGGGAGCTGAGTAGAAATTTCATCGTTTTGTAAACCATTTGCAACCATTTTCAAAATATCTCTGGCATTTTCTTTTATCAGGGGACTTTGTAAAAATGGATTGAATTGGGGTTTGTTGAATTCAAATAGTTTGTGTTGCGCATCCTTTAACGTATCTGCTAATCCGTCTAACATTAGGTCTGAATTATTTCGGTGACTCAGTAGTATAAAACGACCAGTCCAACGACATTGCTTGTGACACGCAATAGGCCAACTCAGGACAGTCTGAATATTGTGCTTATTAAACAGTACGCTTGCCTTATTGTTTTTTTCACTTATAAATTTATATGCGTAGGGTTTTGATGTGTCGAGTGAAAAACCAAAATTAGCATCACTAGCGGCCACTTGATTTAAATAAAAGCGCTGTAATTGAGCAACCACAGGTGAAGAAGCTACGCTAGCGATCGGTTTACGCAATGCCGTAGGGGAAAATAAACTGGTATCTTTCGGAAAATGATAGTTTTCATAAGCACAGTGTGGGATCCCCTGAAACCAAAAACCACTAAAACCGTGCAGTTTCAATGAAGCACTAATTTCCTGAATAACGTCTTGTAACGTCGATACCCTATTTGCATTTGATAGAGCCTGTTTAGCTTCCATAAATACCCCCAAACCAAATAATAAAGGAAGGTATCTCAATACAAATAATAAACAAAACCTATTGATACATATACTTACATCTGATCCCAAAAATAAAACTTATTTTTTATTTGTCGTTTTTTTGACATTGTTTTGACGTAAGCAAAGGTAAAATGCATTGCCGCTTGCCTACTCCTCAAACGCTTCCAATAAACCCGGTGCTTCGGCTCTGGCGAGGCACCATATTTGCACTTGTATATATCGCGCCTCGAACAAGCGGGCAATTTCTGCCACTGTGGTCCCCGTGGTGACCACATCGTCCACCAGCGCAATCCGTTGATAGGCAAAATCAGCGTTTAACTCGAAAGCATCCTGTAGATTTCGCCGGCGCTGTGCGCCATTGAGTCCGGCTTGTGGGCGCGTATCCTGCCGCCGAATTAATCCGTCACTGACCAGTGGCAGCGAGAGCTGCTTCGATAATTCATGGGCAATTAACCATGCTTGATTAAATCCACGTTGGCGCAGCCGATTGGGATGTAAAGGGACTGGCACTATGGCCTGCGGAAGAGTGATTAAGTCTTGCTGTTCGAGCTGACCAATGCGCGCCACTAAGGCTTGGCACAATATGGGTAGAGCGGCGAGTTGCCCCTGATATTTAATGGCCGCTATCCAAGGACCAAAGCCTTGATGATAGCTGCAAGGTGCGATGACTTTTCGCGGTTGATGCCTTAGGCACTCACCGCAATATTCGAGTTCAAGCGGCATGGATTTTCCACAACCTAAACAAATTGGGCTGTGATATAAGCCCGTTTGCAGGCATACCTGACAAAATCCGGCTTCCTTTGCATTGAGGGATTGGTGGCACAGTAAGCAGCGGTTAGGTAAACTGCCCGCCAAGTAACGCTGCCCCAAATGCGAAACTATGCGTAACAGCTTCGCCCCCTGTTGCGACCAAGTCCATTTGCTATCGCCCGACATACAACTTCCTATTAGAGGTATTTTAGTGAACTCTGCGACGCCAGCCCATCATCCGCAACTGCATATCGACACCCGAGGCCAAGGGCCGGATCTGGTCATGCTTCACGGTTGGGGCGTTAATAGCGCCGTCTTCACGCCGCTCCATGAGCAGCTTTCTGAGTATAGAGTCCACTATGTCGATCTGCCGGGCTTTGGCTTAAGCCAGCCAATCGCGGGTGGTTTATCGACTTGGGTGGATGCGCTAATTCATGTCTTACCCGCCAATGCGATTTGGGCTGGCTGGTCACTGGGTGGATTAGTAGCCACCCAAGCCGCCATAAGCTACCCATCCCATGTCAGAGGATTAATGACTATCGCCTCCTCGCCCTGTTTTATGGCAAGGGAGGAAGAAGCATGGCCCGGCATTCCACCGCAGGTGCTCAGCATGTTTGGCGAGCAGCTTGGGCAAAATTTACCAAAAACGATTGAGCGCTTTTTAGCAATTCAGGCCATGGGCAGCGAAACCGCCAAAGACGATATTAAGCAGCTGCGGGATTTAGTCTTAGCACGCCCGCTACCCGATGCAGCGGCCTTAACTCAAGGTTTGGATATGTTGAACCAAATCGATCTTAGGCCACATCTCTCGGCGATACAGCAACCTTGGCTGCGGATCTGGGGTCGACTCGATGGACTCGTGCCCAAACGCGTTCAACCTCAAATGCCCACCGCCAGTCACATCACTGATGTCATGCTTGCCAAGGCATCCCACGCACCATTTGTGTCCCACAGGGAAGAATTCTTGCAGGCAATCACACCTTGGCTGGCGCAATTCAAGGACTAGTGCTTTATCTTTGTGCAATAAGTGGCTAGTATTTAACCATTAAGGCCACAAGGAATTTTTCATGCTGCTTGTCAGTAACTACCCCCAAGTTCCGATAGCGACGACCAATGTCGCGACGGACTCGGCTCGGGTCGACAATCAGCTCAAGCCCGTCGTTATCCCGCCACAGGCCGCGACTAAGGGCCATGAAGAACGCGCCTTTAATCCGCAAAATGAGCGTACCGCCGATCAAACTCAGCAACAGGCACGTTTGCTCGAGCAAAATCAGCAACAAGTTCAAGACAAGCAGCAACAGCAGCAGTCTTCAAAGCAGCAGAGCCAGCAACAGCAAGAGAAACAAGCGCCCCTAGTTGCTGCCGATCGTGCGCTCCCTAAAACCCTTAAAGTGCCAGTGCGCGGCCCAGCGGCGCTGCAGCGTAAGGATATTCGGTTAAAGGTCGGCCAAAATACTCCTCGCCCCGCCAATACTACGGCGAAAACCACGACTGCGGCCGCGCGTCAGCCGATGCAAGGGGAATCCCCTCAGTTTTATCAACAAGTTGGACAGCGTATTGGGCAATATTATGCGCAGCAAACTCAGCCCGAAGCCGAACCAGCTATGTCGGCTTGGATTTAAAATCTGCTGGTTTAAGGATAAGTTTCAAAATAAAAATGCCGCTAATCAGCGGCATTTTTCATTCGGTTATTTACCCGAGCGATACAGCTCTTGCTGGTAGGCTAGGCTGCCCCACAGTGCCCAACCTAAGGCCTTTTTCTCCAACGCCTGCGCCGCAGGGGCATAAGGCGTTAAGTGCTCGGTCTTTTCATCGTACTGGAAGCCCTGCGCTGCTTTCTCTGGCTGCAGGATAACCACATCTTTACCTTCCATCAGGGCAAAGTTTTTATCGTATTGCATTAGCGCACGACCCGGCCAATCCTCGCTGACCTGGGTTAAGTCACGACCTAACATAGGGTAAGAGTCTGAAATACCAATCAAAGATAACAGGGTTGGCGGCAAGTCGATTTGACTCACAATACGGTGATCGCGTTTTGGCGCAACATTATCCCCAATGATTAACCCCGGAATACGGAAGCGCGATACTGGCACCAAATCGGCCCCACCAACGCGACTATCGTGGTCGGCCACCACGATAAAAATAGTGTCCTTCCAGTAGTCGGCATTTTTCGCCAGTTTGAAGAACTCACCAATCGCATAATCGGCATATTTGGCCGCGTTATTGCGAGTTTGCTTAGGTTGTTCATACAGCTCAATGCGGCCATCGGGGAATTCGAATGGGTCGTGGTTACTCGAGCTAAACACCAAGCTAAAGAATGGTTTACCTTCACTGTGAAGACGCTCGAACTCACTATTCGCCTTACGCATTAAATCTTCGTCGGATGCGCCCCACGAGCCAACAAAGGCCGGAGACTTATAATCCTTCTGGTCGATAATGTCGCTAAATCCATTACCGAGGAAGAAACTGCGCATATTGTCGAAATGGCTCTCACCACCGTAGATAAATTGGGTGGTGTAACCGTGGTTTTTCAGCAATTCCGCGAGAGTGAAAAAGCCCGTCTGGCTCTTACCGAGTTTTACCACGGCGCGGGCCGGTGTTGGCGTAAAACCTGTGGTGACCGCTTCGATTCCGCGCACTGAACGTGTGCCAGTGGCGTAAAGATTATCGAAATACCAGCCTTCCTGTGAGAGCGCATCGATATTCGGCGTTAAGGGCATACCGCCTAAGCTCCCCACAAAGCGGGCGCCTAAGCTTTCCTGTAACAGGATGACTAAGTTTTTCGGTTTACCACTGTAGCTGGCCTGGTTAAAGCTCAATGAAGGGATATCGCTCGAGGTAAAGGCACTCTCGGGGCGACCACTCTCTTGTCTAATGGTCTTGATGATCTCATCTCTATCTAATGAGCCATATACCTTAGAGGCGTCTTCTTCGCTGCCCATTTGCTTGATTGCAAACACTAACGAATAAGCAGAGTTAATCACGAGGGAGTTCACTAATGGATCGTCGGCAAATGCCACCATCGCTGGGTTGATTGGACGATGGCCTAAGGTTGAGCGCGCACCCAATAGGGTCACGACGATCACCAAGACAGCTAGCACCGGACGCCAATACCAACGTGGGAAACGCAGATTTTTAGTTAACTTACCGCTGAGTATCCAACCGCCCCACAGCGTCGCTAGGGTAAGCAGCACAGAGAAAATCAGCTCCAGTTTGCGTCCCGCCCACAGCATCGACAGCACTTCTTTGGGGTAAATCAAATACTCCACATACAAGCGGTTCGGACGAATGCCGTATTCCTCAATAAAGGCTGGCGTTGAAACCTCAAGGAACACAATGGCCCACAGACCTAAGGTTAGCCATAGGCGCAGCACCCATTGCCAAATGCGGCCAAGCAGGTGTTCACCCGAAAACAACGCCGTACCTAAGGCGGCGACGCCCCATAACCAACACAGGGTTGCGATATCGACACGAATACCTTGTAGTAGCAGATGCGACCAACCGTCAACAGCGGCCACACGTTCGCCCTGCCACAGACCTAAGCCGATACGGCTTGCCGTAGCAATAGCGAGTACTAACAGACTGAAAACAAGAATGACGCGAAATGGCCCATGGGCGGACTGGCGTCCACGAGCGGATGAACCTGACTGCATGTATAACCCCAAAACATTAAACTTCCACTCAGCTTTGGAGTGTCAATTTGAAAAAAATCGGTGAAAAAGTTGTGGTATGACAACCGATTTTGCTTAACGTTGCATTAAATGCCGACTTTATATTACCTAGGACAGCATATATGCAACAATTTTGTGGCTAACGAGTAAAAAATGTCGACTCGAACACAGGTGTGTATCCGAGTCGACCTGAGTCAGATTACTTTTTCAGCTTTGCGAAGGCGTCGGCAAAGGCATTGCCCATGGCCGCATTGACGGGTGCCGCTTTTGGCGCAGGACGCGAAGACTTATGCTGGGCATTGCCCTTATGAGCCTGTGGCTTACCTTGAGATGGGCCGCGTGTTTGAGCCTTGCTCTGATCGATAGCCTCATCCAGACGCATACTCAAACCGATACGACGACGCTCGACATCGACCTCCATCACCTTCACTTTCACTACATCACCCGCTTTGACCACTGTATGGGGATCGGTAATAAATTTGTCGGTTAATGACGAGATATGCACTAAACCATCTTGATGCACACCGATATCCACAAAGGCGCCAAAGTTAGTCACGTTGGTGACAACGCCTTCGAGGATCATCTCTGGTTTCAGATCCTTAAGCTCCTCAACCCCATCCTTAAACTTGGCGGTTTTAAACTCACCACGCGGGTCACGACCCGGTTTATCCAGCTCGCTGAGGATATCGGTCACTGTCGGTAAACCAAACTCAGGGGTCGTAAACTCCTGCGGCTTGATATTGCGTAGCAGCTCAGAATTACCGATAAGGCTCGCCAACTCCACTTGCTTGGTCTTAGCAATGCTTTCGACCAGCGCATAGGCTTCGGGGTGAACTGCCGACATATCCAATGGATTGTCGCCATCACGGATCCGCAAAAAGCCCGCGGCTTGTTCAAAGGCTTTAGGGCCCAAGCGCGGCACTTTCAGCAGTTCTTTACGGTTTTTGAAGGCGCCGTTGGCATCGCGGTAGTCGACCAGGTTTTTCGCTAAGGTTTTGTTTAACCCTGCCACCTGCGACAGCAAAGGCACTGACGCCATGTTTAAATCCACACCCACACCGTTTACGCAGTCTTCGACCACGGCTTCGAGCGAGCTAGACAGCTGGCTTTGGCTTACATCGTGCTGGTATTGACCCACACCGATGGATTTAGGCTCAATCTTCACCAGTTCCGCTAAGGGATCCTGTAGACGGCGAGCAATCGAAACGGCGCCACGAATAGACACATCCAGCTCAGGGAACTCAAGCGCGGCGAGTTCTGAGGCGGAATACACGGAAGCACCCGCTTCACTCACCATCACCTTGGTCAGTTGCGGTTGGCTATCCTTAAGGCTGGCAATCAACTCACCCGCTAACTTGTCAGTTTCGCGTGATGCAGTGCCGTTACCAATCGCGATTAATTCCACCTTATGCATTTGCGCTAAGTTGGCTAAGGTACGAATCGACTTATCCCACAAATTCTGTGGCGCATGGGGGAAAATAGTCGTATGTGCGACCAGCTTACCCGTGTTATCTACCACGGCCACTTTAACGCCCGTGCGTAGACCCGGGTCTAGACCCATAGTCGCCTTAGCGCCCGCTGGTGCGGCCATAAGTAAGTCGCCTAAGTTGCGGGCAAACACTTTAATGGCTTCTGCTTCGGCGCGCTCACGCATTTGCGAGATAAACTCGGTTTCCATCTGCAGTGCAATTTTAATCCGCCATGTGGCGGTCACAACGGTCTTAAGCCATTGGTCAACACTGCTATCGCCGAGTTTTAGGCCTAAGTGCTCGCTAATGATCACTTCACAGTAACTGCCCTGACCCGCTTCGGCAGCAGGATCGGCATTCATGGATAGGGAGAGGAAACCCTCATTGCGGCCACGCAACATCGCCAAGGCACGGTGTGATGGCACTTTCGCCAGAGGTTCGCTGTGCTCGAAATAGTCGCGAAACTTAGCGCCCTCCTTCTCTTTGCCGGCGATAACACGGCTCTCTAACACACTGTTTTGGCTCAGGTGTTCACGAACTTTACGCAGTAATTCCGCATCTTCGGCGTAACGTTCCATCAGAATATAACGAGCGCCTTCCAGTACGGCTTTGGTATCGGCAAAGCCCGCTTCGAGATTCAGATAACCCGCAGCCAATGCTTCGATATCGGCATTACGGTCCGCCAGTAAAGCTTCAACAAGCGGCTCTAATCCCGCTTCAATCGCAATTTGGCCCTTAGTGCGGCGTTTAGGCTTGAAGGGAAGATACAGATCCTCGAGGCGGGTCTTGCTGTCGGCACCTTCAATTTCCCGTTGCAATTCAGGCGTTAACTTACCCTGAGTTTGAATGCTGGATAAAATGACCTGGCGTCTGTCATTCAGCTCACGTAAATAGCCTAAACGGGTGTGCAATGTACGTAATTGGGTGTCATCTAAACCACCAGTCGCTTCTTTACGGTAACGGGCGACGAAGGGAACTGTGGCACCATTGTCGAGCAAATCTATGGTGGCAGTGACTTGATGCTCCTGAACATTCAGTTCCTGAGCAATAATTTGGGCAATAGTCTGCATAAATAAAGTATCGTGCCTAAGGGTTTGATTGATCCTAATTGCGCCCAAGATACCACAGGCGCAGTCGTTATTTCATATGATGCTGTCGATTTCAGCATGAAAATCGACGAGAGTTTGATCTACTAAAGGTTATTCTGGCTCGCCCTCGAGCGGCGTCTCGAATGGGGTATAGCGGATGTCATTGATATACCATTCCTTCGGACCCGAGGGGGTTTGCACGACCACTTCATCATCGACCTGTTTGCCGATCAGTGCCCGCGCCATAGGAGAGTCTATGGTGATGTAGCCGAGTTTAGTGTCGAGCTCATCCTTGCCGACGATACGATAACGCACGCGCTCGCCCGCTTCGTTTTCGAGCTCGAACCAAGCGCCAAAGTAAATTTTGCCTTCCTGCTGGGGAGAATAGTCGACGATTTTGAGTTCTTCGAGGCGTTTGACCAGATATCTAACCCGACTATCTATTTGACGCAAAAGCCTTTTATTGTAAGTGTAATCCGCGTTTTCACTTCTATCGCCCTGGGCGGCGGCCTCTTGCACTTTAAGGGTGATCTGCGGACGATATTCCTTCCACAGGTACTTTAATTCTTTATCTAAGGTCATCCAGCCTTGGCGGGTGATCAAATGCGCTTTCATAACTCACTATCCACAGGTTTAACCATGTCGAGTCACTTTACTCGACACTCAAACAAGATTATTGCGCCGGTTCGATATCGATACCAACGACTTCATTACGGCCATTATGCTTAGCGATATATAGCTGCTGATCCGCAACTTCAACCAAAGACTCCCAACTTTGCTCGGCGAGTGGCTGAATTGCGGCAATACCGGCGCTCACTGTGACCTCACCAAACTCTGAGTCTAGATGCTCTAAATGCAGGGCATGCACCGCATCCACCATCGCCTGTGCGAGGCGCATGGCGCCAGACAACTTAGCCTCAGGCAGGATACAGATAAACTCCTCGCCACCGTAGCGCGCGATAAGATCGTTAGGGCGTTTTAACATACCTTTGACGGCATCGGCGACCAGTCGCAAACATTGGTCTCCTTCCTGATGACCATAGCGATCGTTATAGCGTTTAAAAAAGTCCACATCCAGCATGATAACGGACAAATACGCTTGATTACGGCTGCAATGGCGCCAGATTTCGGGTAAGCGTTGCTCGAATTGGCGACGGTTAGCCACGCCAGTCAAACTGTCGAGCAGGGCGATGGAATGCAATACATCGGATTGGCGCTTAAGTAGATATTGGTTCTTTACCCGCGCACTGGTGATGATGGGGTTGATCGGTTTGTGAATAAAATCCACCGCGCCGAGTTGAAAGCCCTTCACCTCTTCCATCTCATCGAAATGGGCGGTAATAAAGATCACCCCAATATTGGCGGTGGCGGGGTCGGCTTTTAGTCGCTGGCAGACTTCATAACCCGTCATCTCAGGCATTTCGATGTCTAATAACACCAGATCGGGCTGCATTTTTTGGCATACCTGCAGCGCCTGCTCACCACTCGTCGCCATGAACATCTCATATTCCTCATGGAAGAGTTGGTGTAAGATTTTGATATTCAGAGGCTGATCATCCACGATCAAAATCTTGCCTTTAGTGGCCTGTTGCGTCGCCATTAATTCACTTAAATACTGCACTAGGCATTCTCCAACATCATCGCACGCAATGTCTCTAAGGCTTGTATAAAGGCAAGGGATTGCACTTGTCCATTTAGCTCAGTCCATTGTGGGTGCTGTGAGAGCGGTTTTGCGAGTTTATCAACAAGAGTCACGGCTTCTAAATTATTTTCCTGTAAGAGGGAGGCCAAGTTATCCAACTCGGCTCGAACACTTTGTATATCCACAACACCGTTTGCAGGCTCGCTCGATTGTGGCTGTTTTAACTGTGTCTTGGGTAAAAAGCCAGAAAGCTGCTCAATACTTTGATTAATTAAGGACTCCAGTGTATCCGTCCAGCATTTTATTTCCAGCAGCTCTAGGCCTTCTTGTTTAAATTGTTTTTCTAAAAATGCTGCATGCACAGCTAAACGCCTCGCGCCAAAGTTGCTGGCAATGCCTTTAATCGCATGGCTAATCGCCGCTGTGGTGGCGTAATCAAAGGTTTTTGTCGATTGCTTGAACAAGCTTAGCTGTTTGATCATTTCAGGGGCAAAACTGCTCGCCATTTTCTCGAAAAATACTTGGTTGCCGCCAAAGCGGCGCAGGATCAAGCGAATATCGTCGAGCAGGGTTTCGCCTTCGAGATTATGCTGAGCGTCAAGATGCATTGACTCAGACTCTGCGAACTGTGCCGCATCACGCCCCACCAGCCGTAGAATATTTGGCAATAACTGCTGCATATCTATGGGTTTGCTCACGTGGGCATTCATGCCCGCCTCGAGGCATTCCTGTTTATCCGCCTGCGAGGCATTGGCCGTCATCGCCAGGATAGGCAACTGGTCAAAGCGGCCATCTGCGCGGATCCGCCGCGTGGCTTCTAGGCCATCAATATCCGGCATTTGCATATCCATAATCACGGCATCAAACATATCGCCGCTGTCTAATACTTGGGTAACCCCTTCAATGCCGCCTTCGGCCAGCACAACGGTTGCGCCCTCGTAGGTGAGCAGCTCGTCAATCACCTCACGGTTTAATTGATTATCTTCAACCACTAACAGCGTGAGCCCCGCCAAGAGTCTTTGTGAGCGCGGTTTAGGATTGGCGTCCATGGTCTTGCCTTCGATGGCGTTGAGCACGGCTTCGGCCAGAATTTGTGAAGTCACAGGTTTAGTTAAAAAGTTCACAAAAGGCACGTTGTTGATATGCTGACTCTCGGCTATCACTTCATGGCCGTATGCCGTTAACATCACCACCAGCGGGGTATAACTACCGGTTCCAGCATTTTTCAGCATCTCGGCGGTTTGTAAACCATCGATATCCGGCATGCGCCAATCCATCAATACCACATCAAATTGCTGAGCATTGGCAGTGGCTTGTTTCACTTTTTCAATGGCTTGATAACCACCCGAGGCGGTTTCAACCACACAGCCGTAATCGCTGAGGATTTTCGATAGGATCTCAGTCGTGATCTGATTGTCATCAACAACCAAAATACGATAACCGCTCAAATCGGCGCGTGGGTTAGCCTCCACTTCCATCACCGGGAAGGTCAAATCAAACCAGAAACGGCTGCCCACACCGACCTTACTGGTCACTTGCAGTTGGCCGCCCATTAATTCGACGAGACGTTTACTAATCGCAAGCCCAAGCCCTGTACCGCCGAAACGGCGTGAAGTGGAGGACTCAGCCTGCTCAAATCCAGTGAAAATCCGCTCGATTTGCTCCTCGCTGATGCCAATACCGCTGTCGACAATCGAAAACTGCACAGTAACGCTCTCCGCCTCGTGGCGTAGACATTCCAACCCGACAATCACTTGTCCGTGTGGGGTAAATTTGAGGGCATTACCAGCAAGGTTGATCAAAATCTGCTGCAACCTTAACTGATCGGCGAGCAGCCACGCAGGCAGCGCTGAGTCGAGATCGAACATCACTTCGACATCGCTATTGCCATGATTGGCCGACAGTACCACGGCGAGATCCCGCATCAGCAATTCAATCGAGCAAGGATGAAGGTCGAGCTTCAACTTACCCGCATCAATTTTTGAGAAGTCTAAAATATCATTTAACAGCCCAAGCAATGATTTAGCGGCCGTTTGCGCCTTAGTCACATAGCCCTGCTGCTGCACCGAGAGGGCGGTATATTGCATTAGCTGCAACATCCCCAACACGGCATTCATGGGAGTGCGGATTTCATGGCTCATATTGGCAAGGAACGCCGACTTAGCGGCATTGGCGGTATCCGCCTCCTGCTTGGCAGTTCTGAGTGTTTTTTCTAACTGACGCTGGGCGGTGATGTCGATATTGATGCCGATGACCCGAATCACATGGCCCAGCCTATCCCGTTCGATTTTAGCGGCGGCCTGCACATACCTAACCTCGCCGTCCGTTGTTAGGATCCTAAAAATCGGCTCATAGGGTTCATCATGCTCGACCGCGCGTTTAAGCGTTTCTTCGGCCTCGATTACATCATCAGGGTGCACTCGCATCCGCCAATGTTCATAGCTAAGCCCTTGCTGCTTTAGGCTTTCTGGCTGGTCATACATCGCAAACATGCGATCGTTCCACTGCAACGAGTTATCGAGCAAGTTCCAAGTCCAGATCCCGAGTTTAGCAACTTCGGCCGCCTTGCTTAGGTGGTTACTCGCCGTGAGTAAGGCTTCTTGCTGGGCCACAATTTGCGAGATATCCACCCCAATACCAAGGTATCCCAAAATGTCACCATCATTACCACGCATCGCCGTCACCGAGAGCGATATCGGGAATTGGCTACCGTCTTTACGCACATAGGTCCAAGTGCGGGTTTCGGAGCCATCTTCCCGCGCCTTATGCACAAACGTATCAAAGCCTTGAATTGTTTGGCCATACTCCTCAGAAAGCTCAGCCGCCCTTGCGGTTATTTCCTCGGGTATATGGAATGGTGCTGGGGTGGTTTTACCTATGATCTCCTCGGCAGAATACCCCAGCATGCGCTCGGCGCCGCGGTTAAAGATGGTGATGATGCCCTGCGGATCGGCGGCAACAATCGACATTTCGGAGGCGGCATCCAGCACATTGGTCAGGAGTGTCGCAATCCGATTTTTTTCAATCTGTGCCAATTTACGTTCGGTAATATCGGTTTGCAGTGCCACAAAACGCTCGACTTGACCATGCGCATCGAATACTGAACCAATCACAGTATCGAACCATTTCAGCTGTTGATCTTTCCCTCGGTTACAGATTTCCCCATGCCAGGATTTTCCCGCCTTAATCTGTTCCCACATTGCCTTCCAAAACGCAGCATCATGCTCACCCGACTTAAGCACCGCGTGGGTCTTACCAACTAATTCTTCCCGCGCATAGCCACTGATCAAACAGAAGTGTTCATTCACATCTAAGATCACCCCGTCTAAATCGGTGACTGAGTAATGCAACTGTTGGTTGATGGTATCGAGCAGTGCCTGATTCTCGAGTAGAGCCTGCTGCAACGCATGGGTGCGCTTCGCGACTTGGCGCTCAAGACTGGCGTTGAGGTTAAGAATATGCCGCTCGGCATCCTGCTGCGCGGTGATATCCCGTATGGTTTGGCTCAAGCCAACAATGTCGCCATGTTCATCGTAAATGGGCAATGCTGTGGTCGAGGTCGACAGGTTACTGCCATCGGCGCGTTGATGGCGCGATACCCGGTTAAGCACAGTTTTTCCGGCTAGCACCTCGGCAAATAGTGCCTGTTCCTCCAGCACTATGCTGGGGGGGACAATCAACTCACAGCTCGGCAATCCCAAGGTTTCTGGCTCCGTATAGCCAAAGAGTCGCTCGGCACCTTGGTTCCAACTGGTGATATTTCCGGCGAGGTCATAGCTAATAATGCCATCGAGGGAGTGTTCCAACATGCTGGCGCGCCGTGCCTGCTCGGCTAACACTTGCTGCTTACGCTGTAAGCTCAAAGACCACATAGCAATCAAGGCCGCCAGCAACAGGCTAAACAGGCAGCCACTGAACAACACTAGACTCGGCTTATTTAAATGTAATGATTTGATAAATGCCGGATAAGCAATCACTTCAAACTGCCAATGCCGCCCAAAAATCGTCTTAGTGGACTTGTAGCTGTAATCCGATAACTCGCTTAAGTCGTTGGCGTGGGTTTCGAAGAAATTGATCGGCTGCTGCTCATCCGTCACATCGCTCAGCATCAGTTTGGTCATTTTCTGATGAAGAGATAAGCCCGTTAAGATTTCGGTCGTGACCAGCGGCGCATAGCTCCAGCCAAAGCCCTGAGCCAGCCGTTCTTCCGGAGTAGCGGGAACCATATTGGTACGATAAACGGGTAATAAAATAAGGAACGATTGAAGTGGCTTACCCGTGGCTTGCACTAAGGTAATAGGTGCTGAGATTTGCACCGCCCCCGACAACAAGGCACGGTCTGCGGCTTCTTTTCGATGGCTTTCGGAGGCAATATCTAAGCCGACTGCCGCCTTATTGCGGTCGAGCGGCTCAATGTATTCAATAAGATATTTTTCGCCCTCGTTTGGATTGAGCTGACGAATATGAAAGTCAGGCCAATCCATCGATTTAACCCGCGCTAAAAACTGCGCTTCGTTCTCTTTAGGGACACGCCTGATAAAACCAAAACCCCGAGCACCAGGGAACTCCTCATCCACATCCCGCGTCAGACTATAGTTGTAAAACATGGGGCGGCTGATATGGTCTTCACCCGCCGTGAGGATCATGCCTCTGGCGCCCCTCAAGCCATATTGGTAGAGGGCAATCCTATTGGTGACATTCTCACTGATCTGCTGCGCGCTCGCTTCGAGCGCCAAAGAAATGGTTTGCGAATTGATACGACTCACCTGCCAAGCGAGCACGGCACTAAAAAAAAGTCCCACGAGCAAGACGAAAAATCCCCACTTGGAGGCTTGCTTGTAACTCATCGACAGGGTCATATACACCTAATAATTGATAATCATAGAGTTATGATTCTGGACTAATCAAAATACTTTTGCCATAAAGCTGATAAGTTAACTCAACAAATGCATCAAAAGTCGCTAGTGCCAATTTAGTTACAATTTCAGTTACATACTAGATAAATGTGACGATTCCCATGCAATTTCATTTGCTTAGTATTAACATGAGTTGGCAATTAGCCGTATTCGGTCGACATTGACTCACATCATGAGCTAGTCGCTCAGATTGAATCCAGCTATATTAAGCACATTCTTGGCAGATTCGTTTTCAATTTCAGCCAGTTAATCTTTGTTGTATGACGGCATAAAGAATAAAAGCAATAATCCGAGCAATTTAAGGACATCCCATGGGACAAGAAACCTCGAAAATCCTCGTCGTCGATGATGATATGCGCCTACGAGCACTACTCGAGCGTTACCTGATGGAGCAAGGCTATCAGGTGCGCAGTGCGGCCAATGCTGAGCAGATGGACCGTTTATTGGAGCGTGAAAACTTCCACCTAATAGTGCTCGATTTGATGTTGCCCGGTGAAGATGGGCTATCCATCTGCCGTCGTCTGCGCCAACAGGGCAGTACCATTCCGATTGTGATGCTCACCGCCAAGGGCGATGAGGTCGACCGCATTATCGGCCTAGAACTCGGTGCCGATGATTACCTACCGAAACCCTTTAACCCGAGGGAATTATTGGCACGGATCAAAGCGGTCATGCGTCGCCAAATCCAAGATGTGCCCGGCGCACCCGCGCAGCAGGAAGCCGAAATTAGCTTTGGTGAGTTCTCCCTCGACTTAGCCACCCGTGAGATGTACCACGGCAGTGAGGCCATCGCACTCACCAGTGGCGAGTTTGCGGTATTAAAAGTGTTAGTGACTCATCCACGCGAGCCTTTATCTCGGGATAAACTGATGAACCTCGCCCGCGGCCGCGATTATTCGGCGCTAGAGCGCTCAATTGACGTACAGGTTTCGCGCCTGCGCCGATTGATTGAGAAGGATCCCGCTAACCCAAGATATATCCAAACAGTCTGGGGTCTTGGCTATGTGTTTGTGCCCGACGGCGCAGCCCGTCGATGAGCCATTCTTGCCTGAAGTCGCCAGTGCGTTGGCATCAAGATGAAACCTAAGTTTTGGTGGCGCTTTCTTCCCCGCAGCGCCTTTAGCCAAACCGTTATGCTGATTGGTTGCCTACTGTTGATCAATCAGCTGGTCTCCTATGTCACTGTGGCTGTGTATGTGTTAAAGCCCAGTTATCAACAAATTAACCAGTTAATTGCCCGTCAAATCAATTTGTTATTTGTCGATGGTATCGATATCGGCCGCGAACACTTAACCATAGTCGATGCGCTCAATGCCAAAGTCCGTGACGATGGCATGAAGGTCTACAACCAACAACAGGCCCGAGAGGCGGGAATCGAACAGGCCACCTACTACGGTTTTTGGTCATCGCAGATGTCGGAATACCTAGGTGGCGATGCTGAAGTTCGCGTCACCCACGGCACGGTATTACAAATTTGGATCCGCCCGCCGCAGGCGCCTTCGGTGTGGATTAAAGTGCCACTCATAGGGCAAAACGTTTCCGACCTGTCACCACTCACTTTGTACTTAATGGTGATCGGTGCACTCAGTGTCGCCGGTGGATGGTGGTTTGCCCGCCAGCAAAACAGGCCACTCAGACGCTTACAAAAGGCCGCAATAGCAGTTTCCCGCGGTGAGTTTCCCGAGCCCTTGCCGCTTAAAGGCTCCAGCGAACTGGTCGAAGTGACCAATGCCTTTAACCAGATGTCCCACAGCATGAAACAGCTAGAACAGGACAGAGCCCTGTTGATGGCGGGAATTTCCCACGATTTACGCACGCCACTGACGCGCATTCGTCTCGCCTCCGAGATGATGGTCGAAGAAGATCAATATCTTAAAGACGGCATCGTCAACGATATCGAAGATATGGACGCCATTATCAGCCAGTTTATTGCCTATATTCGCCAAGATCAGGAGGCGAGCCGCGAGCCCGGGCAAATCAATAAACTGATCCAAGATATTGCGCAGGCCGAAGCCAACCGCGACGGTGAAATTGAAGTCGTACTGAGCGATTGCCCCGAGACTCTGTTCCAAGGGCTGGCGATTAAGCGAGTGCTCAGCAATCTGGTCGAAAATGCCTTCCGATATGGTTCGGGCTGGGTGCGGATAAGCTCGCAATTTGATGGCAAGCGTATCGGTTTTAGCGTTGAGGATAATGGCCCCGGGATTGATGAATCACAAATTCCCAAACTGTTTCAGCCATTTACCCAAGGTGATATTGCGCGCGGTAGTGTTGGCTCGGGCCTAGGGCTCGCCATCATCAAACGGATTATCGACCGTCACCAAGGCCAAGTGACCTTATCTAACCGCACTGAGGGCGGCTTAAAAGCCCAAGTCTGGCTCCCCCTGGAATAAATCCTAAATTCAGAATGACAACGCTGACATTCAACTCGTGTTGTCATATTTATGTCACGCGAAATTCATAAACTCTAGGCAGTTAACTTCCTAAAGTTTCCAATGAAGATTGCATCATGAAGATTTCAACGCTGTCACTCTCAGCTTCGGCGCTGTTGTTACTGCTTGCTGGACTATTAGCAGCCGTGGTGCTGTGGAGCAGCGATCAAAGACAACAGATTGAGCAACAAACCCAAGTGCTCCAGGGCTTACAACAGGATTTTCTCGTGGGGGTACGCCGCGATCTCGATGGCTATTTAGCCAGCGGTAACGCGACCCAACTCGAAGAAGCCAAAGCCAAACTGAGCAAGATTAAAACTAAGCTCAGCGAACTCAACCTCGCCGCAGCGGGCAGTGCCGATGAGGAATTGCAAACTGGCCTGAGTCAATTCATTCAAGACTTAGATACCAAATACCGCGCCGCCGGTAAACTCGCGGGCAATCCAAGACAGCTACTGGCCCACGCCGAATCCGAAATGCTCGACTATAACCGCAGACTCGGCAGTTACGCCGACAGAGGTTTAGCCGTTAATGCCACTGTGGCCGAACAATATCTGCAATTAAGCCGCGACTTACCCAGCATTGTTTATCAGTTATCGCAGCTGACCGATGGCTATCTCATCGATAAAAATCAGCAGCTTAAAAATATTCTCGACAGCACCAGCAAAGAACTAAACCAGTGGCGCGACCAACTGAACGCCCTGCCGTTAATCGGCGTGTACGAGCAACAGGAAGCCGATGAATTTGCCCTTGGCGCAAGTGAGCCTGAGCAGATTGAAGTGGGTGAAAATGATCGCAGCGAGCTGTTAAGCCTAGCCAATCGATACAATAAAGAAGTTGCCAACACCCACCAACTGCTGCAAGCCAATCAGGAGATGCAAGAGCAGTTAATTCAAGCCATTAGCAGGGTTGAACAGCAACTTATCGCCCTAGGTGAGGCGCAGGCCGCCAAAAACCAACAACTCAAATATGAGTTGCAAATCATTCTTTATGCGATGGTTTCGATTATGGCGCTGTTTGCTATCGGCTATTTAATCCTGCAACAGAACCGCGTGGTAAAACCCCTTAAACGCCTCAATCAAGCCTTTATGCAATTAAGCGAGTCCAACAGTCGCGAACGCTTGGACATTAATCGCCGCTGCGAAACCGGCCAAATTGCAGGCCATTTCAATCAATTGCTACACAGATTCGAGCAAGAAGACGAACTCCAGCGCCAACAAATGACTAAGGTTTCTCAATCCTTAAGTCAGTTGGTCGCGCGCATTACTCAACTGTCGCAGCACACCGAACACACTCAGACCATAGTCGCCGACACTCAGTCGCAAACCGAGCATATCCGCAGCCTCGCCAATGAGGTCAGCCACACCTCGGCCCTTGTTGAACAAAGCGCGGCTGAAACCATGCGCCAAATGCAGTCGAGCCAAACCGAGGCCGAAGCAGTACTGAGTGCCACAGAACAAACCCAAACGGCGGTTGGCCTTTGCCATGCCTCGCTCGAAAGCCTGAATAACTCAGTGGCAGATGTAGCAAAAATCATTGATGTGATTGGCAATATTGCCGAGCAAACCAATCTATTGGCACTGAATGCCGCTATCGAAGCCGCCCGTGCGGGCGAGCAAGGCCGCGGCTTTGCCGTGGTCGCCGATGAGGTGCGAAGCCTGAGTCAACGCACTCAGGTGTCGTTAAATGAAATCGTGAAGATCCTGCATCAGCTCACCCAATCTAACCTCGCGCTAGGCGAAAGTGTTGATGGCATTGCCCAAGCGACCGACAGCCAAAAACAACGGGCACAGAGCCTATGGCATGTGGCACAAACCGTACAAAATCAAGCGAGTGAAATGGCCAATACCGCCAAGCAGGGTTCGCTTAACGCCAAAGAACAGGTCGATTACCTCGATGAGTTTGTTCGCAGCATGGATAACCTAAAAGACCAAGCGCAAACCAGTTCGCAGCAGAGTGAAGTGATTGCCCAAGAAGTACAGCAAAGCGTGGAAGATATCGAGACCAGTTTGGGCATAGCCGACACCAACACTGTATCTGCCCGAGCGGCTTAAGCTTGATACCAATAAAAATGGGAGCCTAGGCTCCCATTTTGTTTTTTAATCAGGCATTAAAGTGCCGCTAATACCACTTCGGCTTTACTCACCTCAAATGACTTAGGTGCTTCGACATTCAGTAAAGTCACCACGCCGTTATCGATGATCATCGCATAACGTTGTGAGCGCACACCGCCAAAGCCAGCGGTATCCATCTCGAGTCCCAGCGCCTTAGTAAAGCTGGCGTCACCATCGGCAAGCATCAGTAGCTCAGACGCATTTTGCGCTTCGCCCCAGGCTTTCATTACAAAGGCATCGTTTACCGATACACAGGCAATTAAATCAACGCCTTTAGCTTTAAACTGATCGGCCAGTACGACATAACCTGGCAAATGCGCTTCAGAACAGGTTGGTGTGAAAGCACCAGGCACTGCAAATAACACTACTTTTTTACCCGCGAACAGCTCGGTAACTTGATGATTTACCATGCCATCTTTAGTCAGTTGGCTTAGCGTCGCCGCTGGTAATGTTTGACCTTGAGCAATCATGTCTCTCTTCCTTTAGTTAACGTAACTTGCTCATACTAGCCCGAATCGGAAATGATAAACACAGAGAGAAAAAGGGGATTTGTAGCAGAGGGAGCAAAGTGCTGATAAATCGCATGGTTGCTTTTGTTACCCGCATTGCGAAATAAAAAGCAGCGTATCGATATACGCTGCTTTTTAGTGTGAGACATGCTGTTTACTCTAGGTAGGCGTGATGACTCTGTATAACCCTGTTGGGCTTACGTAAGAGTTTATTTCAGAGTATTAATCCATTTTGCACGCTTACGGGCTGCCACCAGCAATCCCAGACCAAGCAAGGCAAAGATTGACAATGCGCCGCCGCTTTCTTCCACCACAATCACTTCGTCAACACGGTCACGGTCGCTACTTTCCAGTGGCAAGGCATATAAGCCATCGGTGTCATCGGCGCTAATGGTGGCGACAATATCGCTATAACCCACTTCATAAACATCGATTAATACATCGTAGTGATCCGTTGGATAGCCAGTGTAGAGAGTCGTCAGCACTTCGTAATCGTCCTGCGTCGAGTCACCGTAAATGGTAAACACGTCCGTGGTGTAGTAATGCACCCAAGGGCCACCGTTACGGCTTAGGTACAATTCGGCAAACAGGTCGGCGCGTTCATTAAGATATGAGCCAAACACATCCACATCGAAGGTCACGCTGAAGGTTTGATAAAAACCATCGTAATCAAAGTCTTCAAACAAACGGCTGCTGGCATCAAAAATCGCAAAGCTGTGATACACGGGCGCACGGTAGGGGTCTTCACTGGCCGCACTCGAACTTGGGATAGGCTGGCTCGTGTGCTTAGCAATCACTTGTTCGCGGGTCATGGGGGTCGCGCCCATCAATTGCACGCGATGAGCACTCGGACTCTTTGGCGACAACGACGGCGCTAAAGATTTAACTGCGGCCGCAGCGGCTTCACCCACACTTTGAGCGGGCGCCGACTGCTGCAATAGGCTTAGGGCTTGTTTTTCTTGCTCTGTGGCCTGCTCGGCATCGGCTTTTCTCGCCATCCCAATACTGGCCGCGCTAAAGGGGGCCAAGTTTGACTCGTCGAAGGACTCTGCGCTCACCATGGCTGGCGCCAGTAATGCACCTGCCAATGCGATTGCCTTGATAAAGGTAGAGTGAGTTGTGCCTACGATACCTGATTGATTGAGTGTGCTCATCTTGAATACCCCATTGGATAATCCGTTCAAATTGGTGACATTAGAGGGCACTCAAGGTGAACATAAGCTGAACATTAAAAACCGTGATTTTGGGGATAAAAAGCCGTTCAGCCTCAATTCATCTGTTTTGGTTAACACTGCTAATATGTCACAGGATATGACTCCTGTTCTGTAAAGAGGTTCGATGGGGATTAACTCGATAAAATCCCACGAATCGCAGTGAATTTTAAAGGAATTGTGTTTACCAATTGGCTGATCTCTATGTGTTTGTTATGGTGATAAGGTATTCTTAGTCGACTCGATAAGCTATCCACCTAGCTACTCACTTAAGATCGCCGAACATGCGCGGGTAACAGATATGAAACTTGGTTTGACACTGACCCTAGTCGCTTGCTTATGCACCTCCTTTGGCAGCATGGCGGGCAATGATAAACACGATGATCGTAATCAATCGCGCGGCCAAGGTGTGAAGAATGAACAGCGCCGCCTTGTGGTCAACAGTCCAGATCAAGCCGTGGCGATGGCGCAACGTCAATATCGAGGAAAAGTGCTCAGCGTGCAGTCGAGTGGCTCAGGCTATAGAGTCAAAATCCTCAATAACGATGGCCAAGTTTTTTCTGTTTCGGTGGATGCCGCCACTGGGCGTGTTTCGAGGAATTAATATGCGACTCTTACTCGTTGAAGACGATTTAGCGCTTCAAGCCAACTTAAAACAGCACTTGCTCGATGCTCACTACAGCATAGATGTCGCCAGCGACGGTGAAGAAGGCCTGTATCAAGCCATTGAATATAATTATGATGCCGCGATTATCGATGTCGGTTTGCCTAAACTCGACGGCATAAGCCTTATTCGCCGCGTGCGCCAAAAAGAGCGCGCGTTCCCTATCCTGATTTTAACCGCGCGCGATAGCTGGCAGGATAAAGTCGAGGGCCTCGATGCGGGTGCCGACGACTATCTCACTAAGCCCTTTCATCCCGAGGAATTAGTGGCTCGGCTCAAAGCCTTGATACGCCGCTCGGCCGGTAAAGCCAGCCCAGTGATTACTAACGGCCCCTTTAGCTTAAATACCAGTAGCTTAGAAGTGCGCAAAGGGGATGAACTCGTCACTCTAAGCGGCTCTGAATACAAGCTATTTGAGATTTTTATGCTGCATCAGGGCGAAGTGAAATCGAAAACTGCGCTCACCGAACATATCTACGATCAGGATTTTGACCTCGACTCTAACGTTATCGAAGTCTTTATCCGCCGTTTACACAAAAAACTCGACCCAGATAACCAATACAATCTGATCGAAACCCTGCGCGGCCAAGGCTATCGTTTAAGAGTCATCTCCCCAGATGAGTAAGCGTGCGCTTGCCTGGCAGTTATTAAACTCCCTCAAAACTCGGCTCGTCCTCAGTGCGCTGCTGTTTATTTTGGTGCTGCTGCCGCTGATTGGGGTCGCCCTCAATGACGCCTTTGCCGAGCAAGTAAAAAGCGCCGCTAAAAACGAGCTAAGTGCCTATGTGTATTCGGTGTTAGCGGTGACTGAGGTTGAAAACAAACGGATTTTTATCCCCGAATTAGTGCTCGAAAACCGCTTTAACCTCATTCAATCAGGCCTCTATGCCATTGCCACCACAGAGAATGCCGAGCATCAGCAGAGCATAGTCTGGCATTCGCAGTCTTTTATGGGCATCACGCCGCCCGAGCATTTTACGATTCCTCCCACGGGCAAGAGTGCATTTGAGCAAATCGACCTCGATGGTGCGCCGCATCTTATCTACAGCTTTAGCGTCAGCTTTGCCAGCCTGAACGAAAACGTGCCTGTGACTATCCATATCATTAAGGATGAGTTGGAATTTCAACAGCAAATTGCCCAGTTTAATCAACAGCTTTGGACTTGGTTGTTGATCTTAATCTTAGTCATGCTGGTGTTTCAGTTGAGTTGGTTGATTTGGACCATTAGGCCGCTAGCGCGCTTTACCCAAGAACTTCACGATGTCGAACAGGGTAAATCGACCCAGCTCAGTAGCCAGTATCCCAGCGAGTTGCAGGAAGTCGCGCGGCAACTGAATATCCTGCTCAATACCGAGCAAACCCAGCGTAAACGCTATCGTAATGCCCTAGCCGATTTGGCCCATAGCCTCAAAACACCACTCGCTGTGATTAAGAGCCAAGCGGATTTAAGCGAGGCGTCGAGCGAGCAAGTGTCGAATATCAGTCGCATCATCAGCCATCAGCTTAAACGCGCCCAAACGGCAGCATCGGCATCATGGCACTTAGGGATTAAGGTGGATGAGGTTGGTGCCAAATTGCTGCGCACCTTAGCCAAGATTTATCGAGAACCACAGATAGATCTCAGTGGTGAAATGGCCCCACAGGCGGTATTTAAGGGCGATGAAGCCGATCTCACCGAAATTTTAGGCAACTTGCTCGATAATGCCTGTAAGGCCGCCAAGTCACAGGTAAAATTAACCGTCACAGGCAATGCCTATCAGTTACAGCTCTGTATTGAAGACGATGGTCCAGGGATCAGCGAAGCCCTGCAAACTCAAATATTTGAGCGTGGGATCCGCGCCGATTCCTACCGCCAAGGCAACGGCATTGGTCTAGCGATTGTCCGCGATTTAGTGGATAGCTATAACGGCCGCATTTCTGTATCCCGTTCAGAAAACTTAGGCGGCGCCAAGTTTACCGTTAACTTCACTCACTCGGCTTAATCTTTAATTTTTCATAAAGATAGTTAATTTTTAAGCTGAGAATGGCGCTGCAATACTCTTTTTACCCTACAAAATACTTTCAGCTTATGTTCATATTCACGCGCCTATGATGCCAATAACATCCTCAAATAGGATTATTGGAGCGAACCATGAACAGATTACATCGATGGAAATGGCTGGTGTTATCGGCGGCATTAATGACCTTGCCTTTCACCGCGCCAACTCAAGCCGAAGGCGTATCAGTCAGCCAAGGTTCAAGTGCTTCATTGAGCCAAGCCGAACTCGAACAGATGCTTGCGCCCATTGCACTCTATCCCGATAGTTTATTGAGCCATATTTTGATCGCCTCAACCTATCCACTCGAAGTGGTACAAGCGCAGCGTTGGTTAGAGGATAATCCTAAGCTATCGACCGACGAGGTAATGTCTCGCACCGAAGATAAAGACTGGGATCCGAGTGTTAAAGCCCTGATGGCTTTCCCTAACGTCTTAGAAAAAATGAGCGAAGACTTAGATTGGACCCAGAAGCTCGGCGAAGCCTTCTTGGCCGATGAAGGCCAAGTAATGGACGGCATTCAATCGCTAAGACAACAAGCGGATAAAGCCAACAGCTTAGCCAATATGGACAATATGGCGGTGACCCGTGCCAACAACCAAATCATCATAGAGCCCGCGCGCCGCGAAGTAGTGTATGTGCCCTACTATGATCCCCGCGTGGTTTACGGCACTTGGCGCTGGGGCGTGGCCTATCCCCCCGTGTATTGGGAATTCGGTGGCTATGTGGGCTACCCTTACCGCCCAAGTCATAGTTACTTTTACTGGTCACCCGGGATCCATATTTCCTTCAACTACTTCTTTAGCTCGTTCCATTGGCACAGCCACAGAGTCGTCGTTGTCGATCACCGCCACTCCCACCATTATCGCCCAAGGGAGCGATACTCAGTCAGCTACGGCGCTCAACCTTGGAAGCATAAGCCCGAGCATAGACGCGGCGTGGTATACCATAATCCCGTGGTGAAAGAGCGCTACTACGGTGACAGTAAGTTCCGTGGCCGCGATTCTCACTCCACTGGCAGTGGTCAGCACTTTACCAGCCAATACTCGAAATCGCGGGAACACCAAGACGCACGTTATAACCGCGACAACAAGAACTATGACAAGCGCCAAGATAAGGACAGAGGCAACAACGTAAGCCGCGATAATCACTACAGCCGCGAGCGTACGCCCAGTTACCAAAATACTCAGGCCGAGTTAAAAGAGCGCCGCATGGCACCGACAAACTCGACGCAAGCGAACAAGGAAGGTTACAAAAGAGAGCGTAACGACAATGCCCGCAATGATAATCAGGTAAGGCAAATGCAGGCAAAAGCGACGAGGGAGCACGCTAAGGAGAGTCCACAACGCCAGTATCAGACTCGAGAGCAGCAACCGCGCAGCGTTGAGACCCGTACTCAGCCACAGAGACAGGAAGCTCGCCCCGAGGTGAGACGCGCCGAACCGCAGCGTATTGAACAACCCCGCCAAGTGCAACCAAGACAGCGGGAAGAAACGAGAGTTAGGCAGAGCGAGCCACGCCAAAATATGCAAATGGCCCGCAGCCCTGAGCATAACCAAGGCAGATCGGCGCAGAGCCAAGAGCGCCGCCACCGGGAATAATCTTTACCAATAAAAAGAGCGCGAATATTCGCGCTCTTTTTATATTCAATAGCTTAAAACTTTAAGGTCAAGGACTGGCCTTCTCCCATGCCCTGCCATTCGAGAGTTAGATCCATTATCTCATTGATAATATGTTCAAAGTCCGTTTCAGAGACCTCGGGCAACGCGAGTTTACGGTTACTGCAACTCTGCTCTAACAGGTATAAAAACCCAGCATAGGTCGGTGCATCGGCGGACCACAGCAGGGATTGCAGGGATTCGACAATCGACTCGGTTTGCCAAATTAAGGTCTTATCTGCGACGGCTAAGGAAGCTTCGTTATGTTCGAGGGAGAAGCTAATATCGGCCCCCGCTCGCACTTGGGCAAAAAATGCCCCCTGAATATGCAGACGTTTTTCAACAACATAGTGGATCATATCGTGGGGTGCTATCCCCTGCTCGGGCATTTGAGTCTGGGTCGCGCTGCCATCCATGCGCACACAACGCAATTGCCCGTAACGCTTCGAACCTTTGGTGAAGATAACTTGCATGACGCCGTCCTTAGTTTATCCATCTTTCCATCGCCGGATTTAGCCAAGTATAGTTCTAAATGGATAAAAAAACGGCCTAAAAATTGCGCTCGATAAAGCGGAAACAGTCATCGGCAGCCAGTGGTTTACTAAAATAATATCCCTGCACTAAATCGCAGCCCATGCTCGAGAGCAGCACCAGTTGCGCCTCATTCTCGACCCCTTCGGCCACCACTGTCAGCCCCAACTCATGTGCCATTGAAATCGTCGCCGCGCTGATGGCGGCATCGTTCGGATCGCTCTCAATATCCTTCACAAAGGATCGGTCTAACTTGAGCCTGTCTAAGGGCAATAACTTCAAGTAAGAGAGTGACGAATAACCCGTCCCAAAGTCATCGATGGCCAATTCGATGCCATGCTGGCGCAACTCGGCCAGTAACTTGGCATTTTGCTCGGGATACTGCATGGCGACACTCTCGGTAATTTCAAGCTCGAGCGCCCCCTTGCCCAACTTATGCTTGGTCAGCACGTTGATAATGTCCGCGACTATAGTGTCTTTACGTAGTTGATGCGCCGAGAGATTAACCGCCATCCGCAATCCTTTAGCGCCCTTGTCACGCCATTCGGCCAGCTGTGCTAACGCGTTTTCTAACACCCATTGGCCGATGGGGATGATCATGTCAATTTCTTCGGCGATCGGGATAAAACGATCGGGTGCGACTAACCCTAATTCCGGATGTTGCCAGCGGATCAACGCCTCGACCCCAACCACTTGCCCGGAACTGATATCCACCTGCGGTTGGTAATGTAGGAGCAGTTCATTACAGGCTATCGCCTGCCTTAACCCAGTTTCGATTTGCTGACGCTCAGTCACTAAGGTGTTCATCGCAGCGGTGAAAAACTGGTAGTTGTTACGCCCCGCCGCCTTAGCACGATACATGGCCATATCGGCATTTTTCATGAGTGCTTCAACACTGTCACCATCGGTTGGGAACAGGCTAATACCAATACTCGGCGATGAGTATAACGGCTTATTATCAATAAGATAGGTTTGATTCAAACCGCTACGTAACGCTTCTGCCACCTTAGCGACCCTATCGTGATCCGTATCGGACAACACCACCACAAACTCATCGCCGCCGAGACGCGCGACGATATCGTCATTGCCCATGATGTTTTTTAAGCGCCGCGCCACTTCGAGCAACAACATATCACCGACATGGTGACCCAAGGTGTCGTTGATATTTTTGAAATGATCCATATCGATAAACATCACGGCGATCTGAGTTTTGGAGATAAATGCCTCTTGAAAGACTTTCTCCAGACGCGATTGCAGGCTCAAACGATTCGGCAGCAAGGTTAGCGAATCGTGGTGAGCTAAAAAGTGGATCCGCTCCTCATTCACCTTACGCTCGCTGATATCGGTAAAACTGCCGATGTAATGGCTGATCGCGCCCGTCTCATCCCGCACTATCGACATCATTAACCATTTCGGGAAATCAAAACCCTCTTTATGTCTGTCCCACACTTCCCCCTGCCAGAATCCGGTCTGTTCGAGGGCGGCGCGCACCTGTGCATCGATACTACGGTCGGTGCGCTCGGCCTCGAGGAAACGGCAATTTTTACCGATAATCTCGTCCCTTGAGTAGCCGGTGATCTGAGTAAAGGCGCTGTTCACATCCACTATGATGTCATTGGCGTCCATGATGGTGATGCCTTCACCACTTTGCTGGAACACCTGAGCCAGCAGGTTAACCCGAGCAACTGTGCGTTCCTGCTCGGTAATGTCTTCCACAATAAACAGGATCAGCTGCTCACCATTGGCAGCGGTGACGAGGGAGCCATTCAACCTCACGGCCACTAGCTGACCATCCTTATGGCGGTAGTGCTTCTGATAGGGGCCATAACGACGGGTTTGCTTGAGGCGTTCGAGCTGCTCGGTTTCACTCGATTGATAGCGAATGGGGGTGAGTTCCCATGGGTCTATGGCTTGCAACTCTTCTAGGGTGTAACCGGTTATCTCCATAAAGGCTTGGTTGATGGCGACAAACTGCCCGTCTTCTAACCGTTTTAAGGCATGCCCAACGGGGGCTTTATCGAATAAGGTGCGATACCTTTGCTCACTCTCCATCAAGGTGGCTTGGAAGGTCTGGCTGCGGGCAATTTCCTTCGAGAGGGCCATGGTTTTTTCCGCGACCTTTTCGGCGATACGGTGGCGCTCTCCCGATGAAACTAAGGTCATACCGCCAACTACGGCGCAGGTAATAAAGGCGAGCAGTAACATCAGCAGCGACAGGCTAAAAGTATCCCCCATCAAGGAGGAATAGGATTCATAGATCACTATATGCCAGTGCCTGTCGGCCAGCATAAGATTCGCCTGAAAGTACTGGCCCATCTTGTCGCTATGGATATTGCCTTCAAAATCAGGAAACGTCTTCTGGCTGTTGACGTAAAGCAAGGCGCCCTTGGCGCTCATGTCCGTCAGGCGCCAATGCAAGCCTTTGACCTGCTCTACTTCATTGATAATCGACTGCAGATCGATCACCGCCGAACAAAAGCCGACGATATTGCCTATGCGGTCGAATACGGGCGCGAGGAACAGAGTACCACCAGGGCCATTAGGATCTTCCGCCAGCTGGATTTTCCCCGTCATCACAGGTGATAGGGTCGCGCGTACTTTCGCTATCGCCGCCGCCCTTGAGGGCTCGCCATTGATGTCTAACCCGAGTGCGGCGCGGCTAGTATTCATAGGTTGCACAAACTTAACGGGTACCAGCCAACCATCGGCATTCGGTGCACCGCCTTCTAAGTATCTGATCTTATAGGGCTCACCGAGCTCGGCACTGGTCTCGGTCTCGAAACTGTCTTTATCGCTCGCGGCAATCAGTGGCGACCAAGCCCAGGCCCGAAAACCATCGAGTTGCAGTTGGTTACGCTTCCCAAACTGAATAAACTCGTCCTCGGACACTTGTTCGCTATTGTCGAACAGGCTGGCCAAGGCAATCACTTGCTGTAAGTTAGACTCTTGGAAACTCTCCACGCTGCTGATAATGGCATTGGATTGGATTTGAAACTTATCTTGCAGTTGTTGCCGCTGGTTCATATCCGAGTAGTAATAAATCCCGACACAGAATAAAAAACCAACCAACAGCGGCAGCCCTGTCTGGACACGCCTCGAGCGCCAAATGGAGCGCTGATCGAAGATCAACATAGTGAGCGGAATAAAGATCACCGCCCCGAGTAAGTCACCAATCCACCAATTAACCGTACTTCCCAAGGCATCCTTGAGCGGAATGGTGCCGTGGACCACTAAGGCGGCATTTGCAAACAGCGTGGCAATCATGCAGGTCAGCGCGAGGCTGAGACAGGATTTAATCACAGTGTTGGGTTTATCTAAGGTAAAAACGGGGTCGATACGACGGATCACTTTGGCGGAAACATAGGCTTGTAAGCTCGAAGCAGAGGCAATGGCTAAGGGCAGCCAACCTAAGTGAAGGGCTCCGCCGATATTGATATTAATCAGCCAAGATCCAAGCAGCACCCCAAACCAAGGAGCATATTGGCGCCACATAATGCAGGAGGCGATGGCAATCCCCGCCGCGGGCCAGATGGCGGCCGAGTAACCTGGCGGTAGGGCAATCAACAAGCCTATTTTGCCAACGACAAAATAAGCCAAGGCAACGAGAATATTGACCTTAAGATAATGAGCAAATGCTTTGATATACAATCCCTTTTTATTACTAAGCCGGAACTCAGACAGGCACCATAATGCCTTAATCTGCAAATCAATCTCAAGCTGATAACAGACTCAGTATTGAAAAGTCCCCTAAAAATCGGCTGATGGAGGTTCTTTTTGCAGGCATCTATCTGGTAAACTCGCGCCAATTTCGCCGACTAGGCACAAAAGCCATCGACCTTCTACAGCCTTGATGACGACTCAACATCTCACAGCCAATCTAAATAAGTGTCGCTAATTTTAGCCAAAGCAGACGACAAAATCCGCTGGATAAGCCATCAAAACTTGCCTAAAACTGTTCACATTTAACTCAAGGCATTTTCTGATTCAGCTCACATTAACCCTATTTTTTGCGAGTGTAATCGATATAAATTCAGTTAAATTGGTTAATAAGATGTTTAAATTTAGTTTTAATTAAGGTTTTTTTAATGCAAAAGCCGTTTTGAGCCAGTGATCCACTTTCAATCAATCCCCGCTTCTTGTTATCCTCCCGCCCGCACAAAAAAGTTGCAGCTTGAATTTTTATTCAGCCAACGATTTCCTCCCGTTCAGCCGGACCTGTTAATTGAAATTCGCACTCAGCCAATTTATCGCTGAAGGATTGAATCTCGTTGCGAGGTTCTCCCACTTCAGTATGACAAACCTAACCCTACTCTTTGGGTTACTGTTTGTGCTGCCCGCTGCTGACCTAGTGTCGGTGATGGTTGGTGGCTGTATCGATATTGGCGAGTTAATCACCCTGAGCGATGGCTTTTTAATTGAGTTCTTCGGCGCCACGCTACTGAGCGTATTGCTGCTCAACCCCCAGATAATTAAGCAATTGTGGAATCTGTTCGACAATGGCTTTAAGTTTTTCAACAGCTTAGACCTCACTAATGCTGGCCAGTTTTTAGCACCCCCAAGGCTAAAATCCCTCGAGCACCTTGCGCACGGTTGTCGCGCCCCACCATTGTAACTCTCTGTTTTAAAATTCAAATTTAGCATTAAGCGCTGAAAGTCGATCCTCAATCTCGTATTGGGGTGGCAGGCATTTTTTGTGCCGCGCTCGAGCCACTTTCGGATTTGCCTTCGGATAACGCCGCTCAATGCTACTGCCTATCTCTCTGGGCAGAGTTGTAAACCTTAGGGTTAGAGGAATCTTCCTTTGTTAATTCGAAATTTAAGTAAAGTAGCATTCGCGGCGCTTGCCCTGATGCTCGCAGGCTGTGATGGCGGCGTATTGGATCCCAAGGGCCAGATCGGTGTCGATGAAAAACACCTGATCATCATCGCTACCCTACTCATGCTGATTGTGGTTATCCCCGTGATCTTCATGACCTTGTTCTTCGCATGGAAATACCGCGATGGCCGAGATCATGAGGTTTTTGCCCCTAAATGGTCCCACTCAAGTGCGATTGAAACCGTGGTTTGGATTGTGCCGATTGTGATCGTCGTGATTTTAGGCGTGATCACTTGGGGGTCAACCCATGATCTCGACCCTTACAAACCACTCGAACACGACGCCAAGCCGATTACGGTTGAAGTGGTTTCTATGGACTGGAAATGGTTGTTTATCTATCCAGAACAAGGTGTTGCATCGGTAAACGAATTGGCGTTCCCAGCGAATGTACCAGTGAACTTTAAGATCACCTCTGATACCGCCATGAACTCTTTCTTTATCCCGCAATTAGGTAGCCAAATCTACTCAATGGCAGGGATGACGACTAAGTTGCACCTGATTGCCAACGAACCCGGTACCTATGACGGTATTTCCGCTAACTATAGCGGCGCAGGTTTTGCGGGCATGAAGTTTAAAGCCATTGCCACGCCAACGGCGGCCGACTTCGATGCTTGGGTAGCCAAGGCAAAACAACAGGCGACTAAGACCTTAGACTCTGCGACTTACCAAGCCTTAGCACAGAAGAGTGAAAACAATCCTGTTGAATACTTTGGCTCAGTTAGTCACGGCATGTTCGATCAAATCGTTATGCAATACATGCACATGGACTCAAACGAGCACATGGCAGGCCATGAAAGTATGGAACACATGAGTGCCGACCACAATATGGCTGGCATGCACCACGATATGGCGCATATGGCGAGCGACCAGAAGATGGCCGACATGGAAGGCTCAACCCATTCTGACACTTCATCAACAGAACACTCATCCACTCACCAAGTGGAGGCGGAGTAAACATGTCTTTTCTCGGTAAATTAAGCTTAGATGCGATCCCGTATCATGAGCCTATCATCATGGTGACCCTTGCGGTTGTTGCCGTGATAGGCCTGTACGTCGCAGCCTTGATCACTAAACACAAAAAATGGGGTGTGCTTTGGCACGACTGGTTAACCTCGGTTGACCATAAACGCCTCGGTATCATGTACATAGTGCTTGCCTTCATCATGTTGATCCGCGGTTTCTCCGACGCCATAATGATGCGTACCCAACAGGCACTGGCCACCAATGGCGCCGCAGGTTATCTGCCGCCAGAACATTACGACCAAATCTTCACAGCCCACGGCGTGATCATGATTATCTTTATGGCGATGCCATTTATGATCGGTCTAATGAACTTAGTGCTGCCACTGCAAATCGGTGCCCGCGACGTTGCCTTCCCCTTCTTGAACAACCTCAGCTTCTGGTTAACTGCGTCTGGTGCCGTGCTGATCAATATTTCATTAGGTTTAGGTGAATTCGCCCGTACCGGCTGGGTGGCTTACCCGCCTTTGTCTGAGCTGGCTTACAGTCCGGGCGTTGGGGTCGATTACTATATCTGGGCGCTACAGATTTCGGGGATAGGGACAACCTTAACCGGGGTCAACTTTATCGCGACAGTGCTTAAGATGCGTGCTCCAGGCATGAAGCTGATGCAAATGCCTATCTTCACTTGGACTTGTACTTGGGCCAACATCCTGATCGTGGCATCGTTCCCGATCCTGACCGCCGTTTTAGCGCTGTTAACACTCGATCGCTATATGGGTTTCCACTTCTTCACCAATGATGGTGGTGGTAACGCCATGATGTATATCAACCTGTTCTGGGCTTGGGGTCACCCTGAAGTGTACATCCTGATTTTACCTGCGTTCGGTATCTTCTCGGATGTGATTTCAACCTTTACCTCTAAGCGTCTGTTCGGCTATTCCTCAATGGTATGGGCCAGCGGCGCGATTTCGATCCTCGGCTTTATCGTGTGGTTACACCACTTCTTTACCATGGGCTCGAGCGCCAACGTCAACGCCTTCTTCGGTGTGATGACCATGGTGATTGCGGTCCCGACTGGGGTAAAACTGTTTAACTGGTTGTTCACTATTTACCGCGGCCGCCTGCGCTTAACTGTGCCAGTGCTGTGGACCTTAGGCTTTATGGTGACTTTCACCATCGGTGGTATGACGGGCGTGTTATTGGCCGTACCTGGCGCCGACTACGTACTGCACAACAGCTTGTTCCTGATCGCTCACTTCCATAACACTATTATCGGTGGTGCCGTGTTCGGTTACTTAGCGGGTTTTGCTTACTGGTTCCCGAAAGCAACGGGTTTCCACTTAAATGAGCGTTTAGGTAAAGCGTCATTCTGGTGCTGGCAGATTGGTTTCTATGTGGCCTTTATGCCGCTGTATGTACTCGGTTTTATGGGTATGACTCGCCGTATCAACCACATTGATAACCCAGCATGGAACATGTGGATCTATATCGCTGCCGTGGGTGCTTGCATCATCATGGTCGGTATCATTCTGCAATTCGTGCAACTGTACGTGAGTATCCGTGACCGCGACCAAAACCGTGACACCACGGGTGACCCATGGAATGGCCACACGCTGGAATGGTCAACCGCATCACCACCACAGTTCTACAACTTTGCTAAGTTGCCACAAGTGTCTGATATCGATGCCTTTACCGATGCCAAAGAAAAAGGCACCGCCTATCAACGCCTCAAACACTATCAGCCAATCCATATGCCGAAAAATACCCCGAGCGGTATCTTAATGGCGCTGGGCATTACTGCCGCTGGTTTTGCTGCAATTTGGCACATTCTGTGGCTCGCGATTGTGGGCATGGTGGGCGCGTTTATCGTGTTCTTATTCCGTGCTTATAACAACGATGTCGACTATTACGTTCAACCCGATGAAGTGGCACGCATTGAAAATGCTCACTTAAACAATGTAGTAAGGGGCTGATATGAGTGTTGCAATCCCAGCTGATTTAGAAGTTGCTCACGCCGAGGAGCACCACGAGCACCATGATACGGGTGGCAACACCCTGTTTGGTTTTTGGCTCTACCTGATGACCGACTGCATCTTGTTTGCTTCGGTATTCGCCACCTACGCCGTGCTCTATATGAACACCGACGGCGGTGTATCGGGTAAAGACATTTTCGAACTGGACTTTGTGCTGATCGAAACCGCAGCCCTGCTGCTCAGTAGTATTACCTATGGTTTCGCGTTGATTTTCGCTAAGCGCCACAACAAGGCGGCAACCCTTACTTGGTTAGCCATTACCTTTGCACTGGGCTGTGTGTTTATCGGCATGGAAGTCTATGAGTTCCATCACCTGATCGAACATGGCAACGGCCCACAACGCAGCGCCTTCCTGTCATCTTTCTTCACCTTAGTGGGCATGCACGGCTTGCACGTGACCGCGGGGTTAATTTGGATGGCAATCATGATGATTGAAGTCGCCAAAACTGGCTTAGGTAACCGCAGCATCACTCGCTTGAGCTGCTTAAGCTTGTTCTGGCATTTCCTCGACATCGTGTGGATTTGCGTATTCACCGTTGTGTACTTATTGGGAGCACTGTAATGGGCGCACATACTCAATCACATGACCATAGCCATGGCGCAGACGATCTGGCCGCCAGCATCAAGTCCTACTTAGTCGGTTTTGTGCTGTCAGTGGTGTTAACTGCCATCCCATTCTGGGCGGTAATGACCCATCACTTCGAGCAATCGACGACGCTTGCCATCGTCGTTGTCACGGCACTGGTGCAGATTTTGGTACACCTTAAGTACTTCCTGCACTTGGACTTCTCTAAGGAAGGCAAGATCAACACCTTCTCCTTCCTATTTACCGCACTGATCATCGTGATGGTGGTTGGCTTGTCGGTATGGATCATTCTCGAAGCTAACGCTTTGATGATGTAACGAGACACAGCAAATGAACACACAAGCTAGATTGACATCGACGCAATGGAAAGCACGCTTCAAAGGGTATGTACAGGTGACTAAGCCTGGCATCATTTTCGGGAATCTGATTTCCGTTGCTGGCGGCTTCCTATTGGCCGCTAAGGGCGATGTGGATCTGGTCTTGATGCTGGCAAGCTTAGTGGGATTATCCTTAGTCGTCGCCTCTGGCTGTGCGATTAATAACTGTATCGACCGTGACATTGACGCCAAAATGCAGCGCACCTGCAAACGCGTCACCGTCACGGGCGAAATTCCCCTAAGCCATGTCTTGCTGTTTGGCATCGCCTTAGGCGTGCTTGGATTTGGTATCTTAGCCTTGTTCACCAATGCCTTAGCTCTGCTGTTTGCCGCTATTGGCTATGTCGTGTATGTCGGGATTTATAGCCTCTATATGAAGCGAAACTCGGTTTACGGCACCTTAGTCGGCAGCTTTTCGGGCGCAGTACCGCCCGTGGTGGGCTATTGCAGCGTGACGGGGCAAATGGATATGGGCGCAGTGATTTTATTGCTGATGTTCAGCCTCTGGCAGATGCCACACTCCTACGCCATCGCGATTTTCCGCTTTAATGACTATGCAGCCGCGAAGATCCCCGTGCTGCCAGTCGCCGAAGGGATGGCCAAGGCGAAGCACCATATAGTGCTCTATATCGCAGTGTTCGCCTTGGTCAGCACCATGCTGCCACTCGCAGGTTACACAGGCACCGCCTTTATGGCCGTGACCTGTGCCACCAGCCTCTGGTGGCTAACTATGGCCCTCAAAGGTTATCGTCAAGATGTGGATATGCCACGTTGGGCCAGACAAGTGTTTGGTTTTTCAATTATTACCATCACAGCACTCAGTGTAACCATGGCGCTGGATTTTCAAGCGGTCAGTCAAACCCCACTGTTTACCTTAGTGCGATAAACATAACCTTTATTCAAAAACAAAAGCGCTAACCTAGGTTAGCGCTTTTTTATTGCCTTAATCCTCAATAACTAAGGGACAAGAGGGCGTTAAAAATGGATGAAGATCGCTACTTCATTGCCGATTTTACATAGACATCGAAGCGGTTTTTCTTAGTTTCGATTACCATGCTGGGCTTAACGCCAGCGAGGTCTTCAGCATAATCGGGGCGCTTCACCACTACACGCTTACTGGCTAGAACCATGGCGGGGACGAGCAAGCCATCGGCGTCGAGGTCTGCACCGACTAAGGTTTGAAAGACTCGCATTTCTTTTTTGACTAAGGCTGATTTGTCGCGGTGGGGATACATAGGGTCGAGGTAGACCACATCAACCTCTTGCTCCAATTTGGCGAGTGCTTCGAGGCTAGAACCATGGAAAAGCTGCATACGATCACGCATCCAGCCGCCGATTTCGGCATCTTGATAGGCACGGCGCAGGCCATCTTCTAATAATGCGGCCACTACAGGATGGCGCTCTACCATAGTCACAGTGCAACCTAAACTTGCCAACACAAAGGCATCGCGACCGAGGCCCGCAGTACCATCGACCACTTTTGGGGTAACGCCCTGCTTTAACCCAACAGCCTTAGCAATCGACTGCCCACGACCGCCACCAAACTTGCGTCTATGGGCAACCGCGCCAGTCACAAAATCCACTACTATGCCATCGAGCTTAGGCTCATCGCGCTTATGTAGCGTCAAGGTGTCTGATTCAAAACGCAATTCAAACGGCGCATCGGCATCAAAAACCAGTTGCCAGCGGGCACAAATGTCCACAAGAGTTGGAAATTGCTGATTAAAAAAAATCGGAGTCACAGGCTATCTTCAAAGCAACAAAATGATGGCTATTATGCCTAAAAATCTGCTTCGTGAATATGTAACTCGGTCAATCATCTTGTTAATGCTCATTATTCTATGAGTCAATTTGTCTAAGCCACCTGAGGTAAACTCAAACATGAGTCACAGTGTAATTAACTGATTGATAAAGGCAAAAATCTATTTATATAACAGTTTAGCGATTTGTGTTATATGTTTTGTTCCGAGCCAACCTTGCGACTTCCATACGGAATAAGGACATTTTTTGCTTAACTGGCTGAAAGGTTTTTTGTTTATCAGGGAGCAAGACTTTTTAAACCCCGATAGAACCATATTAAAAACCAGTTTATTGCGGATTATTTTGCTAAGTGGTGCCATTCTGACCACCAGCATAGTACTGCACAGCTCATTGATCGCATATGAGCTCAACCTCAGCTTTATTATTGGTATTACGGTCAGTTTTTTAACCGTCTTATTTCTCGCATTATGGTTTACCCGTCGGTATTTACTGGCGAGCTCAATCAGCTTGCTGGCCATGGTGGTCGCGGCCTGCTTGGCAATACTGTTGTTTATTCCAGATTTTACCTTGTCGCAGGCGGGCATTACCTTCCTGTATACGCTGCCGCTGATGGCGCTTTTCCTGTTTGGTCGAAAAGTCGCCTTCTGGATGATGTGCTTCAATGTGCTGCCTTTCTTATTGCTACTGCGTAACCAGAATCTCCCGCCTATTGTCGATGTCGATATTAGCCTGCCAGCAACCCACGCTTACCTCAACGGGCTGTTGTTTATGTTTTTCAATATTTGTATCCCGTTGTCAGCCATGCGGTTGTTAAAAACCCAGAAAGTCCATGCGCAGCAAATGATCCAGCATCAACACGCGCTGCAACGCTCTTTAGATCAATATGCAGAAATCTTTGACAATAATGGCACGGCCTCCTTCTTCTGTAATGAAGATGGAGTGATCCTCAACTTGAATAATGCGGCAAAACAAATCGCAGGAGATGTCACACTTAATCGCACTCGCCTGTGTGATATTTTTGAAGTGGACCAAGATACCAGTACGAATTTGTTGGCCGCCTCATTCCATACCCGTTTAAGGCACAATAGCGGCAGTCGATATCTACTGCAAAAAGCCTCATTAGAGCACCATGATACCTTGCTGTTTCACTGCCACGATATCACGGCACAAGCCAATCATGAGCTCGAACTCAATCGACTCAAAAAGCACCATATCAGTACCCATTTTTACGATTTAGTCACTGGCCTACCCAACGAGAACCACTGGTATAACCCGACACCAAGTACTGCCCACCAGGAAATGACTGTCGCCCTAGTTAAGATCGATAATCTAAGCCAAATTAATGCCGCCTTTGGCATCAGCGTGGGAGATGCCATCCTCAAAGCCTTTGCCTTAGAGCTTAAAGAGCGCTTCGGCCATCAGGCCAAAATATATCGTTTTAGAGGTGCATCCTTTGCCCTGGAATTTACCGAACAGCCACTCATCTCGCCAGAGACGCTCGCACCGCAATTACGTCTTCGCATTCCGACAAGTTTAAAACTTAAGCAAGAACAACAGATTGAATACCATTTAGAGTGTCGCGTTGGCTGTAGTTCTGGCCATAAATCCGCTCCGCAGCAAGCCGCCGAGCAATGCTTGATTGCCATTAAACAAACCACCCAAGCCAACCCAGTTATGGTGTATTACGTTGGCTTGATTAACAATTTACTTGAGGCATCCTCGCAAGAAAGCAAAATCCGCGACGCGCTAAAACACAACCGACTGGAAATGTGGCTGCAACCAAAAGTGTTGGCAGATGGGCATATTATTAGCTTTGAAGCGCTCGCCAGAATGTTCGACAAAGACGGCAGTATGATCATGCCCAGCACCTTTATCCCCATCATAGAGTCATCGCAGTTGCAGGCGATTTTCGCCATTAAAGTGTTTAGGCAATTACTTCAATTGATCCGTGCTTGGCCCAAAAATGTCCCTATGACTAAGATTGCCTTCAACCTATCGGGACAAGATATTTTGTCGGATCGATTCTTCAAGGTACTGATCCAGACATATATTAACCATCCCGAACTCATTCCAATTTTAGAAATTGAAATCACTGAAACCTCAGTGTTTTCCACCCACAAAGAAACTGGCAGACGCTTAAACACACTCGCGAGAATGGGCGTTTCCATTGCGATCGACGATTTCGGCACAGGCCATGCTTCCTTAAGCCAGCTGATTGACATAAGCGCCGATACAATAAAAATTGATCGCTACTTTGTCAGCCAGCTCGGCATTAGCGAGCGCCACACGCAAATTGTCAACGCGGCAATTCTGTTGGCGAAGAGTTTAAAACTGCATGTAATTGCCGAGGGGATTGAAACTGAAACCCAATTGATACAGCTCACAGCACTGGGGTGTGAACAATTCCAAGGCTACTTATTTGGCAAACCTGCACCAGCCTCGTTGTGGCTAAAAACCTATCAAATGCAAACCCCAACCCACTGGTTAGCACAGAAAAAGACGGCTAACTGAGGCATTCGTTTTACGCTTTAAGGCATCCTAGGTATAATTGCCCACATGCGTTTGCCTCCCTTTGCATTGTTTGCAAATAACTAGGATCCTCCATGTTAAGTTACCGCCACGGTTATCACGCCGGCAATTATGCCGATGTGCTGAAACACGCTATTTTGCTGCAAACTTTGCAGTTAATGCATAAGAAAGACAAACCCTTAGTCTATATCGATACCCATGCAGGTGCCGGCGGTTATGCGTTAACGGATGAGTTTGCTCAGAAGACGGGTGAATACCTCGAAGGCGTAGCTAAGCTTTGGAATAAAACCGATCTGCCAAAATCCCTGCAGGATTATGTAGATGCGGTGCGTCACTTTAACGAAGACAATCCAGAAGAACTCAACTTTTATCCAGGTTCTCCCGCCATTATCGATATGGAGCTGGGGCCGAAGGATCGTATGCTGCTGCACGAGCTGCACGGTACCGATCATCTGCTGCTGGATGAGTATTTCGAGCAGGATAAGCAGGTAAAAGTCATCAAGGGCGATGGCCTTAAAGGCTTGATTGCTGCGGTACCGCCACTTGAGCGCCGCGCACTGGTACTTGTCGATCCCAGTTATGAGATTAAGACCGACTATCAAACGGTCGCCGAGACCTTAATCAAGGCGCATAAGCGCTTTGCCACCGGCATATTTATGCTCTGGTATCCCGTAGTCAACCGCGCGCAGACGGAAGAAATGCTTTCCCGCTTAGCCAGCAGCGGTATTAAGCGCCAGCTACGTATCGAACAGGCAATCAAACCGGACTCCAATGAATTTGGCATGACAGCCGCAGGACTATGGGTGATCAACCCACCTTGGCAACTGGATGAAATCGCGACTGAGATGCTCGATTACCTCGGCAAAAACTTAGGCCAAGCCGATGGCAATGTCATCGTTAAATGGGAAGTCGGCGAATAAGCCAATCCTATTGCGTCATCACCGCATGCAACAGAGCAGCTAGACTTTGGCGCTGCGGTAACGTTTTAGCAGAATTTGCACCCGCTCCACATAGGCTTGGGTTTCTGGATAGGGAGGAATACCGTTGTATTGGGTCACTGTGGTTGGCCCAGCATTGTAGGCGGCGCAGGCCAATGCAATATCTCCATTGAACTGTTTTAGCATTTGCGCCAAATACTTACTGCCGCCGAGAATATTCTCCTCCGGCAAAAAGGCATTGGTCACGCCCATCTCTTTGGCGGTTTCGGGCATCAATTGCATCAGGCCCATTGCGCCAGTACGTGACAAGGCCCTGGCATTAAAGGCCGATTCAGCGTGGATCACAGCGCGGATAAGTGCAGGGTCTAATTGATGTTTATGGGCCGCACGGCTGATCAAGCTATCGTAATTGCGGGTAAACAGCCGAATACCATTCCAGTCAATTTTGGAGTCAGGGCGACAGGCAAAGCAGTCATAGAGCAGGATTTGATACTCATTGGTGGTCGGCGCTTTATCGGTAAAAGCCGTGACACCATTGGCCTGTAGATATTGATAAACTTTGACTTTTTCTTGCCCAGTGTTACTCACAATACCGCTTTCAGAATAACGGGCCACAATACGAGGCTTAGGCTTGGCTTCATCGGCAAACGCGGCCGCAACACTTCCCCAAGCCAACCACAAACCAAGGCTAATGATGGCTATCGACTTAAGGCAAAGTGGCGAAGAATGCGTTGCTGGCATCAAAGTCCCGTGTGTTCGTTTAGTTTAAGTACTTCAATAATAGCAAAGAGTTGCTTCATCTCACGGTTTAACTGGCTAAATTCGGCCGAAAAATTAGCACTGTCGAAGATAGATTGCATCTGGAAACGACTACGGCGATTTGGCAAAAACAAGATCAAACGATTGCGGAAGAAGGCGCATTGAATATCCCCATCGAAGGATTTTGCCAATTGTTGCAAGCGCTCCATAAAGGCGGTATTGAGCAAATAGCGCGACTCGATTTGATCCGTTGAAAACACATCGAACTCTTTTTCGAACAAAGGATCTTCAAGCTTCACCCTTTGCAGCCCTGAGTGGCTGTCGGATAAGAAATTTGCCAGCCCACCGCGATCCTTCAATACCACGGTATGACCAATAAATTGCTTATGGCTACTTAGCTCAACCACAGTGCCGCGAAAGCGGGTCTCGGTGCGGGTCACGGTGCGGCGTTTATTGCCGTCCCACTCCTCCACTCGCACGTCTTTGGTTAGGGTTAACTCATTGACGACTAACTCGATGCCCTTGTATTGGCCTTGAATATAATCACCAAAGCTCGCCTTATCGTAATTAGGTAGCACCTTAGCCGCACTGAGGCGATTCATGTCGAGGCGCATCTCGCGGTTGTAGATAAAATCCTCACCAAAGTACTTAAACATGATGGGATAAATTTCTTGCTGTACTTGCCGCTTAAACTGCCGAGTCGGTGTAAAACTCCAAAACCCTAATCCCAATAGCGCGACCAACGGCAGCGGAAACAGCATGAGCCCACGGCTATGCCCCAATAGCGCTAACAGCACGAGACCTACGACTATCGCCAAACTAAGATATAAGCGTTTACGTGTGGCCTTAAGGCTGTTGACGCGCTTAGTTTCATAGCGGGCGGCGAGCGGCGCCAGTTGGGTATCGTAGTACTCCTGCAGCGACGCCCTATCCGAAGCGTCGGCTGACAATCTTGCCGCCTGTCGCTGAGCCTTGATGGGACTACCTAAGATAAAGGTGAGTATATTCATTCAGTTAATATGTTTGCGGAGCCTATCTTGGCCCCGCAAATATCGAAGGATTACAGATAATCCGCCGCGTCTATCGGCGCTTTAGAGGCTTCATTCACCTCGTAGAATGGCATCACCTTGATGTTTGCCATCGACGCAATAATCGACCCGGGGAAAATCTCAACGGCAGTATTTAACTCAGACACCGCCGAATTATAGAAACGGCGGGCAGCAGAGATATGGGCTTCGACCTCGTTATAGGTTTGCATAGCCTCGAGCATAGTATTGTCCGACTTCAGCTCGGGATAGCTTTCAACGCTCACCATCAAGGCACCCATTTTATCGTTCAGCTTCTCGGCTTGCGCGATATGCTCTTTCACCGCATTCGGATCTGTCTTGTTGTAATTGCGGGTTAATTGCGTGCGTAGCTCAGTGATTTCAGTGAGTAATGACTTTTCATGATCCATAAATCGCTTGGCGATTTTGAGGATATTGGGCACAAGATCGGCGCGCTTGGCTAACTGCACATCGATTCCCGACAGGGCTTCGAGGGCGGTATTGCGCTTTTTGACTAGGCTGACGTACCAAAGGTAGGTGACGATAAAAATCAGCGCTAATCCTAATAACAGTTTGTCCATCTTCCATCCTTAGGGTTTGTTCTTAGTCTCAACGGGTACAGCTAAACATAAATGGCCAAGAATTTCATCTAAAGCGATAGCTAACGCAATGAAATATTAGCTTTAGCTACTCTGGTCAGAGCATTAAGCAACAAAATGACCAGCGAGATTATTCAGCTTGGATACAGAAAAACTAGGCTATAGTGTATATGCACAACGTTAAGAGCAACCTTTTTGCTCGTGAATACTGGACTCCTAGTGAGTCCATTTTTTTACCCCGCATTTCCCCCATAATCCGCCGCACAGCCGCAGTTGCAACATTTAAGTTTCAATTAAAGCTTAACCATCATACTTTTCGGCCAATTTTTTAACTTTCACCTTAGCGTTAATCCAACCACTTGGGCCAGACATAGCTCTGCCAAGTACGCCGCATCGATTCTGCTCCCGGGTAAAGAATGCGCTAGCAAAGGTCGACAGAGGCAAGAGAATGAGCTCGAAATCCAACGATATTCCCGTCAATTCACCACAGGCCGACGACATGAGTTCTCGCGGCTGGTTTGTCCGTTTTCTTAATATTGTCGAACGCTTAGGGAACCTACTCCCCCATCCTATTACCTTGTTCGCCCTGTTCTGTGTCGCCGTGATCTTAGTATCGGGCATTGCGGGCTACTTTGGATTAACGGTCACCGATCCGCGCCCCGAGGGCGCCCACGGCCGAGGTGCCGATGGACTTATTCATGTGGTCAGTCTGATGAATGCCGAAGGCTTGCGGATGATAGTGTCCAACTTAGTCACTAACTTCACTGGCTTTACGCCCTTAGGCACTGTGTTGGTCGCCCTACTGGGTGTGGGTATCGCCGAGCGTTCGGGACTGTTATCCGCGGCGATGCGTGCACTCGTTATGGGCGCGTCGAAGCGTTTGGTGACGTTAACTATCGTATTTGCCGGCATTATGTCGAACACGGCGGCAGAGCTTGGATATGTGGTATTAATTCCCATGGCGGCGATGATCTTCCACTCCTTAGGTCGCCATCCACTGGCGGGGCTTGCCGCAGCATTTGCTGGGGTATCAGGGGGATACAGCGCTAACCTATTGCTTGGTACTGTCGATCCACTGTTATCGGGTATCACTGAGGCGGCGGCGCGAATGATCGATCCCGACTACAACGTCGGCCCCGAGGTTAACTGGTACTTTATGTTTGTCTCGACCTTTGTGATCACTTTCCTCGGGGCCTTTGTGACCGAGAAAATTGTCGAGCCGAAACTGGGCAAGTATCAAGGCGATGATGCCGATGAAACCGTGCACCAACCCATGGGCAATGTCACCGAGCTGGAAAAACGCGGCCTCAAGTGGGCGGGATTATCTATGCTGGTGCTAGCGGTAATCCTTGCGCTGTCAGTCGTGCCAGAGGGTGCGCCACTGCGCGATCCTAAAACCGGCCTGGTCTCGGGTTCGCCCTTCCTCAAAGGCATCGTCGCCTTTATCTTTATCTGTTTTGCTATCCCGGGTTTTGTCTACGGCAAGGTCGTTGGCAGCATTAAAAACGATAAAGACGTTATCAATGCCATGTCGCACAGCATGAGCACTATGGGGCTGTATATCGTACTGGTGTTTTTTGCGGCGCAATTTGTGGCCTTCTTTAACTGGAGTAATCTGGGTGCCGTGTTAGCCGTGCTGGGTGCCGATGCCCTGCAATCCATTGGCTTAACTGGGCCAATCCTGTTCCTGTTTTTTATTATGATCTGTGGCTTTATCAACTTGATGCTGGGTAGCGCCTCGGCTCAGTGGGCCATTACCGCCCCCATTTTTGTGCCCATGCTGATGTTAGTCGGCTATGCGCCCGAAACCATTCAAGCGGCCTACCGTATTGGCGACTCAGTGACTAACTTAGTCACGCCTATGATGAGTTATTTCGGGCTGATTTTGGCCGTGGCTTGCCGTTACCAGAAAAACCTTGGCATAGGCACGCTTATCGCCACTATGCTGCCGTACACCTTAGTGTTTTTCGTTGGCTGGACGGCGTTCTTCTTCCTGTGGGTGTTTGGCTTTGGTCTGCCTGTGGGGCCAGGCGCAGCCACTTACTACACACCTTAAGCCGAGGTTTGCCTACGTCCCTAACCAAAAGGGCGTCGAAGCTAAGCTCGACGCCCTTTTTGATGTCCGAATTCATGCAGGGATTAACGGCTTCAGTCGTATAACCATTCCATTAAAAAACTACAGATCAGCAAGAAAACCCCCAGATTAAACACCACAGTCTGTAACTTTGCCTTAGGCGATTTATCCTCGGCCTGACTCATCACTTGGTTGAGGGGAGTAAAAAACATATTAGGGTCCAGCCCCATGCCAATAAAAAATACTGCGACGGCAAAGAGGCGACACAGCTCAGGAACGGCCAGTTGCTCAAGATAAAACTCATAGGCGCCATAGGCGACCATGCCCAGCGCGATACAATGGCAAACGACTGCCATGATAAGCTGCTTAGTCATAAAACCTCTCACCGATGACACCACTTTGCTCCTAAAGCCAACACACTGTTACTCATTATGCGGCTGATAATATTCGGCGCGCAGTCTATCTCTTTTACGTTGTAACCGCACCCAGTCAAACCAACCAAATAAAATACCTGCCACGGGATAAATACAGAGTGCCCGAGCTAACTCGCCCCAAAAGGATGTATCTGAGGTGAAATAATGGATAGTGGCGACTAAGAGGGAGGTCATGCCTCCCCAAAACAACACGCCAACGACTAGGATAAAAAACCACTTTCCCTTGGCTATTGCTTTATCCAGCGCTGCAAGTTCCTGTGACAACATACCAAGCTCCCTATCCATTATGATTCCGCCAATATGCCCGAATTGGCTAATGCTGGCTATCCATCCTTATAACGATACGCTAACAAAAAGCCCTGCATGTGCAGGGCTTTAATAATGTTAGGTTAGGTTAGATTACTCCGCCGAGGTCGGCTTTTCTTCTTTACCTTTCTTCTCGCGCTTACTGAAGATACGTTCCACAATCACGAAGAACAACGGCACGAAGAAGATACCTAGGAAGGTCGAACTCATCATACCGCCGAGTACACCGGTACCGATGGCGTTCTGGCTACCAGAACCTACACCAGTACTAATCGCTAACGGTACAACACCTAGACCGAAGGCGAGTGACGTCATCAGAATTGGACGCAAACGCACACGTACCGCATGTAAGGTCGCCTCAATAAGTCCCGCACCTTTCTCATAGAATTCTTTGGCGAATTCTACAATCAAGATGGCGTTCTTCGTCGCCAAACCGACCGTCGTCAACAGACCCACCTGGAAGAACACGTCGTTTGGCAAGCCACGACCATTCATCGCCAGTAGGGCACCGATAATCCCCAGCGGAACCACTAGGATTACTGCGAACGGTACAGACCAGCTCTCATAAAGTGCTGCCAGTACGAGGAATACCACCAGAATCGACAGAGCATACAGCGCTGGCGCTTGGTTACCCGATAAACGTTCCTCATAGGATAAGCCGTTCCACTCGATGCCAAAGCCTGGTGGCAACTGCTTCACCATGTCTTCCATGATATTCATCGCCGCACCAGTACTGAAACCAGGAGCCGTTGCGCCTTGAATGTTCATGGCAGGTAAACCGTTGAAACGTTCTAGACGAGGTGAACCATATTCCCAAGCGCCCGTTGCGAAGGCCGAGAATGGCACCATGTCGCCCTTGTTGTTACGCACGTACCAAGTGTCTAAGTCTTCAGGTTGCATACGGTATTGTGCATCACCCTGTACGTAAACTTTCTTCACACGACCACGGTCGATAAAGTCGTTTACATAGGAGCCACCCCATGCGGTTGCAAGTACGCTGTTCACGTTCGCAATCTCAATGCCTAAGGCACTCAGTTTGGCGTGGTCGATATGCAACTGATAAATTGGCGCATCTTCCTGACCGTTTGGACGAACGCCCACTAGGTTTGGATTCTGTGCCGCCATACCCAACAATTGGTTACGCGCTGCGACTAACTTGTCGTGCCCTTGGCCATTCTTATCTTGCAGGTACATGTCGAAACCGTTAGCCGTACCCAGCTCGATTACCGCAGGCGGTACGAAGGCGAATACGAAGGCTTCTTTCATTTGGCTGAATACGCCCATCGCGCGGCCCGCAATGGATTGCACATCCATACCTGGCGCTTCACGCTCAGACCAATCCTTCAAGCCAACGAAGGCAATACCCATGTTTTGGCCTTGACCCGCGAAACTGAAGCCCGCCACGCTGAACACCGATCTCACGCCCTCTTCTGCCAGATAGTGGTCAGAGACTTTCTCCAGCACTTTAAGCGTACTTTCTTGGGTTGAGTTAGTTGGCAAAATCGCCTGCGTGAACAAGATACCTTGGTCTTCGTCGGGTAAGAATGCCGTTGGCATGCGCATGAAGATCCAGCCCACAGCCACAACTAATGCAGCGTAAATCATCATGACTCTGAAGCTACGTTTTATAATGCCAGCCACGCTCGATTCGTAACGATTCGTTAAGCGATCGAAGCCACGGTTAAACCAGCCGAAGAAACCGGTTTCGATATGACCATGGCCCTTCTTCAAAGGTTTTAACATGGTCGCACAGAGTGCAGGCGTTAAAATTAAGGCCACCAGCACAGACAGCGCCATCGCAGACACGATAGTGATCGAGAACTGACGGTAAATTACCCCGGTTGAACCCGACATAAACGCCATAGGTACGAATACCGCAGACAAGGTCAGACCGATACCGACTAACGCACCAGTAATTTGATCCATCGACTTACGGGTCGCCTCGAGTGGGCTTAAGCCCTCTTCGGCCATTACCCGCTCAACGTTTTCCACCACCACAATCGCGTCGTCCACGAGCAGACCAATTGCCAGCACCATAGCGAACATGGTGAGGGTGTTGATGGAGAAGCCCGTTGCCGACAGAATCGCAAAGGTACCCAGCAATACGACAGGTACTGCGATGGTTGGAATCAGCGTCGCACGGAAGTTTTGCAGGAAGAGGTACATGATGACGAACACCAGTACGATAGCTTCGAGCAGAGTGTGTACCACGCCTTCAATCGATTTCTCAACGAATGGCGTTGTATCGTAGGGGTAAACCACATCTAGCCCAGCAGGGAAGAAGGGACGTAACTCTTCAACTTTAGCGCGAACGGCTTCTGCCGTGTCTAAGGCGTTAGCACCAGTAGCCAACTTAATCGCAATACCAGAAGCGGGTTTGCCGTTATACAGAGACTCTACCGCATAGCTTTCTGAACCTAATTCAACACGCGCCACATCACCCAAGAACACGTTCGCACCCGAAGTATCGGATTTGATGATGATCTTGCGGAATTGTTCTGGCGTTTGCAGACGGCTCTGTGCCGATACTGTCGCGTTTAACTCTTGTCCTGGCAGTGATGGCGTACCACCGAGTTGACCTGCTGATACCTGCGCGTTTTGCGCACGGATAGCGCTCACCACATCTAAGCTGGTGAGATTGTATTGGGTCAGCTTCAATGGATCTAACCATATACGCATCGCATATTGGGCACCGAAAATCTGAATTTCGCCCACGCCAGGTACACGGCTCATAGGATCTTGGATGTTAGCGCCCACATAGTCGGCGATGTCACCCTTATCTAAAGAACCGTCGGTCGAGACGAAGCCCAGTACCATTAAGAAGCCAGAGCTTGACTTGTTAACGTTAACCCCTTGAGATTGCACCTCTTGTGGTAACAGAGTCATAGCGCCCTGTAACTTGTTCTGTACCTGAACCTGCGCGATATCCGGATCGGCTTCCGCGTTAAAGGTCAAAGTAATAGACGCGTTACCAAAGCTATCACTGGTCGATGCGATATAACGTAGGTGGTCGATACCCTTCATACGTTGCTCAATCACCTGAGTCACTGAGTCTTCAACGATTTTGGCCGATGCACCTGGGTAGTTCGCACTGATCACCACTGTTGGTGGCGCAATACTGGGGTACTGCGAGACTGGCAGGGATCGGATCGACAGAACCCCCGCCAACATAATGATTAAGGCGATCACCCACGCAAAGATGGGGCGATCAATAAAAAAACGTGCCATAGCTATGCCCTATTGTGCTTGGGTTTCAGAAATAACTTTGGGAGTGACTGGTACACCTGGACGGATTTTTTGTAATCCTTCCACAATCAACTTATCGCCCGCTTCCAAACCGGCAGTAATACGCCATTGATTGTCGATAACTTCAGCGGTGGTCACAATTTTTGCTTCCACTACGCCTTGATCGTTCACCACCATAGCCACGGCTTGCCCTTTAGCGTTACGGCTAATGGCTTTTTGCGGTACTAGGATGGCTTGAGGATCGGTACCAGTATTCAGCACGGCGCGAACATACATGCCAGGCAGTAAGAGGCCATCTGGGTTAGGGAATTCTGCACGCAGGATCACTGAGCCCGTGTTTTCATCCACACTCACCTCAGCAAATTGCAGCTTACCGCTGTGGCCATAAACAGTGCCGTCTTCAAGCACTAACTGCACGTCAGCGTTATCAGCCGCTTGCAGCTTGCCTTGCTGTAATTTCGCTTTTAGGCGCAGCAATTGGGCACTCGATTGGGCGATATCCACATTGATAGGATCGAGCTGCTGAATGGTCGCCAACGTTTGGCTTTGGTTTGCCGTGACCAGCGCACCCGCAGTCACACTCGATTTACCAATACGGCCAGAAATTGGCGCTAATACTTCGGTGTATTCGAGATTGATTTTGGCGGTGTTGATTGCCGCTTCAGCGACTGTCACGCTTGCCAGCGCTTCTTTGTAAGCCGCTTCGGCTTCATCGAAATCTTGCTTACTGATAGCGTTAGTCTTAACCAATTGTTGATAACGGGCCGCTTTGGCCTTAGCAGAAGCAAGACTCGCATTCGCTCTGGCTAAATCGGCGTTAGCGCTCACCAGTGCCGCCTTGTAAGGCGCGGAATCGATTTGATAGAGGGACTCGCCCTGCTTCACATGACCGCCTTCGACAAAGCTACGCTTGGTAACAATACCGCTGACTTGAGGACGCACTTCGGCTTCGAGGAACGCCTTGCTGCGGCCGGGTAATTCGACTTGGATAACCTGAGGCTTGGCAGCCACGTTGATTACACCAACTTCCATACTCTGCGGCCCAGCGCCTGCTTGAGCTGCCTTATCCTCTTGAGGGCTACAAGCTGCCATCCACAACGCCACGCTGATTACTGAGGCAAGTTTAATTGTCTGCCGCATGAGAACTCCTTTAAATATTAACGCTACCGTTTTTTCACGCTTTCAAAGGTGAACTGACGGCCGTAATTATAACTAAAATCAAATCTGTTACTTATCGCATACCCTATAAGGATGAACAAGAAAGATAAACAAACTAAAGTGTAAACTAATGAAAATATTCACACCTTCGCGAATACCTTATTGATTGAATTGTTATCCTATTTAAGAAATATGTTAATAGTGGATAAGCTTGTTAGCGTTGTACGATACAAAACACTTATTCAGCCTACTCTATATCGAAAATGTTGCAAACCTGTTCGACACCACAGGCTGCTATCAAGCGAACCCTGATAACAGTCTATTCGATATAAATGACACTTATCCGACTACATTACGCCAATAAATAAGCATTTTTGCATATACCATCAGTCGTTTAGCTTGGCTTGGCTTGTCTGCCCGAGCCCAATATGGCTCTCTCACTTATGGTGATGCAAACAAGACGCTACAAAACTCGAATGCTTAATTCTATTGATGTAACGGTAATGATGTATGGTTTATGTAAATTCGCTTTGAATCTACATATCAGCAGAAATGAGTGACACTCAACTCTTTGAACGCGACATTTTATGACCAAGCTTAATTGAGGGCAAATCTGAAATGGCTTTTTACACCCCATTTAATGAAACTCTGCTTCCCAAAAAACGTATTTTTATTAATTAGATCACAAACACATCTCCGGCAAACTAGGTTATTTCGCCGCTTATTCACATTCATTCATATCTTTTCGTCATTGGTTCATCCCAAGCTGCAGCGCTATTCACAACTTATTTTTACGATAAAGGTGCGCTAACAATTCCCAATACTTTGAGATGATGATTATGAAGACTCGTACTAAATTTTTGCTGACAGGGGCGTTGCTTTCTTTGGCGGCAAGCTCCCACGGCGCCGAAGATAATCAACTCTTTGGCGGCACCATTAACGGCAACCTTAACTTTGCATCTGACTATGTGTTTCGTGGTGAATCAGAAACCTTAGACGGCGATATTCCTGTGGTACAAGGCACTCTGAGCTGGAATCACAACCAAGGCTGGTATGCAGGGGTATTTAGCTCCAACATCAAATTTGCCGATCCTAACTTAGAAATCGTTACCGCACCTTTTATTGGCAAAGCGGGGGAATTTGGCGACTCAGGTTTTACCTACGATGTGATGTTGTTTTCATACCTCTATCCCGGTGCGTCCTACTCCAACTACACCGAGCTATGGTTAAAAGTGGGTAAACAATTTGGCCGCGCAAATCTGCAACTCGAAGTCACCCCAACGGTTGATGATTGGTTTGGTGTCGATGGCTGGCACGGGGTTAACTATGCCTTGCACCCAAGCTATAGCTTTGACAATGGCGTAAAAATCTCGGCCTCTGTAGGTTATCAAGACCTCACGGGTGATGGCGCCGAAGGTTGGGGCCACTGGAACATTGGTTTGAGTAAAGCTTACTACGGCCTCAACTTCGACCTACGCTACCACGGCAGCACAGTGGACAGTGACCATAAGGTCTATGGCACTCAAACTCAAATCTTCGATGACAGAGTCGTCATTGGGATCAGTAAAAGCTTTTAATCGTTATGTGACTTACCCGTTCATCCCGCTGCTTCCCTGCAGTACTCCAATTGCTTGAAATATCGAGCCTTGACCAGCCAATTTGGCTGGTCCTTTTTTATCTAAATACGATTATCACCCACGCTACAGGCTAAGACGCGGCTGATATCCGCAAGACACCGACCCGATTCTTGCTGCCATTGATTGAAAGCGGCCTGCACCTGCTTTAGCGCCGTTTGCGAGCTAAAACCGGCATCCACCAGCTTATGCGCCTTAAAATAACCTTGCACATCATCGGTTAACAAAAAGGTACCCTTACCAATGCCGCGCAGGAAATAGGGCCCAGTATTGCCGCCGAGGCGAGCGCCACGCTTTTTCAATAACGCCCAGAGTCCGACGATATCTTCGGTCGGCCAGTCGGCAATCAGCTTAGCCAAGCTGCCATGTTCGCGGGCAATATCATGGATCATCAGCGCATTGTCATAAATCGCTTGAGTCTTCTTTAAATGGCGAATTAAGGTCGCATCCGCGGCGCGGGCTTGGATCTGCTCGGGCGACAACATCAACACCTTTTCAGGCACGAAATGAAAGAAAGACTGCTCATAGGCGGGCCACTTATTATCGACCACACGCCAGACAAAGCCACTCTGAAATACCTGCCGACTCATAGCAGAGAGCAAAGTAGCATCATCATACTGGCGAATTTCGGCACTGGTCAGGCAGCCTGGCAACAATGCTTCGAGCCCCTTTTTACCGCCCTTGCGCTCACTCGCTCTGGCATAGATGGATGAGAAACTTTCTAACTGGCTCATACTGTTACCTTTGGTTATCTCTATTTCACTGCGATGTTAACGCTAATAGTACCGAATTTTCGCGCGAGCGGATCATTCCGCATGGCAAACCACTTTTACGCCACTTCCACTACTTTTAAGGGAAATCCTACAGCAAGCGCCTTGATAGCGACTAAAGTTAAGTCGTAGAGTCAAAAAATGCAGGGGTTGTGGGGTCGACACCTATGGAGCTGTTCTATCATCCGTTATCACGTTATTCACAGAAGGTGTTGATTGCTCTCTATGAAAAACAAGCGAACTTTTACCCGCGGATCACCGATTTGCGCGACCCGTTAGCGCGTCAAACATTCCAGCAATTTTATCCTCCCGGCAAACTGCCGTTACTCAAAACCCACGAAGGCCAACTGCTCCCCGAGTCCAGCATCATCATCGAATACCTAGACAGGCATTTCCGAAACGGTACCGAGTTACTGCCCGCCGAACCCGAGCGCAATTTAGCGGTGCGCTTATTCGATCGCATTATTGATAACGATATCAATAACCCGTTATTTCAATTGGAAAAATTAAAGCATGCGCCCGAAGGGCATGAATTTGAGATCAAGCAGATAGAAAAGCAGATGTTTATCCAGTTTCAGCGCCTTGATGCCCATTTAAGCCAAAATCACTGGGTATGCGGCGACAGTTTTACCTTGGCCGACTGCGCACTTATTCCCTGTTTAAGCTACAGTTTTGCCCACTTAAACCTGCTGGATTTAGATGAGTTAGTACGTTACTGGCAACAGGCGCAGCTGCGCGGCGCCTGGATGCTGGTGCTTGAAGAAGTGCTACTCGCCGAAATGGAGGAAGACACTGGCATCAGGAGTATTCCCTAGTGCCAACACATTAGGGCGTGTTGACGTTTCAGGGTTATTTTTGCAGCAATTTGGCTGGCGTTTATGCAAGGCGAAGTCCGTGCAGTGTAGTTATTCTACATAAACGGACGATAACGCAGCAGAAACGTCAGCCAAACGCTGCCCGAAGGGTTCGTCTAGCAAGCTCGTTCTCTTTGTCACTCGTCATTTGAGTAGAATAACTACACGTCATTCCTCGTTTCGCGAGCACGAGCTTGCCAGAACGAACAAAATCTAATCTCGAAACGTCAACACGCCCTAGCGATTGCGTTCTTTCTTCAACTGTAAAAACGCTTTCCATTTAATGACTTCTGGCGGCAACTCGGGAGCAGGATCGGTATAACCCGCTTCTTTGACTAACACATCTAGCGGGACTTGCTTACCTTTACAGACAAACACACCACGCACATGCACTATGCAGTGCAAACCGCGTTCACTCACAAAGCGTTGTTCAATATAAAAATATTTCTCATCCCAGCCCACGACCTTGGTTTCAATCTCAAACTTTTTCAGGGGCTTGATATCGCGGATATAGGTAAATTCGGCGGCGTTAACAATCGGCATCCACTTTAATTTAAGGAAACGCTTCAACAGCCCCATTTCAGCCAACATATAGGTACGCGCCAGATCCATAAACGCTGGATAGCGGGAGTTGGTCAGGTGGAAGTTGATATCGCAATCGCTGGGTAATGCCCGGTAAGTAATGCGGCTCGTGCCCAAAAAATCAATCTTACGGCAGTGACGCGTGCGCCAAAACAACAACCAAAACAAACGGAAATACAGATTCATATGCAGTCGCCCTAAAAATAAGAGCCACAGGCTAACAGAGGTCATACCAGAGGGCAAGCGAGATCTAGCTCACAAAAAAGGCGCCAAATGGCGCCTTTTTATGCTCAAGCATTCCTATTGAGTCTGGCTTAAGCAGCAATCCCAGAGTGGCGCAGCAGCGCATCGATACTCGGCTCGCGACCCATAAATTGTTTGAACAAGCCCATAGGCTCGGCTGAACCGCCCATTTCGAGAATGTTGTGCAAGAAGCTACGGCCCGTGTCAGGATTGAAGATGCCCTCCTCTTCGAAGCGAGAAAACGCATCCGCCGACAGCACTTCTGCCCACTTGTAGCTGTAGTAACCCGCGGCATAACCGCCCGCAAAAATATGCGCAAAACCATGTTGGAAACGGTTAAATGCAGGCGGAATTAACACGGCTACCTGACGACGCACTTCGTCCAAGGTCTCTTGAATACGCGCCCCTTTGGCGGGGTCATATTCGTGGTGCAATCTAAAATCGAACAGTGAAAACTCCAACTGGCGCAACATCATCATGCCTGATTGGAAGTTTTTCGCCGCTAACATCTTGTCTAACATGGCTTTTGGCAAAGGTTCACCGGTTTCGTAGTGACCGGAGATCTCCGCTAAGGCTTCTTCTTGCCAGCACCAGTTTTCCATAAACTGGCTAGGCAATTCGACCGCATCCCAAGGCACGCCGTTGATACCTGACACGCCAGCCACGTCGATTTTGGTTAGCATATGGTGAATGCCATGGCCAAATTCGTGGAACAGCGTCGTCACTTCATCGTGGGTAAAGAGTGCCGGTTTGCCATCTACAGGGCCGTTAAAGTTGCAGGTGAGATAAGCCACAGGCTTTTGTAGACCCGTAGGCGTGTGACGACGCACTCGGCAATCATCCATCCAAGCGCCGCCGCGTTTACCCGTGCGGGCGTATAGGTCTAAATAGAAGCTGCCTCTGTGCTCGCCCGTTTCGTCGAAAATATCGAAGAAGCGCACGTCTTTATGCCAACGGTCGAACTCAGTTTGCTCGACAATCTTTAAGCCAAATAGGCGCGAGACAGTGTAAAACAAGCCAGAGAGCACTTTATCTTCGGGGAAGTAAGGACGCAGCAACTCTTGAGAAATCTCATACTTATGTTGCTGTAACTTCTCGGCGTAGAAACTCAAATCCCAAGAAGCCATTTCGCTCACGCCGTACTGCTCCAGCGCAAAGGCTTTTAACTCAGCCAGTTCGGCTTTGGCCTGATCTTTAGAGCGCAGCGCTAATTCATTTAAGAATGCCATCACCTGCGCAGGCGTTTCGGCCATTTTCGTCGCGAGGGATTTTTCGGCAAAACTATCAAAGCCTAACAATTGCGCCAACTCGTGGCGCAGCGCAAGGATTTCATCCATCAAGGGACCATTATCGAATTCACCCGCATTTGGACCTTGATCCGAGGCGCGCGTCACGTAGGCGCGGTAACACTCTTCACGCAGGCTACGGTTTTCGCTGTAGGTCATCACGGGTAAATAGGAAGGGAAATCTAAGGTAAATAACCAACCTTCTAATTCGCGCGCCTCGGCCATCGCTTTTGCGGCCGCCTTGGCTGAATCGGGTAAACCGGCTAATTCTGCCTCGTCGGTAATTAACTTAGTCCAGGCTTGGGTCGCATCCAGTAATTGATTTGAAAAGCCGCTCGTCAGCTCGGATAGGCGCTTAACGATTTCGCCATAACGCACTTTTTGCCCATCGTCTAAGCCGATACCTGAAAGCTCGAAGTCCCGTAAGCTGTGCTCAATCACCATCTGCTGTGCTTGGCTTAATTGGTCAAAGTCTGCTGATGCACGTAGTGATTTATATGCCTCATATAGCCCTTGGTGTTGACCCACATAGGTGCCGTATTCGGATAACAGCGGCAAACAAGCATCATGGGCGGCGCGCCATTCATCTGTGCTCACCACAGAGTTCATGTGGGAGACAGGCGACCAAATCTGGCTTAACTCATCATCCACTTGCTCGAGCGGGGCAACTAAGTTATCCCACGTAAACGGCCCTGGATTTTGCAGCACTTCATCAATCTTGGCACGACACTGAGCAATGGCCTGCTCAACGGCAACTTGAATGTGTTCAGGTTTAATCTGGGAAAAAAGCGGTAATTTTGCGCCGTTAAGCAAAGGGTTGCTCATAATGGTTCCTCTACAATCTGTGTAGCTAATAAATAAGGGCTTATCTACTATTTATCAAGGTGAGAAAACCGATTGCCCCCTTCGCAGATACACCTAGCCGTATTCAACAAAGAAAAAAGCGAACCAGTTCACAATTAAGATTTACACCAAATTTACTTACTCAATCTTGACGAGCTGATCGCAAATCAAATCCATTCTCATTAACGATCATATTCACCTGAGTTAATATCTGCACATATTCCGCATCTTTTATCAGATTGGCTTAAATATGGCAGCTTCACTTCATCCCATCCTTAGTGTCGTCGGCGTGATTAGCGTCATTTGCTTGAGTCACCCATGCTTGGCGAACGAGAGCTTAGTGCAAACCGAAGGTGTCTCAAGCAGCGTACTACCCGCAGCAACCACAGCACCTTGGGCCGCGAATCTAGACTTAGGTTGGGATAGCAAATATGTGTCCCAGGGGCGCAATAATCTGGCCGAGGGCGGAATTTATTGGCTAAATGCTAGCGTTCAATACGGCAATCTCACCACCTACGCCCTTGTCGGACGCGGCGATAGCCAAGCTTATACCGAGTGGAACATTGGTCTCGAATATGCGTTAAACCTCAGCGAACACTTAGAGGCGAATCTGGGTTATCAGCGGATTGAAGGTTATAGCAGCAGTCGCTGTCAGGATAACGAACTGTTCGCAGAATTAGCCTACACCTCCGCCCCTTGGTTAGTGCCCTCGGTGAGTTATGTGTATTCCACCGAGGCGGCAGGCTATTTTGTCGAGCTGAGTCTACACAGTTATTGGCAACTGAGTGAAAGCTTTACTCTCGCGCCTTATATAACCCAAGGGCTTGATTTTAAATATCGAACAGAAGAACACAATGGCCGTAATCACCTCCAATTTGGTTTGGAGGCCAATTATGATCTGGCCGATAATATGAGTCTCAGTGGCCATATTAGCCACAGCATTGCCCAGGACGATATTGAACTAGAAGCGGCCGTCAACGGCGACTTTAGCTCGCAGGATCAAACCTATGCGGGTGTCCACTTTAATATGAGTTTCTAAGTTTTTAAGCACGCTTCTCCGTTTGGCAAACTCTTCTCGCCCTAACTACACTCAAGAAGTCGATGGAACGACTCAGCTTGGGCGAGGAACAGGGAATGTTAACGCATCATATAAAATGGCTGTCTAACGCATTTATCTTATTGATATTTTATGGCTTACCATCATTTGCTGCTGAGCCTGAGTTAGAAGCATTATCCAAACCGACCGCAACTGAGCCCCTACCTTTAGGAACCCTACTCGACAGTGAAGGGAAACCGCTCCCTATCCCGGCTCAACAAAGCGCCTTAGATTACCAATCTCCCGTTATCGACACTGACAATATGCCTGCGAAAACAAATACCAATAAAGCAAAGTCGACGTCATCGAAAAAGAAAAAGCAGAGCCGCAAGCAACAACTCGCCAGCCGAGAGAGGGTCGCTAACAACCCCAGTTGCCGCTGGCTCAATGCCCGCATGTCACAACTCGAAACCCAGATTGGCAACCGCCCCGACAAAGCCGCGAGCTATCAGACCGATGAGCTCAGTGCCCGTCAGCAGGAATGGCAATGCCTCAAATGCGGCGCCGAAGGGCCAAACCAAGACGATCACTATCGTTGCCAATATCGCCGTTAAGTTTGAGCTAACCGCCTAAAGATAAAGTAGGTGCTTTGCTGAGATTTTTGGCGGCAAAACAAGGTCTATACCAAAGCAACCTAATGGGCTGGTCTGCAAACCCATTCCAACCTACAATGACCTTCTGCTAATAAGCACCTCATTCTTAGAGTTAGACGGAGAAACTCATGGCTCAACATTTTGACTATATCTGCCTAGGCGCAGGCAGCGGCGGTATCGCCTCAGCTAACCGAGCTGCCATGCGTGGCGCTAAAGTTCTACTCATCGAAGCGAAACACGTCGGCGGCACCTGCGTAAACGTGGGCTGCGTACCCAAAAAAGTCATGTGGTATGGCGCACATATCGCCGAAGCCATGAACCTCTACGCCAAAGATTATGGATTTGATGTTTCAGTCAACAAATTCGACTGGAACACCTTAGTGAACAGTCGCGAAGCCTATATAGGTCGCATCCACGAGGCCTACGGTCGCGGCTTTACCAATAACAAGGTCACCCTGCTCAATGGCTATGGCCGTTTCGTTAATGGCAACACCATTGAAGTAAATGGCGAGCACTACACAGCTGACCATATCCTAATCGCCACTGGCGGCGCACCTACTATCCCAAACATTCCTGGCGCGGAATACGGGATTGATTCAGATGGTTTCTTCGCCCTGCGCGAACAACCTAAACGTGTCGCAGTCGTCGGCGCTGGCTATATCGCCGTCGAAGTCGCGGGCGTTTTACACGCACTGGGCAGTGAGACTCACCTGTTTGTGCGTAAACATGCGCCGCTGCGTAACTTCGATCCTATGCTAATCGACGCCCTAGTCGATGCCATGAAGACCGAAGGCCCAACCCTGCACACCAACAGCGTCCCACAATCTGTGGTTAAAAATGCTGACGACAGCCTGACTCTAAATCTCGAGAATGGCGAAAGCGTGACCGTTGATTGCCTGATTTGGGCCATTGGCCGCTCACCCGCGACGGGTAATATCGGCTTAGAAAACACCGATGTGCAACTGGATAGCAAAGGCTATGTGATTACCGACGCACAGCAAAATACCACCCACAAAGGCATTTATTGCGTGGGCGATATTATGGCAGGCGGCGTGGAACTGACTCCCGTTGCGGTTAAGGCAGGTCGCTTACTCTCTGAGCGCCTATTCAACGGCATGAGCGATGCCAAAATGGATTACAGCCAAATCCCAACCGTGGTCTTCAGCCATCCACCGATTGGCACTATGGGATTAACCGAGCCAGAAGCCCGCGCACAATATGGTGATGATAATGTGAAGGTTTACACCTCTGGCTTTACCTCAATGTATACCGCCGTCACTAGCCACCGTCAGGCCTGTAAGATGAAACTGGTCTGTGCGGGTAAAGAAGAGAAAGTCGTGGGTATTCATGGCATTGGTTTTGGTATGGATGAGATCCTTCAAGGGTTTGGTGTCGCCATGAAAATGGGCGCCACCAAAGCCGATTTCGATGCCGTTGTCGCCATCCACCCCACTGGTGCTGAGGAATTTGTGACTATGCGCTAAGCGCATGACTCAAGTTTTAAATCAGGCTCAATAGCCTGTAAATGTTGCATTTTATCGAAGCGGCTCTGAGATTCTCAGCGCCGCTTTTTTATGTTCAACGCTAAGCCATCAAGCTTATGTATCCGCTCTTAACATCCCATTCTTTAGCCCTAATTTTCGGTTAAAGCACAGGCAAATTTATCAGTATTCAAATCAATTTCCCTTGTTTTACGCCAACCAAAAGTATGCAAACTGGGCATTTCAACTTGATATTCCACTAATAAAGATCTTATTATAGTTATAGCACTAACTATTATTCATCTTAAATAAATCAAGGAGGCATTATGTCAGCTAAGCATGCTACAGATGAAAACCCCATCTCACAGATCATCCGTTCCACCCGGGAACGCCTTCATGGAACACTACAATATTTCTGCCTGTTCGCCATTCTAAGTACCTATCTCTTTGTCATTTTGAAACCGAGCTTCATTCAAAATAACAAAGCGTTAGGAGGAAAATAATCGATGAATTCCCTCTCTTACGTTTCATTGGCAATTTACTTTATTGCCATGCTCGCTATTGGTTTGTTCGCCTATCGTAAGTCGACCGATGATGTCTCTGGCTACATTTTGGGTGGCCGCCAAGTGAGCCCACACGTCACGGCACTCTCGGCTGGCGCCTCGGATATGAGTGGCTGGATGCTGATGGGCCTGCCCGGCGCCATGTTCCTAGTGGGGTTTGAAACCCTGTATATCGCCCTCGGATTATTAATTGGTGCTCTAATCAATTATCTCGTGGTCGCCCCTAAATTACGAGTCTACACAGAGGTCGCCGATAACGCGCTGACTATCCCTGAGTTTTTCGCCAAACGCTTTGGTCAGGCCGATAACAGCATTCGTATTATTGCCGCCGCCATCATAGTGATCTTTTTCACCCTCTATACCTCGGCGGGATTAGTCGCAGGCGGTAAGTTGTTCGAATCCGCCTTTGGGCTGAACTACGATATCGGCCTAGTCGTCACCTTAGCCGTCGTGGTGTCGTACACTCTGCTGGGGGGATTTTTAGCCGTTAGCCTTACCGACTTTGTGCAAGGCTGCATTATGTTTGTCGCCTTGGTCTTAGTGCCTTTCGTGGCATATCAAGAATTTACCAGCGCAGATCGTATGATGAACTTTGCCTATCAGTCGATCCCGCATTTTGCCGACGCGATGCAAAATGTGACTCTACTTGGCTTAATTTCCAGCCTCTCGTGGGGACTCGGGTATTTCGGCCAACCGCATATTATTGTGCGTTTTATGGCGATCCGCTCGGTCGCCGACATTAAAACCGCACGCCGCATCGGCATCAGCTGGATGACAGTAACCATTATCGGCGCATTAGCGACCGGCTTGGTCGGTATCGCCTACGCCAATAAATTTGGCATGAAACTCTCGGATCCTGAAACCATCTTTATCGTGTTTTCAGAGTTACTGTTCCACCCCTTAATCAGCGGCTTCCTGCTCGCTGCGATTCTCGCGGCCATTATGAGCACAATTTCATCGCAGTTATTAGTCTCGTCGAGTTCGCTGACCGAAGATATTTATCGCACCCTCTCGAAGAAACAAGCGAGCGAGCAAGAGATGGTAAAAATGGGTCGTTACGGGGTCGCAGGTGTTGCCATTGTCGCAACGCTGCTGGCGCTTGATCGCTCTAACAGCATCCTCTCCCTCGTGAGTAATGCGTGGGCAGGCTTTGGTGCCGCCTTCGGTCCGCTGGTGCTGTTTAGTTTGTATAAAGCTAATCTCACCCATAAAGCGGCAATTGCGGGGATTATTTCGGGCGCACTCACGGTGCTCTTTTGGATTTATGCCCCCGTGCTTGCCGACGGTAAGGCATTGAGTAGCTTAGTGTATGAGATGATCCCAGGCTTTGTTGTCAGCAGCACAGTGATTTATCTGGTGAGCAAATTCGATAACGACCCGTGCGCTAAAACCACTAAGCAGTTCCATCAGGCCGGTCGTGTATTGGCCGAGGAAAGCTAAGGAGGCGCTATGACAGACTCTCCCCGTAAACGTATCGTCGTCAAAGTGGGGAGCGCCTTAATCGCGCCCCACAAGCAAGGTTGCAGTAGTCATTATCTCTTGGGGATCGCGCAGTTTATTACTTATTGCCGTGTCCAAGGTATTCAAGTGGTATTGGTTTCATCCGGCTCGGTTGCCGCTGGGTGGCATCATTTTGAGGGCCAAGCTCAGCCAAGTGTCACGGTCAAAAAGGCCATGGCGGCCGCGGGTCAGGCGGATATGATGGCGACGTGGAATAAGCTATTTGATTTTCCTACCGCCCAACTGCTGCTGACCCATGGCGACTTACGTAATCGCGAGCGTTATATCAGTATTCGAGACACGATTTTTAGCCTGCTCGAACACGGTTTAATGCCGATTATCAATGAGAATGACGCCGTGACCGCCGACAAACTCAAGGTTGGCGATAACGATAATCTCTCGGCCATGGTGGCGGCTGCGGCCGATGCCGACACCTTAGTAATTTGCTCGGATGTGGATGGACTCTACGATCAAAATCCCCATGAACATCCCAATGCCAAATTGATAAAGCAAGTCACTGAAATCAATGCCGATATCTATGCAATGGCGGGAGGCGTCAGCAGCGATGTTGGCACCGGAGGCATGCGCACTAAGATCCAAGCCGCCGAAAAAGCCATCTCACACGGCATTGAGACCTTTATTATCAATGGCTTTAATGCCGACTCCTTTAGCCAGCTGCTAAAGGGGCAAAATCCGGGTACCCTCTTTACCCCCTACGAAAAACCGATGCAGGAACATTTGCATTGGATGACCCACACCTCGCAAGCCCAGGGCGAAGTGATCGTCGAGGATGATTTTGACCTCGCACTCGATCAGCACAGCGAGCAATTAACCAGCGATGATGTGGTTGAAGTCAAAGGGGATTTCTCAGTGGGCGACACCATTCTGGTACGTAAAGGCGATGGCACTAAGTTGGCGAAAGCCAAATCTAACTACAGCAGTTGCCTACTGAGTTTTATTACCGAGCAGGATGATCAGGCATTTGCCAGTGAATTCCAGCAAAAAACCGGCCCCATCATTTCCGATAAGAATATCGCCATTCTTAAATCCATTTGAGTGGAGAAACTATGAGCCTAATTAAACAAATATCCGCCGATGCCGCCCATGCGGCCCGCACACTCGCCCAGCTCGATGAGTCGTTAAAAAACACCGTATTACTGGATATGGCGCGCTCATTAAGGGAAAAAAGTTATGAAATCCAAAGCGCTAACCTGATTGACGTACACCGTGCGACTCAGGACAACTTAAGCCCCGCTATGGTCGATCGCCTCACGCTGAACCAACACCGCATCGAGGCGATGGCGCAAGGAATCGAAACCATCGCCGCCCTGCCCGATCCCGTTGGGCGCGAGCGTTTTATTGGTAAACGCCCCAATGGTTTATCTATCAGTAAGATGCGCGTGCCACTCGGCGTGGTGTGCATGATTTATGAGGCGCGACCTAATGTCACTGCCGATGCCGGCGCATTGTGCTTTAAATCCGGCAATGCGGTGATCCTGCGTGGCGGTAAGGAAGCGCTACACACCAGCCAAGTGATCGCCAGCATTTTACAGGCGGTACTGACCGCCTATGGCTTGCCTAAAGCACTTATCAGCGTGATCCCCGATCCTGACCGCGCCCTGATGCTCGAACTGATGCAGCAGCGGGAATTTATCGATGTGATCATCCCCCGCGGTGGCGAAGGACTGATTAATTACGTCACTGAAAACAGTAGCATTCCGGTTATTCAGCACTTTAAGGGCGTGTGCCATTTATATGTGGATAAAGACGCCAATCAAGATATCGCCTTGGATTTGCTGCTTAATGGTAAAACCCAACGCACAGGCGTATGCAACGCCCTCGAAGGCTTGTTAGTGCATAAGGATATCGCGCCGCGATTCTTGCCCCGCGTCGCCGAAGCCCTGGCCGAGCATCAAGTTAAAATCAATGCCTGTCCTCAGGCCGCCGCGTATTTCGATGCTTGCACTTATATGGCAGAAGAGGATTTTGGCCAAGAATACTTGGACTTAGAAATCGCCATTCGCCAAGTCGACAGCTTTGAGGTCGCCACCCAACATATCGCTAAGTTTGGCAGCCACCATACCGAGGTGATTTGCACCGACAATGAACTCACCGCCGCCCGCTTTCAACGCGCAGTGGATGCCTCGGTCGTTATGGTGAATGCTTCATCGCGCTTTTCTGATGGCAGCGAACTCGGCCTCGGCGCCGAAATCGGCATAGCCACCACTAAGCTACATGCCTACGGCCCCATGGGACTCGAAGCCTTAACCACTGAAAAATATCTGGTTTCAGGCACAGGACAGATTAGAGCTTAGCGATTATTCACAGAACCAGACTGATAGTAGACCGATAAATGATTAAGCACTGGCATTCCAGTGCTTAATCACCAACATCTGCGTACAATCTAGCGATGAATATCTGGTTAAATTTAATGGTTAAAGCCAAAATATCCTATCCTTCCACAGTCCATTTCATTTCAGGCTTTAAACTAAATTGATCGACTACTATTGGATGAGCGTCAATTGATTTTAATTTCTGTTTTAATTTTTGTATTACATCCACAGGATTTATTGCCCTTGGGAATAGTCTCGAATGTTTTTGTGGTTGTTCCAAATGTAGCACCACCCGAAGTTTATTAGTTCCTAATGCCCGCTTTGCAACACGCCTCTCTTCTTGATCATTAGCGTTGAATTTAGCGGCGACTAAACCAATTAAAGTATCACGTACTTTACCGAGCATTTCATCCCCGATATCTATAGGTTTCGTTCGTTGATGTGCTCGGTAGTCTTTGATTTCAATGAGCCATGTTGTATGACTATCTATGACGATCAAGTCGATTGCTTTTGCACCACCAAAAGCATTGTTAAATTGGTTACGATAAAATGACCAATCGTCATACTTTGTTGCTTTGATCAATGGTGCAAAATGAAAAGTTAATCTACCTTCGACAATAGCATTATTTTCTTCAATCAATTTTAGGCCTCTGCTTCCATGAATCGCTGTGATTGACTAAGTTCCTCATCCAACAGTACTAAAGTTTGTATTTCTTCGATGGCATCAGCTTGCTCGATCTCAACACCATTTTCATTTGGGCGAAGAGAAAAATAACGTTGTTTGATTTTCTTAAACTGCTTTTTTTCTGACAACACTTCTAGTTCGCGCAGCAAAAACAGTGAATGTGTGGCGATAAATACTTGAATGCCGTTCGCACATAAATGCAACACCATTTCAGCAATCAACTTTGTCAATTTAGGATTGAGATTGCTTTCTGGCTCGTCCCAAAAGAGATAACCTTTATCCAATAACGAACCAGTTCCAATTAAACGCGCAAGCATTGAAAGTTTTCTCAAACCTTCTGCAACAAGGGGCATTTCCATTTTTCCTTGACCAGGAGAGGACAAGTAGAAACGACCATTGGAGTCTAAAATTACTTTCCCACCCATAGAATCTTCTAAAGGCTTTAATAGAATTGCCGCTTTACTCTCCCTTGGACCTTTTAAAGCTGGTGCCCCCAACAGTAAACATGCATCACGATATGTTTCATCAAACTCTAGATAATGATTGTCATAAATGGATACAAAACCTGGATATAGAGTTAGTAATTCACGAGTAGGTAAAAAAACAGGAGCTTTAGGTTGCCAATCGCTATTAAGGGCACTAATTTGCACTTCAGATTTACTTGATGTTGAAAAATCAAGAGTGAAGTTAAGATTAGGGTTATCGAACTCTAAGGATAATTCACAACGTTCTCTTCCCTGTCTACGGCGTGCCAAACGTCCTAATGATTCAGGGCGAAGGACATTAACGAGTTTTTCAGCATACACCTTCTGTAATAATGATTTTGTCGGTGTAGTTGCGTTAGGCTTTCGCCCCTCTTCTGCACTTGCAGCTATTAAAGAATACGCGGTCTTTAATAAATGAGATTTTCCGCAGCCATTCTCACCAATAATTACATTTAAGCCAGGTGCAAAAGAAAGGTTTGCTTCGGCAAACACTGTCAAATTCTTAATAGTCATTCGTTGCAGCACGGTTACTCCTTAAAATCTACACCAATTCGATGATAGGCTTGAAATGTTAGTCTAACTAACAATATCTCAATCGTGTATATCAAATTGAGTTGTTACCGACACTTATCATCACTATGCGGTTTTAGTTCGATGCAATCTGCTAGTAATCATAGGTTAAAAGTTCTTTTTATTCAATACGATATCACAAAGATCACAGTTGAAAATCCAAATGTAATGTAGATTAGCACTTAGTAAGAGGGAACTCTAATTATCATTACTAATGAGCCGCACTAGTTATTTTTAATCTGCTAAATCCAAGAAATTTAATAGTTAAATTTTTTACCTATTTGCTGACTAAGAAACACCAAAGTCCACAGAGTTAAGTACTCTAGTGGCAGTGACCGTTGGGGGCATGGCCGCTCATTCACATCCATGTGATCGCGGCATTCGCACATTCATATGCAGCAGATGCCGCCGTCGAGCCCTCAGGGACGATTTCTTATAAAATAAAAGGGTGGCGTGTCACTGAAGTGAGAGTGCTTAATAGCAGCCATTTACTAAACCCTATGCAAAACTTCGCGACATAGTTTACTCCACCCCATCACACTGGGATTTACCCGCTTGGTAACAGCTGGGTTGCCGTGGGCAGACGGCGCCGCGGGAGCAAATCAGTCGGGCATCATTTTTAATACCGCGCTCAATCCAGTTGATATTCAATATCTTAGCCACGCTGACCAGATCGCTTTTAATATGCTTAGGAATCGCGATTGAGCCACCGCCAGAGACACAGGCGGCTTTTAAATCATGGGCGATAGAGAGTGCATCTTTACCTTGGGCTTCAATGGCCGGATTCAAATCGATGCCAGCACACAGCACATGGGGGTTGCCCGCCGAGTCTTCGACCTTAATCGACTCGCAGCAGTAAATCCGTGGTTCATTGCCCACATTTAAAATCGAAATTTGCGCCGATGTCCCAACTGAAGGCTCGCTGATCATTCTAAACACCGCCCAGTGCTGGCAAGGGTCTTCCACCAGCCGCATGTTGCCCCAAGGCAGGGGAATACCATTGCCACGGTAAACCGCCTTGAGTTTGCCCGGCGCGTAAGCATCAAAATAATGCCAATGGGGATAAGGCGATACCACAGTCATCCGCCGCATGGCGACCGAGGCCGACACTTGCAGCTGCTTATGCACCTCAATTTCGTAACCGTGACGGTCGAGTAATTGTCGATAGGGCACCTTAGGGCATAACAGGGCTCCGGCAAAAAAGCTTGACTCAAAGTCGCGCCACGCATGCAAAATATCCTGCGCGTTCAGGGTATTAGATTGCATCGTCACTTCTTCATCCATCTCCAGTTTTCGACCAGAAATCATCACACTCTTAAGCCCATCCTTGTTGTGCAATACACAATGGCCGATATGGGCAGCAAGATCGTACTTCAGCCGACTGGGGCGATTTTTAAGGACTTTATTGATGTAAATCGTGCTGGGCGGCTCGAAGAAAGAGGTCACTAACTGATGGGAGCTTACGCCGCGCTCGTCGATCACTTCCTGGGGCGTACTATCTATCCATTTGATTTTTAAGCCTACGCCCTTGGCAATATCCAGCATATCCTCGAGAGATAAGGGCATGCGTTTTAACCCAACCTCTTCGGCGGCACGCTCAAGATCGGGGAAATGATTTTGATGGTGTTCCTGATGGGCGCGGATTAATAAGTGGGCAAATTGCCGGCCCGAGATCCCAGTCTGGGATAGCATTTCAGGGATGGCTATTTGCAAAATATCATTTGAAAACAAAAAGCTGGGTTCGAGCGCCATGCCGCTAATCCCACCACGGCGGCCTTTGTCCGGCGTGATGGCACTTTCCTCGGGCACGTCGTCTAAAAACCAGTCAACATCCTTTTGAAAAACCGTGGCAATCACGGCCAACATTTCGGCACTGGGCACACGTTTTCCGCGTTCGATCATCGACAAATATGACACAGAGGGCGCACTGCCCGCATCGACGCGGATGCAACGCGCGGATAAATCTTCCATGGTTAAATTGTTACGTTTCCGTAGGTTACGTATTTTAGTCCCTAGGAAATGTGACTTTCTCATCAAGCTCTGGTCATTGCGCATTTTGTAAAATTCACATTGTAAAATTTTTATTGTGAAATTGTAGCCAAAAAAAGACTAGACTACAAATTAAGCAATCGAGGCAGGTTATCCACCTGACACTGCTTAACCATTAACTCTGTCGGACAAACCAAATTGAAGACAAACGTTGAACCATTAGAAGTGAAATCAAGGCCCTAATTTTTAATTTGAATGTGTAGAGGATGCAGCGATGAATATGTCAATTATCAATAGCCACCAGATCCAACCGAATCTAAACAGCTTCATCGCAGAAGAAGTGCTTGCCGTCGCCCAAGTGAACGTGGCCGAACATGAAAAACTTGCTCAGGCGAAGCAGTTCCTCGACCGTCATTTCCCGCTCGATGCGGGTTCGCACCAGGATGTGATCAGCTATGTAGTTTACTACCAACACCTGCTGGCATTTTTTGCCGACGGCAGCCACAGCGGATTACGCCAAACCAAGCAGTTTGTTGCCTTCAACGGCACTAAAGATGCACCAAGCGCCATAGTGTTACAGGACCAAGGCTGCCATGTAGAGTTATGTTTCGACCGCACTGGCATGATAGGCGCGCGGGATTTAGCAAATTTGGAAGATGTGCAAATCGAAGCGCCTGTTGAGTTAGCCGCCGAACCCACAGAGACACGCAACACCACCTCGCGCCACTGGTTAAGCCTGTTACATGCGGGAATGCCAAGCGCTAACGATATTCAAGACAAGCTGTTTACCGCTAAAGATGGTGGCGACTACAACCTGCAACGTATCGTGAATCTCTAAATTCCGCGTATTTTCACGGGAGAGCTGCCGTTGGCGGCTCTCCTTTTTAGCTTCAAACCTACCTATTCATTAAGACTCAATAAAATTGACTTACAAAATAAATTAAATTGATTTTATTGAAGCTGAGCCCAATCGTTATAATGCCCGTCTTTGTCAGCGTCCCAATGCTTATTCGATTGGCTTATTCGAGTATCCATGCCTATGTGGATGGAGCTAAAAACCCAAGATTGGCACGATAACACTCAGTCGCAAACCTAAGGCGTTATGAATTTTTCATCGATAGTCTCGCAACTTAAGCAACCCCATCGCCTTGTGTTTATCTGCGCCGCACTGGTATGTCTCGCGCCTGTTATCTCATCCCCCATGGCGCTTGTGCTCGGTTTTACCTTGGCCAGCCTAGGTTGGGTGCCACACGACTGGAATATCGCCGCCCTCACCAAAAAATTACTGTCCTATTCGATTATCGGCTTAGGCTTTGGCATTAACTTCAACGCCGCGATTGAGGCCAGCAGCCATAACCTAGGGTTAATTGTCGGCTCGATTATTTTTACGCTGATCTTAGGCTTTATGGTGACTCGCGCCCTGAAGTTTGACCCGATCACAGGCCACTTAATCGCCTCTGGCACCGCCATCTGTGGCGGCAGCGCCATTGCCGCCGTATCGCCAGCGATTAATGCCAAACCAGACCAAACCGCCACCGCATTAGCCTGTGTATTTGTACTCAACTCGGTAGCCTTATTTTTATTCCCCGCCCTCGGGCATTTGCTCAATATGAGCCAATACGATTTTGGCGTGTGGAGTGCCATCGCGATTCACGACACTTCCTCTGTCGTCGGCGCGGCCTCTGCCTATGGTGATGAAGCACTTAAAACCGCCACAACCATTAAACTGGCGCGCGCACTATGGATTATCCCCATCGCCCTTGTCAGTGCACTGATCTTTGGCGGCGATAAACGTAAGCTTAACCTACCGTATTTTATCGGATTTTACTGTTTAGCCATCGCAATCGCCCATTGGCTGCCGCAGTTTCAGCCACTCTACGACACGCTGTTTATGGTGTCTAAACGCACCTTGGTTCTGTGTCTGTTCTTGATTGGTGCGGGGATTACGGTGCAAAAAATGCGAGCGAGCGGCCCTAAACCTTTGCTGCTGGGCGTGGTTCTGTGGGCGGCGATTGGGGTAACGTCTTTAGCTTATATTCTGTATTTTCAATAGATTGGATTTGAGTCTAACGGCTCAGATTGACGCGATAACGCGGGATGCATTATTCGGCGTTAGGTTTAATTCGCCAAGCCAACCCCAGTACGCCTAAAAAGGCGGAAAATTCGATCAGCGAGCGGAGTAATCCTGTGGTTTGCGTGGATGCAACCAAGGCAATAAGGCAAAACACAATCAGCAGCGAGTTTTTCAATTGCATCCTCCGACAAACTTAGGGGATGCTCATTATTGTTTAGAACCAAAAAGCCAGCCAATATCGATTTTCAATAACAAATAGCTATAACAACTAAGCCTGAGCGTTTAGCTTAAGCGGCCTTATGGGCGCTATCGGACTCGTTTGCCACCAGTTCTTGGTTATGTTCCTGAATAAAATCCTCCATAAACCAAGCACAAAAGGTGTGGCGACCATCAACGGCGGCCTTGCCATAAATGGTCGACGCCTGTTGGCGCACCGTTTTCTCTTTTGTCTGTCTCACTTCGGCAATTTCTTTAAAACTCAGCCCTTTAAGCAATAAAAACGCGACTTGCTGCTCGCTCTTGGTAAAACCCCAAGTATCAAACTGGTTTGCAACGGCTTGGCTGTATTCCTGTCTGGCGGAGCGCATTTGGGTCGACATATTGTCGATTTTTTTATCGGCGTACTCGAGGCGTTTTGCTAAGGCTTTAACTTCGCGCGAGCGGCGAATTAAATCGTAACTGAGGTAGATGGCCCCGACGGCGGTGAGCACTAAGAGTATGGCTTCCTGCACTAAATGCCATTGCGGAATGCCTAATTGAATGTCGGAACTAATGTCAAAAAGCTTAAAGCACATGATGAGTGCCAGCAGACCAATAATGACAATATCCTTCATTTAAAACTCCTAAATAAAAGCAAAATCAATCAATTATTTTATGGGACATATGTACCATAGGCGGATTTATGATACAGGTCCCCGACGACTTTCAGCCGTCAATCCCTACACTGACAGCATTGTTTAATACCACAGAATCATGTCATGTCTGTCAGTTCGTCTTGTATCAAGTTATGTCTGTTGACCAGCTTAGTCGGCAGTAGTTTCCTGTGTCTTGCGGCGGAAGCCGAACTTTCCCAAGCGCTGTCGAGTAGCCAAGCGAGGTTGGCTCATATCACTTCGTCGAATTCCCAAGCGGCCAATTTAACCAGCTCGACCTGGCTCACAGGCCTGCCGAGTATTAGCTTAAGTCACCTCGGGAGTTTGGATAATAGTAACAGCTACGAGCAGGAACTCTCAGTCAATTTGCCATTTAAATCCCCCGCGCTACACAGCAGCGATAAGCAAATAAAACAGCTCGCCGAGCAAATTCATCAACAACAAACGGCGCTGCAAGGCTTGTATCTCTCAGGATTATTAAGGCAGAGCCTATGGGAATACCGCCTAAGCGAAGTCAAACTGTCGCAGCTTGAGCGTAAACAGCAGTTGCTCGATAAACTCCATCGCCAGCAAAAACAACTGACCGATGCCGGGGAACTGCCACAGGCCAACACTCTGCTGCTGGAGCGGGAAAGTGTCGATATCGCCTTAAGCCGCGCTGACATTCTGCAGCAACAAGCCCAATCTTTAGCCCTGTATCAACAGCTGACGGGCCAAGAACGGATGCCGAGCGCGATTGAGGAAACTGACCGCCTGCTTGGCAATGGCGCCGAGGCCTTAGCCCAACATCCTCTATGGCAATTGTTGAAGCTGCAACAACAGCAACACCTGCTGCTGATCCAAACTCAACAAGCGGGTGAGCGCGATCCCTGGACCGTCTCACTCACGGCAAAAAATACCGCAGATGCGGGAATGGATGATCAACAGTTAGGCATAGCCGTGTCAGTGCCGTTAACCTTGGGCTCGGCGCTGTCCCAGAGCGATTTATCCCAATGGCAACAAGCGAATACCGAGCAAAGCCTCAATCTTGACCGCAGCGCACTCGAGCTTAAAAACCAGTGGGATCAATTAGTCCGCCAACAAACTAACCTCGTCGAGCAACAGCGCCTACTCACCCAAGCGCTCGCCCTCAGCCGCACCATTACCGAGGAACTCGCCAAGGTAAAAGATCAAGATCAGGTGAGTTATGAAGTCTGGCTGCGCCGCTATATGGAGGCGCTCGACACCGAATCCCGCTTGGCGCTCAACCGCGTCAGCTTGCAACAACTGCATTCTCAACAACTACAAGCCTTAGGAATTTCATTATGATGGCCAAGTACGGCGCATGCCTTCTCTGTTTATCCGCGAGTGTTGTAGGTTCGGCGCAGGCCGAAAGCTTAGCCATTAGCGCCTTAGGCAATCTCGACCTCAGTTACACCCAGCCACAAAGAGTCGCCAGTTATGAGGGCAGCCCACTGCCCGCGCAGGTTGAAATCCTCCCCGGCAATGACTACTGGATCAGCACGCCCGAGAATATCCAGCAGGTGCACTTTCTCGTCGGCCAAGGCCAGCGCGTCAGTAAAGGCCAAGCGATAGTCAAACTCACAGGGCCAGAAGTGTTCCACTACCTCGCCCAAGTCGAGGCCGCGGCGAGCCTGTATCAACTCGCCAAGAGTCGCTATGAGCGTAACAAACCTTTGCTCGCCAATGGCAGCATTAGCGCCGAAAAATGGCGTGAGATCAGTCAGGACTATTTTACGACTCACCTCGAATACGAGCATATGCAGCACTTTATGGAGCGCGTCCACAGCACGGATGCGGCTACCGACTCTTTAGTGGTCGCCGCGCCCGTTGACGGTATCGTTAAACTCAATGCCATCAGCGGCCCTTATATGGCCGGGGAGCAGCTGTTTTCACTGGTGCCCAATAACAGCATCCGCGTCAAAGTGAATGTGCCCACGGGCCAGTCCCATTCCCTATCGGCCATCAACATTAATCAATGCCATATCGCAATTGAGTCACTGTCGGCGATTGCCGAAGGCGCCTTTGTCACGGCTTGGTCATCGGCGGTGCCGCAGGAATGTAACCTGTTGTTAGGTCAGCAAATGACTGTGGTTCCCGAGTATCAAAAAGCCGTGTATTTACTCCCCAAAAACAGTGTGTTTAGTTGGGAGCAGGACAGCCAAGTGTTCACTCTGTCCGATAATCAGCTCAATGCGCTAACGGTCGATATCTTAGGTTCGACGCCGGAGCAATATATTGTCGCCAGCGATCAAGATTTGAGTCAGCTGCAAGTCCTATCCCAGTCGGTTGCTGCGGTGAAAGGCATCATGCTCGGTTTAGGAGGCGAATAAGATGCTCACCTCTGTGATCCGTTTTTCGCTCACTCAGCGGCTCTTTGTGCTGATTGTGGCGCTGATCCTCATGTTGGCTGGCGCACGCGCTTGGTTTGCCATTCCCTTGGATGCCTTTCCGGATATTTCCCCAACCCAAGTGAAGATTATCCTCAAGGCTCCGGGCATGACGCCGGAGGAAATCGAGGCCCAGATTACTGTCCCGATTGAAACCGAGCTACTCGGCATTCCGCGGCAATCGATTCTGCGCTCGACCACTAAGTACGCCATTAGCGATATCACCCTCGATTTTGAAGAAGGTACGGATATCTATTGGGCGCGCCAACAGGTGAGCGAGCGCCTCACTGCGGTCTGGGACAGTTTTCCCGAAGGCGTGAGTGGCGGTGTGGCGCCCATGAGCACGCCGCTGAGTGAAATATTTATGTTTTCACTCGAAAACCCCAATCTTTCCCTGCTGGAGCGACGGCAATTACTCGAGTGGGAAATTCGGCCACTGCTGCGCACTGTGCCCGGCGTTGCCGATGTGAATATCCTTGGCGGTTATGCCAAGAGTTTTAGCATCAGCCCCAATCCTGCGGCTATGGCGGCTGCGGGCGTGAGCTTTGCCGCGCTGCAACAGGCGATTGTGGAAAATAATCACAACGAAGGTGCCGGTAAGCTCACCATAGGTACTGACACCATCATAGTGCGCTCCGAGGGACGCATCGATGATATCGACGAGCTCAAACAACTAGTGATCAAAGCCGATAATGCTAAGGTCTATCGCTTGCAGGATCTCGCCGATATCCAGATAGGCCACCTTGCGCGCTACGGCGCCGTCACTAAGGATGGCAACGAAACCGCCGAAGCCTTAATCATCGCCCTCAAGGACGCCAATACTGCACAAGTGGTTAACAATATTAAAGAAAAGCTGGCGCAAATCAGCCTGACGCTCCCCGAAGGCAGCCAGATAAATACCTTTTACGACCGCGCTAACTTGATCAATACCGCCATTGAGACCATCTCCAATGCACTATTCGAGGCCGTTGTGCTGGTCATCGTATTGCTGGCGCTGTTTTTAGGGAATGTGCGCGCCGCGTTAGTGGTGTCCCTGTCGTTGCCACTGGCCGCGCTATTCACCTTTTTAATGATGGATTACTTCAATCTGTCCGCGAACCTGATGAGCCTCGGCGGCCTCGTTATCGCCATCGGCATGTTGGTAGACTCCTCCGTGGTAGTAGTTGAAAACATGGTGAATTTAATCGCCACTAAACAGCGTTTGCCGCGTTTGCACTTGATCTTTCGCGCCACCAAAGACGTCGCCATTCCTGTGGTGTCGGGCACGGTTATCGTGATCATAGTGTTCTCGCCACTGCTTACCCTCAGTGGTTTAGAGGGCAAACTCTTTACCCCAGTTGCAATCACCATAGTGTTTGCCATGCTGTCGGCGCTGGTGTTATCCCTGACAGTGATCCCCGTGATAGCCTCGTACCTAGTCAACGAAAAGGCCGCGAAAGAACCTAAGGCCATCGAAAAGCTCAAGCATCTTTACCTTATCAGCCTAAAAGCCTGCTTTGGTTGGCAAAAACCTTTTATGCTTACCGCCTTTAGCTTGCTGATCGTCAGTCTCGGCCTGTTTAGTCTGGTGGGGAAAACCTTTATGCCGACCTTAGATGAGGGCGACATCATTCTCCAGTTAGAGAAATCCCCTTCGATTTCCCTCGACGCCTCCATCGCTATAGATAAACAGATCCAACAAACCCTGCTAAGCCAAATCCCCGAAATCAAGCAGATGGTGGCGCGCACCGGCGCCGATGAGATTGGTTTAGATCCCATGGGGCTGAACGAAACCGATGTGTTTTTAGAGCTGGCGCCCCGCAGCGAATGGCGTTTTGCGACCAAAGAGCAGCTTATCGATGCCATCCGCACTGTGCTGCTTAAATATCCCGGCGTGAACTTTAACTTTACGCAACCGATACAGATGCGCGTCTCCGAAATGCTCACTGGCAGCATTGGGGATGTCGCGATTAAAGTATTCGGTAATGATATCGAGACCTTAGGCAAACTCACCGGAGAGATAGAACAACTGGTCACCGCCACTCAGGGCAGTGTCGACGTTAAGATGGCGATGATTGAAGGCAGCCCCTTTATCAATCTCACCTTAGATAATGAGCTGGCCCGAGGGTTTGGGATGAGCACTATGGAGTTTGCCCGCTACCTCAAAAGCCAACTCGAAGGCGTGGTTGTTACCGAAGTGCTGCAAGGGAAGAAGCGCACGCCCGTGCTTATCGCCAATAATCAGGCGCAGATCAGCAATATTAACGAACTGCAAAATCAGTTATTGGTAATGCCAGATCATTCCCTAAAACGCCTAAGAGACGTGGCGGTATTGAGCTATAAACAAGGCCCTATCCTGATCGAGCGGGAACAGGGAAATCGCTTTTCGGTGATCACCACCAACGTCCAAGGGCGGGATATTGTGGGCTTTGTGGAGGAGCTTAATAGCAAAATCGCCAAGGAGATCAAACTGCCCAGTGGCTATAGCGTTAGCTTCGGTGGTGAGTTTGAAAACCAGCAGCGCGCCACCAGCAATTTATTGCTGGTGATCCCTATTGCTATCGCGCTGATCACTTTGATTTTATTCACCACCTTCGGCTCGCTGGCAAAATCGGGATTAATCCTCGCCAACATCCCGTTCGCCATGATGGGCGGTATCGTTAGCTTATATCTCTCGGGGGAATACCTCTCGGTACCCGCCTCGGTGGGCTTTATCGCCCTGCTAGGTGTCGCCGTGCTGAACGGCGTGGTGATGGTCAGTTATTACGAACAAACCAAATACTTATTCGGTAGCCTCAGGGAGCGAGTCGAACAGGGCGCCGCGCGGCGACTCAGACCCATTTTGATGACGGCCACCACCGCCATGTTTGGTTTGATCCCCTTAGTGTTCGCCTCAGGTCCCGGTGCTGAAATCCAAAAACCCTTGGCCATTGTGGTGATCGGTGGCTTACTCACCTCCACTATCACGACGCTGTATTTACTGCCCATGTTGTATTTTTGGCTGGAGAAACGCCGATGAGCACGGAACAACTGCTAGTCCTGATCGCCCAAAACGATATCAAGGACGATATAGTCGATACTCTGATTGAGTTGGAGTTTTTATCCGGCTTTAGTCTAGGCAATATTTGCGGATTTAGCCGAGAGCACAGCCATTTCAATATCAAGGAACAGGTGGAAGGTTATCGGGAGTTTTGTAAGTTTGAGATTATGCACCCCGCAAGCCAGCAAACCGCTTTGCTTGAGGCGCTAACAAAGGTGTGTAAACACAATCCCTGTCGTTATTGGATTATGCCCATCTATCAAAACGGCACGCTTTCCTAACGATAAAGGGCATACAGAACCTGCTGTATGCCCTTGACTACAGAATCGGGGTTGGACGACGCACTAAGTAACCACTGGCAATGGAGAGAATGCAGTAGGCGGTAAAGAAGTAGAATCCACTCTCAAACTGCGCCTTGGTCTTTAACATTTCGCCCATGCCACCCGAGGCATTGCCCGCCAAAAAGGTAATGATCAGAGCCACCACAAACACATCGGCCATAGACCATTTCGCCAGCGCAGAGACGATATGATGAATGCGCCACTGCAACGCAACCGAACTCACGGTTTGTTGTACCAACATTAGGCTGAGTTTCATGGCGGGGATAATGATACTAAACAGCATCACCAACCCAGCCACTAAGCCATTGCCGGTATTATATAATTCGGTGACTGTGCTCCAAATACTGCGTGTTTGCTGTAATACCTCCACTTCACCCTTGAGGTTATTCAGCCCCAATAGGCCACTGACCATATTCAACATGCCGCGGGCACTGTCACGCCCCGAATCCTCATCGAAGCTTTGTGCAACTTGTTCAATCCCTTGTTCAGTGAGTTTGGCCTTATCTATGCTGCCGTTGAGGCTCAAAATGGGCTGAGTCACGCCGGGAATTAACAGCGCCAAAGACAGCAGAATAACGAGAATGGGAAGAAGAGAATTGCGTACACTGTTCATAACAAAGCCCTTGGGAAATTTTGGCTCAGTGTACGGCCTTTCCCCTAATCTGGGCAATGAATGGCACCTGACATCATGGCAGATATCAGGTGCGGCAATAGGCATCAGTAGAAGGGTTTAGGATCGATATCCAGCGAGCTTGGCGACACACCGCGTTCAATATGCAGATCTGACTTGAGCAGATCGACCATAACCACCTCGGTATAACGTTTTGCTTTTAAAGAATAAAAACATTTTACGATCGGGTGTAATGCGTCCCTGTCCTTCGAGGCCCAGACGATACCCACGCGCCCGTCGGACAATTCGACCAAAGAGCCAACAGGATACACGCCGACACAGCGAATAAACTCGTAGACCAGCTCTTGATCGAGGTGGAATGGCGTCAGACTCAGTAGGATCTTAAAGGCCGCCGCTGGGCTCATGGCCTCTTTGTAGCAACGAGTGGCGGTTAAGGCGTCGAAGATATCGACGATACAACTCATGCGACCATGGAGCGGGATTTCCTCGGCCTTTAATCCCCGAGGATAGCCACGGCCATCGAGCTTTTCATGGTGCATCAGACAAACATCTTTACTGACCTGAGATAAGCCTTTTGTTTCGTTCATAATTTCAAGTGCATACACTTGATGCAGCTTCATATGTTCGAATTCTTCAGGGGTGAGTTTGCCAGGTTTGTGCAGAACTTTGTTGTCGACCTTGATCTTGCCAATATCATGCAAAATACCACCGACTGCCATCTCCCTGAGAATCGAACGGTCGAGTTTAAGGTATTTACCGAAAGTCACCAGCAGGAAGGCCACATTCACCGAATGCTCAAGCAGATAAGCATCCTTTGAACGCAGCGCTGACATGCATCTCAGCGCGTCTTCATCCAACAAGACCGATTCAATCATGCTGTCGGCTAGAGCCTCGAAGGGGGCAACCTCTATCGCTTTACCCTCAAAGGTTTCGGACAAGACTTTGCGGATCAAATCCTTAGCCTCTGTCAGAATGACCTGTGCCTGCTTTTGCTGATTCTCGCGGGTTGCTAACGGCTTTTTAACTCCTGCAGACCCATCGTTACTGGCTTTGCGCTTAAAACCGCAGTGTTCGGCCGACCGTTCAGTGTCGACCCAAACAAATTTGATCCCACTCCTCGTTAATTTAGCAATCGCATCCTTATGCTTGATTTGTCCTGCATTCGCAATCGCGAGCCGACCTTGATCACTTTTGTCTATCGCGCTGACAAACATACCCAGTGTCAATTGCGACACGGGCAATTTGATTAGGTCAACTGATTCTGCCGACTCACTCATATCTAGCAACCCCAAGGCATAGAGAAAATGACTGCTATTTACTACGCAGCTTGCCGCCCTATTGGGCATATTAGCTGTGACTTATCTCTTGGTAGTATAGGACAGTTTATCCTGCATTCTAAGCCGAGGGAGGGAAAAGCACCATATGCTTTGATGACGAGCATCAAAGAACCAGATAAAAACCAAGCAGAATGATGGGGTATTGCTCAACCAAAAGCTAATTGGTTAATAATACGGTATTTTTTAGCATCATACATTCGAAGCTTGTCACCATCCAACGACGATATTGGCAGTTATAGCAGGAGCGCATTTCATCATCGACCTGCTCATCTTCATCGTCGGGCGCAAAGCGAGAACACAGCTGTGCCGCTCGCCTCGCTTCAGGATATTGCTGCAAACCCGCTCGAAAAATCCAACGTTCGGTCTCGTATTCAAACTGGTTGAGAAGTTCTTGGTTCATCTTCACCTCAATAGTCCTGCAATGCTTGTTTGCCCGCATTACGCCACTGCTCACCGTCACGGCTAACTAGCAATACAAATTGATGCTCAAGATAAACGGCCTTCACTTTGCCTTTGAGTTGAACCTTTTCATTCGCCGCTAAACGGGTTTTATCTGTGCTCATTACCGCATCGAGGCCTGTTTGCTCGAGAATGTCTGCCACAGTTAACTCGAGGGACACTTCTTCAAGCTGACCGAGTTTGATTTGTCCCTTAACGCGCCCATCACTGCCCATTAAACGCAGCCCTAATCCCGCCAAAGCACCAATCACGCCCTGGCCAGTACCACCGTGCTCGGTGAGTTGGATCTGTAAATGCTCAGCAAGCTGATAAGCGGCCACTTTGGTGATCACTTCGCGCTTGGCTCTGAGCCCAAAGTCCATCAGCGCATTCACATCATAGTCGGAATCAACATCCAAAATTGCAATGCCAGGATCCGCCTTAGGCGCAGACTCTGCGACTAAATGCACGACCGCCAGACGATGGATCTCCGCCTGCGATAATGGCGACTGCAACGCAAAACACATGGCGCTGTTGTGGGAGGTGTAAGGAATATCAGGATGCACAAACAACTGATGCCGCGTCACAAAGGAAGCCTTGCCACCCGAGTGCTGCGCGAGCAAATGTGCAATCTCCTCGGCTATCTCGCCTGTTCCCTTAGTGCCAATGTCGTCGGTATCGTCGATACAAATAAGCCAATTTTTCATCGGTATTCCTAGCAATTAAAACTTGTCACGGTGGAGGAGATCATGGGCCTTAAGCCTATGCAGCACAGGCGGCACCAGCAAAGCACCTAAGGTGGCAAAGAATCCGCCCTTAAGCACGCTCGCGCCCCATTGGATAAGCACGACGTCGAAGGCCATGCCCGCCAACGCATTAGTGAGTGCAACTTTTACCGCCCAGGCCATACAACCAATAACGCCTAAGATCACGCAGCGCCAATGCAGGCTTAATGTGAGCGGTAGCAACAAGGCCACCAGATCCATCGCAATCGCCGGTAAGATAAACTTCAATAAAATCATTGGGCCGCCCTTGCCGACACCGAGCGCCATGGCGACTAAGCCTGCTATCCCGCCACAGGCAATCATGCTGCCGAAACGCCCAAGCACGCCGTAGCAAATCAAGTAGAAGAAGCTCATTAAAAACATGCTGTGACCTGAGATCCCAAGCTTAAGCCTTAACATTCCCGTCAAGGCCACCAGCAAGGTGGCGCAAAAACCAATAAACAACGAGTCCTGTAGACTCAGAGGGAGTTTTTTCTTCATTTTTTGTCTCTCGGTGAGTGCCAATGGGTGACACGCATACTCTTGCCAAAGTGACGACTCTGGGCCGCAATCGCCATCTGACGAGATAATTTAAGTAATTGGATTAATACGGGAAACAGCACGCAATACACTAGCTCAGGCCAGTTTTTGGGATTCCGCAACGCCTTAGGGGTAATGCGTGCGCCGCGCAGACATTGGATCTGGTAAATCTCGCGTACTTCGTCCGCCATAAAGGGCAGCAGACTCAAGGAAGCTGCCATCACAAAGGCCCATTTAGTTGGCAAAAAGGCACTTAACACTTCGCCGATACGCTCGGGCGCCGCCGTAATACACAACCACCAGCCGGGGATAGTCGCTAGAATAATCCGCCCGACCACCACGGCGCCTTGAGCCAAATGGCCAACCCCATAGAGCAACAGATACAGACTCAAGGTAATTGTCAGTTGAATCGCGCCGAGTTTAACCACCCCCATGATGCTGCCGCGGCGCGCTAAACCATGGAGCACGAGCAAGCCATTGATCGCCATCAGCGGCAGCAATAAATCGGCGGGTAACACAAAGGCGCAGGCAGAGAGCACACAGACCAACAATAGCGATAGCGCACATAGCGTAGTTTCTTGGCGTTCGCGACTCCAACGCCTGCGGGCTCGTAGTCGCCAGCGACGGCAACTAACCCACATAGCGCTCCTCCATCGCCATGGCGTCTTCCGTCAGCAAGCCATTGTGTAAACTGAGCTGCCTAGACACGGCACTATGCTCAACCACTCTGTGACTACTCATTAGAATCGCACAGCCCTGCGCCCTAAGACGCTTGAGCAGGAACCAGACTTTTCGGTAATAGTGCTTATCCATGCCAGCAAGCGGGTCATCGAGTAGCAGTACCTTAGGCTGCAAGCAGGCCAAGGATGCCAAGGCAACCAAATGCTGCTGCCCGTAGGACAATTTATGGGGAGATTGTTCCGCAAGCGCCATCAACTCGAGATCGAGTAGCATTTGCTCGGCACGCTCTTTAGGGAGTTCGAAACGATTCAGGCTAAACTGCATCTCGGCTAACACGCTGGTTTCAAACAGTTGTCGACTCGGTCTTTGGATTAATAATCCTAACTCGGCACCATAGATGCCCAATTTAGGTTTACGACCTAAGACTTTAAGCGGCAAACGCAGCTTTAGGTTGAGCATCCCGGCTAAGGATTTTAGTAGGCTAGTTTTACCCGAGCCATTATCCCCGACCAGAGTCACTATCTCACCCGCATGTAACTGAAACCCCTGCGGACAGCTAAACAAGGGCTGGCTACCGTCGAAACAGAAATCGAATGCCTCGGCGCTGACCAGCACTTTACCAACGTGAGCAGAACCCCAAGGTTTAACTGACGTATCAATCGGTTGAGTATCGCTAACTGTGTAGATGCCTGCGGATAAACGGCCAGCCACCAATTGCCAATAATGCTGGATAATCTCGGCAAACGCCGCCGCATTATGCTCCACTAACACCAGCGCCATACCTTCGGCAATAAGATTGCGCAGCACTACCAATAGCTCAGCCACACCCTGATCATCGAGCTGCGCCCATGGCTCATCGAGCAGCAATAAATGCGGCTCGCATACCAGCTGAGCGGCGATCATCAAACGGTATTTTTGGCCGAGGGAAAGAGTGCTGACTGGGGTATCGAGCCGCAGAAACAACCCAACGCGTCGCAGCGCTAACTGCACCTTAGGCAACATATTCTCGGCGGGAATGCCGAGATTCTCTAAGGCGAAGGCGACTTCGGCGCCCACGGTTTGCCTCAGTAGCTGAGTTTGAGGGTCCTGCATCACTAAGCCAGTGACCAGCTCGGGATGACGCCAAATATCACCCTCATGCGGGCGATTCTGCACACCCGCAAGCAGGTTTAATAGACTGGATTTACCCGAACCCGTCGGCCCGCTGACACAATGGCATTGACCAGCGCTAATCCCTAGCCTGACCTCCTGTAATACAGGAGTTAATTGGCTGCCATAGTTAAAGCTGACACCTTCGAGCTCGAGTAATTTCATCTTAAATTTGCCAGTTCACACCCACAAAGAACTGACGGCCAGCCTGAGGCAGGGCTTCACTCTGGTAGTAGTTCTCATCCAATAGGTTAGTGGCGCGCAGATAAACTTCTAACTTATCGGCGATCAGCGGCTGCACTAAGTTAATGTCCACTAAGGTGTAGTTATCCAGCGACTGTTGTTGATACTGGTTCTGCCCGTTCACTTTCACTTGCGTCGCATAAACCTGATCGAGGATACGCTCCACATTCAGGTGAATTTGCGTCTCGAAGGGGAACTCGTAACTCATCTGCCAGCGCAGCTGGTGACTAGGACGGTATTGCAGCGCATCTAAGGTATCGTCGCCTTCCATTTCTTTCGAATCTAAGAAACTGTAGGAGAAGCTCAGATCTAAATGCTCAATCGCATGGTTGTTAATTTGGAAATCAATCCCTTTGAACTCATAGCGCCCCATATTTTGGTAGAAACCATCGGTATCTTTGGCTATATAGTTCTTCGCATCCGTGTAATAACCGTAGAGCGAGAAGTCGGTGCTAGCCGGTAAGTTTTGCTCCAGACCCAGCTCGACATGTTTAGATTCTTCCGCTTCTAGCTCACTATTACCCGATGATTGCGAGTACAAGTTCACCATAGAGGGGAAACGCACTTTACGGGCCACACTCAGGCTCAAGCGTGAATCGGGTACCACCTGCCAGTAGCTAGAGGCCATTGCCGAGTAGTTATCATCCGTACCGTCTGAAGTATCGAGTGAATGGAAAGCCCCGCCCAAGGTGAAGCCATAGTTATGTTCTGACTGATACTGATATTCGGCCGCAGCAGTATATAACCATGCAGAATCGTTTAGGTTTTCAGCACCGCCGGAACCGCCACCGCTACCATTGCCAGAACCTGTTCCGCCACCGCTACCCGTGCCACCACCAGAACCTGTTCCGCCGCCGCTACCCGTGCCACCACCAGAGCCTGTTCCGCCGCCGCTACCTGTGCCACCGCCAGAGCCAGTTCCACTGCCGCTACCTGAGCCGCTGCCAGAACCAGACCCCGTGCCTGTGCCCGAGTTATTCCCCGTGCCACTGCCAGTATCGCTTGAGTAAGTATCGACGACTGACTTCCAACTCTGTTCTTCAGCAATCACAGAGGTGGTTAACAGCCCTGCCTTATGGAAATCGGTGATCAGCTGTAAATTGACCCCTTGCACCACGGAGCGGCCATCTTGAGTTTGCGTCAATGCCTGATAGGTTTCATCGGCATAGGCGGCTTCTAAGGTATCGCTTTGGTTGTGATAACCAAATCCACGCAGAGTAAAGGTATCGTCAAACTGATGGGCTAAGCCAAGCTGGAAGGTATGTGAATCGTAATCGTCGGTACGTTCATACTTAAGTTTGCCGCTACCAGTACCATCGCGGGCAGGTTTACCCCATTCACCATTGCGCAGCGCCATGTTGGCAATCAATTGGGTCTTATCCGATAACCAGTAACTGCCTTGGGCATAGACGTTGGTGACTTCTTTATCTGAGTTAGCACGTAGCTCACCGTCTTGATATTGGGTCGGCTCGAAATCGTTCGACATAGGGTAGCCATCGGTCTGTTGACGGCTAACACTCACCAATCCCTGCCAATCATCACCCGAGCCAGCGGCGCTGATATCGCCGTTGAAGGTATTGTCTTTGCCCGCTTCCAAGCGTCCAGACAGAGCAGGCGCAGTACTGCCCTGCTTAGTAATAATATTGATCACCCCACCGGCACCGCTTGGGCCGTACAGCACTGAGGTCGGTCCGACCGACACTTCAACCGAGGCAATTTGGCTGGTTGGGATCACGCTTGGGTCGAACTGGCCATCATCGGCACTGCTCATGGGCACGCCGTTCACCAGTAAAGTGACATGGCGTGTCTTAAAACCACGAATATCGACCCTAGGAGTACCATCACCGCCCACACGGATATACACCCCGGGCACATTCTTCAGTACTTGATCTAAGGTTTGCGCACCTAAAGCACGGATTTCGGCTTCGTCTATGCTCCAATGGGTGGTCGCCAATTGCTCGGCATCGGCACCTTCGCCATGGACGACAATGACTTCATTCACATTCAGCAGGGGATCGCGGGCGATTTCATCAGCGGAGGCGGTAAAACTCAACCCAATCGCAAGCGCTAAGGACGACACTCTAAAGGCGGTATTTCTGGTAATCATATTATTGTTGTCATACAGGAAGTTTAGGATGTGCCCCCTATTGTGGTCTGAGGAATTTCCGCCTCAACTGAAAAACAATCAAAAACCAACTCAGATCGACTAATTGCAACAAATGGAAAACGCCATCTGTCACAAAGAGACAAAATGTCCAACACAGACGACGGTATCGACAAAAAGACCCATCTAGGTCACATTTTTTAGCGTCTCGAAATGAGACTATGGCAAAAGTCACACACTCGTGGGTTGCATCTTGACACTCGCGGCCTCGGCCTTTAATTTGAGCGAAAGATTCTTATTTACACGTTCTCACCCACTTGGTGTAAATGACTTTAAAAAGAATGGATTAACTTATCGCTGACTGCCGGAACTTCAGCCACTACCTTCATCTCGTTACCTTTGGAGTTTTATTTGCCCGCTCACGCCCTGTCTGAAGACCTTAAGTCTCTCATCGACAAACTCATTCAATTGAAGCAGGTTCCACCGACGGAGCCGATAGTGCAGTTATCCTTAACAACTGTCTCTATCCCTTTGATTTCGTGGTTGGCATCCCAACACCAATATCCGCGTATTTACTGGCATGGGCGCGACAAGGTTGAAGAAGTCGCGGCGATTGGCGCCTGTAAAGACTTTAAGTTTGAAACCGGTGTCGACGATAAAACATTAGCGAACGTCTACGAACAGCAGCGCACTTTATCCAGCAATCCTGAGATCCGCTACTACGGCGGCGTGGCGTTTGACCGCAGCATCGAATCTTGGCCCGAGTTTGGTAACAGTCGCTTTGTGTTACCGCGTATCGAATTTAGGCGCAGCGACAATCAGTTCAGTTTACGGGTGAATCTGAACTTTGCCGATAGCACTCCAGAAGAGGAAATCAATCGCGCCATTGCCGCGATTGAAGCCGTGATGCCAGCAAGGCCTTTGGCACCACCGAATAAACTGACCCTGTTGAGTCGCAACGATACTCCCGACTTTCCACGCTGGAAAACCTTAGTCGAACAAGTGGTTGAGCCTGAGTTTAATCAAGAGACGCCCAAGGTGGTGCTATCGCGCCACACTGAGCTTGAGGTTAATGCGCAGGTTGACCCTTGGATGGTATTGGCCTGCTGGCAGGGGCGTAATCCCAATAGTTTCCAATTTGGCTTCCAATTTAGCCCAGATCGCACTTATATTTCCTGCTCGCCAGAGCGGTTATTTCGCCGTCGCCAGCAGGAACTGTTTACCGAGGCACTTGCCGGCACCACAGTACGTGGCTTAAACCAAGAGGAAGACACGGCGCTGGCCAACGCACTGCTCGAGGACAATAAAAACAGCGTAGAAAACCAGCTGGTTCGCCGCCATATCGTCAGCATGCTCTCCCCCTTGAGCCAACATGTGGGCGCCGAAGAAACCGCGACGATTTTTAAGCTAAACCATATTCAACACTTGCACCGTGCCATTCGTGCCGAGTTAAAGCTGGGGGTGAATGACTTCCAATTGTTACAGGCGTTGCACCCAACACCTGCGGTGGGTGGCCTTCCCAGACAGTCTGCAATGAACTTTATTCGCGAGCGTGAAGGCTATATGCGCGGCTGGTACGCCGGTGCCTGTGGCTATTTCAATAAGTATGAGAGTGAGTTTTCGGTGGCGATTCGCAGCGCCTTGATTGAACCCGGCAAGATCAATCTGTTTGCCGGAGCGGGGATTATTGCGGGTTCAGATCCCGAGGCGGAATGGCAGGAGCTGGAAAATAAGCTAGCGACGATTATGTCAATTTTGATCGAACTCTAGCAGCAAGCTCAATAGCCATTGGCCTTAGCCTCAGTGTAGAGTCGTTCCTGCTCACCGGAATCAATCAGCTTTTTATGTTCAATATCAAAATGTTGTTTTAACATCCGTCCTTTTTCCGTATTGGCAAAGGCGAAATAGGTTTCGGCGGTGAGCACCCCAGGAATAATCACAAACTGCTGCGGCGCCTTCAATTGGGGGACGAGAGTCTCCATATTCTTTCTGTAATCCAGCACGGCATCGGTTCGTCCCGCATTCACACTATTTAGCATGCTTAAGATGTCGCTGCCTTCCTCATAAAACATCGGGATCGTCGTCAGCATGTTATAGCGATAGGCCAGCATGGCCTGCACTTTCTTGTGGGATAAGCTCTCCATCCCCGACCAAGTCGCCGCAATTTGTGAGGTAACAGCAGCATCGATAGAATCGAGTTCAACGGGATTTTCACTCAGTAGGCTGTTTTTCACATCCCCCTTGTAAACACTGAGGATCATATCCACTCTGCTGGTTTCAACCATATAAAGCGTGCGGGCAAAGGGCATAAACTGCACATCGAGTTGCCAATCGGGAGCAGGAAACGCCTTGCGGAGAATATCGAAGTAATAACCCGTCTCATCAGGATTGGAGAAACCCTGCCACGAAGCGGTGACCAGATGAATTACCACGGGCTTAGCTGGTGTCGCGTAGGTACACAAACTCAATAAACTAAAACACAAGGCCGCAAGAAATGATCGCATCGCGTTCTCCTCCCATTTCTTAACAGTGTAGGATAATTTCCCTGCCTGTGCTGTGACCTTATCTACCACTTCTCCTCGAGACTTAAGGCTAAATTGCTTGGAATATAAACAGTAAGCTTGCATCTTCGAACCTGGTCACTATAATGGCGACCCCGATTTCAGCACGCTGATATTGGGTAAAATAACAACAGATCATTTAGCGGGTTCCCTCACCCCGCCCTACACAACTAAAAAGGCCACATATGTTAATGTTAACCCCTGCGCAGCTTCGCCGCGCACTCCTGCTATTAGTGGGATTTCACATACTGATTATTTGCGTCAGCAACTACTTGGTACAACTACCGTTTCAATTGTTTGGTTTTCACACCACTTGGGGCGCGTTTAGTTTTCCCTTTGTCTATCTGGCGACCGATCTCACAGTGCGCATCTTTGGACAAACACCTGCCCGTAGCATCATTCTCAAGGCCATGGTGCCCGCGTTGATGATTTCCTATGTCATGGGTGTGGTATTCCATCAAGGCAGCTTCCAAGGGATTGATTCCTTAAGCCAATGGAACACTTTTGTGTTTCGCATCGCCTTCGCCAGCTTCGCGGCTTATTTGATTGGCCAGCTGATGGATATCACAGTCTTCGCTCGCCTACGCCAGAGCCGTTCTTGGTGGGTCGCGCCTGCGGCATCGACCATTGTCGGTAACTTAGTCGACACCTTAGTGTTCTTCAGTGTCGCTTTTTATGCCTCAACAGACAGCTTTATGGCGGCCAACTGGCCCGAAATCGCGGCCGTGGATTACAGCTTCAAGTTACTCGTGAGCTTAGGGTTATTCCTGCCCGCCTACGGCGTCCTGCTGAAGGTCTTACAAGACAAGATCTTGCAAACCAGTCCACAAAAATCATTTTCCTGACTAACTCAACTGGCCAGACCTGTTATAATTTGAGCAGTTTTTTGTTCAGCCCCACTGTGTTTATGCACATTTGGGGCTGATTTTCTGTGAGAGAAAATTATGTATTCAATTGAAATCAAAGCACTGACAGCTCTGACACCTGAGTTGACCACGCAGCTTATCGAACTGAGCAAGCAAATCCCTGAACTCGATCGCCCTCTGACCAGCGAAACACTGGCTGAACGTCTCTCGGATAAGACTTGCTTGATTCTCTTAGCCTATGTGGAAGGTGAATTGGCAGGCTTTAAGCTGGGATACGAACAGGCTGATGCCGTGTTTTACAGTTGGTTAGGCGGTGTTGCGACCGACTTTAGACGTTTAGGTCTGGCACAAAGCCTATTGGAATACCAAGAAACCTGGGCGAGCCGCCAAGGCTACAAGCTGATCCAGGTTAAGACCATGAACCGCTTCCCCGCTATGCTCAATCTGTTGATTAGAAACCAGTACTTGATTACTGAACTGAAGGCCGATCCGCAAAGCCTGATCGACCATAAACTGCATTTAAGCAAGTCGATTGCGACTGCTTAAAGGCGATTTACATAAAAATGTGTATTTTTTGCGAGAAATAGCTTGCAAACCTAATTGAGAATGATTATCGTTAACTTGCGTTCCAAAACTCATCTTTAACACGGATGACTGGTAATCTGACGTTGTTAAAGTGCTCCTGAGTTTGCAAGCACGACATTGCTCACACACACTCTTTTGTGGCCGGATTCATCATCCGGCTTTTTTTTGCTTTTTATTCAGTGAATCAATCTCATAGCGTTTTGTGCAGAGTCGCTTTTAAGATGACATTTCGGTGCTTTGGCCGGAAAAATGTAAGCCATCGTAGGGGTTGTTTTGCTGATCTTCCTTCGCCTCATGGTACAAACCAATAGTGAAGATAGACCCCTTACCCAGTACAGAACTCACTTCTATGGTGCCGCCGATACGCTTGATAATGCCGTAACTTAAGGATAATCCAAGGCCTGTGCCGTCTTTACGCGTGGTGTAGAAGGGATCAAAAATCCGCCCTAGCTGCTCAGGCGCAATCCCAGAGCCTTCGTCCTCGACCTCAATTTTCACCCCAATCGGCATATCTTGCTGCAGCCAATCATAGGTTCGCACCCAAATCCTGCCCTTACCGTCCATCGCATGGGCGGCGTTCACCACAAGGTTAATCAGCACTTGCAGCAACTGTGGACGGTTAACCTGTACTGGGCAACTGGCGTTCAGTTCAGTTATCAGCACCACTTCTTGTTTTTGAATCGAGTGCCGTACTAATACCAGCATTTCCTCGATGATAGGCGTAATAGGATGCATCTCTAAGGGAGCGTTAAACTCACCAGGGCGACTGTATTGCAGCAGGCTGCGGATAATAGTGCTAATGCGGCCAACCTGTTGGATAACAAGGTCGATTTCTTCTTTTACCGACTCGGCATTATCTCCAAGCTCATAACGCAGCAGCTCCATATTACCGAGGATCACCGCCGTTGGATTATTGATCTCATGGGCAATCCCTGCGGTTAGCTCACCCAGCGCAGTTAACTTTTCATTGGTCACTAACTGCTGACGAGTCTCATTGAGTAGCGCCACGTTGCGCTGCAATTCCAAAGTCTTATCCTGCAGGCTACGAGTCCGCTCCTCGACCTTCATCTCGAGTTGTTCGGCGGCGGCTTGGATTTGCGCGTTGCGCCGCTGCAATAAGTCGAGCATACGGTCGAACTGCTCGGCAAGATTCGACAATTCGTTATCCCTGTCCAGCCCCAAGGCGCCAATACGCACATTGCGACCAGACTGCACCGCTTGCACCACATGGTGAATGCGCTCAATCGGTTGCAACAAGCTGTAGGCACCGCGGTACACCAACAAGCCGGAGATCAGCAGCACCAGCATCAGAATTGTGCCTAGTTCTATGATATTAAGCAGGTAGTTATGGATAAAGGGCGACTCAGAGAATCCGGTATAGATCATACCGACACGTTGCCCGCGGATATCTTCTAAGGGGGCATAGGCGGAAATAAACCAATCATTAAACACGAAGGCGCGGTCGACCCATAACTCGCCGTGATTCAGCACTTTTTCGCGCACTTCTTCCGACACTAAACTGCCGAGCGCCCGCCCTTGGGTTTCATTCGGCTGTGGAAAAAAGTGCAAAGGCACGTTGGTGGAAACGCGAATATTGTCGAGGAAGATGGTCACAGTACCAATGGAACGCTCCGGCAGCGTGCCCTTGTCGTAGACGAGGTCGCGGATATGGTCGACGATGCGGGTATCCCGATTAAACAACACACCACCATCGAGATACCAAGCCACTTTGCCCTCAAAGTCGGGAATAGGTAGCAAACTGCGGCTCAGTAAACCACGGTCTTCCACTTGCTTATTCGGGCTCTGCGCCCGCAATGTCGCCAGCAGTGGGATCGCCGCCCTTTGGGCTAAGTCTGGGTCGATGCGGGCTAAACGATCGGGCGATAACACCATCAATCCCGAATAGGGTAAGAGCCCCCCCATTTTCGGTAATATTTGCCGTAAATCCGGGTCGGACGCCGCTTCGGCAACACTCACAAGTCGCAAGAAGTCTAAATCGAGTTGCTTTTTCTGCTCATTCAGAAAGGTATCTATGCTCGCCCTGTGGGCCAACTCACCGCTAAGAATGGGCCGAAAATCATTTTGAAAAGTCCATGAGGTCATCACTCGTTCGAGCTGTTTCTCCTGACGAACTTGCACCTGTTGCAGGGTATTTTCAGCCACAGCCAGATCGGCTTTTACTTTCATAAACAGTTGCTTGCCTGTGTAACTGATATTCCAGTAAATCGTGATAAACACTAAACTCACCAAGGTGAGCAAAATCGGCAGCAAGGTGAGGATCAGAATGCGATAACGCACTTTGGCCTGCATTTGCTGCCAACTGACACCAAAAAAGTGAGTAAAAAACGACACTTAGAACTCCTGCTCGTCGCTAACGTCAAACCACTCTTTATACTTGCGATCTAAGGTCTTACGGGAAACGCCTAAGTCCCTCGCCGCCGCCGATTTATTGCCAGAGTGCAGATCCACCACGCTGGTCACATGGTGTTTTTCCACTTCTTTCAACGGCCAATCTAAGGGATAACCTTGGGAGGCCGAAGACTCTGTCTTCACCTGTTGTTTCCAGTATTCCGCTGGTGGCTTGCCGAGCAGAATGCAGCGTTCAATCATATTGCGCAGTTCACGGATATTGCCTGGCCACTCGTGCTGTTGCAGCTTCACCATATCCTCATGGCTCCACACGACTTCGCGCACACCCAATTCGGCTGCCAATTGACGAGTAAAGTGATGGGTCAATTCGACCACATCTTCCGGACGCTCACGCAGGGGAGGAATTAAAATATCCAGCACATTTAATCGATAATAAAGATCACGACGGAAGTTACCCGCCTCGACTTCATCCACCAGCGTGCGGTTAGTGGCCGCAATCACCCGGACATCGATATTCACTTCCTTCTCACTGCCGACGGGGCGAATCGCCTTCTGTTCTAATACCCTGAGCAGCGCTGTTTGCATCTTGAGCGGCATCTCGCCAATTTCATCGAGGAAAATAGTGCCGCCGGAGGCAAAACTGAATAAGCCTTCGCGATTTCCCTTAGCGCCAGTAAATGCCCCTGCCGTATGGCCAAAGAGTTCACTCTCCAGTAGTTCTGGCGCGATAGAGCCGCAGTTAACGGGCACAAATGGCCCTTGGCGGCCGCTGAGTAAGTGTAATTGGCGCGCGACCAGCTCTTTACCCGTGCCCGATTCGCCTTGAATTAACACCACGGCATTGGTCGGTGCCACGCGCTCAATCACTTGCTTGACCGACTTCATGGCCTCGCTGCTACCGATAATGGTGGAGGAATAGCCGATAGAGACTTCACGGCGCAGCATTAAGTTTTCACGGCGCAGCAAACGGCGTTCAATACAACGGTCAACCGCCGACATCATCTGCTCGAGGTGGAAGGGCTTCATAATAAAGTCTGAGGCACCAGCCCGCAGCGCTTTAATCGCGACTTCTAAATCCGCATAGCCTGTCATAAAAATCACATCGGAGCGGCGGCCTTGTTCATCTAAGGCTTCGTGCCACTCGATTCCCGAGCGACCCGGTAAACGGATATCGACAATCAATAGGTCGAAGTGGCAGCGACTACGTAACTGCTCAGCATCTTCAATACTGCCCGCCGTTTCGACTAAGGCGAATTTTTTCGAGAGCGCCTTATTCAAAAAGCTACGCATCCCCGGCTCGTCATCGACGATCAGGACAGACACAGCGGAAGGAAGGGGCTTGAGGTTATTATCTATCTGGCTCATAGTGCTCACTTCTGGACATTTTGACTCAATTGCGACCAATTCTAGCATTGAAACTAGACAAATAGGTCACTATGAACCATAAGAAGCATGCGCTGAGACAATTTGTCTGCAAACTATTTGTTGAGCCTGAGATCAGGGTCACAATTTAGATCAAGCTGTGAACGTAAATGCGTCATTGTTGGTTTGGCATCCTATTTGCTTTCAATCGAACGCATTACAATTTACGGAACCTCCCACTCAGTAGGCAATTGAGTCGGAACCCTATTTTTCGCCAAGGAGTATCCATGCTAAACGTGAAATCCCATATGAAGTCATTACTGGGCCTGGTTGTTGCAGCCAGCATGCTCACAGTGTTACCCGCTCAATCGGCTGAAGTGATCAAGTTAGCCACCACCACCAGTACTGAAAACTCAGGTCTGCTAAAAGAATTACTGCCTAAGTTTGAAAGTGAATCAGGCTACAAAGTACAAGTTATCGCAACGGGTACGGGTAAAGCGCTGAAACTGGGCGAGCAAGGCGATGTGGATTTAGTGATGACCCACGCCCCAAGTGCTGAAGCAAAATTTGTTGCCGACGGTTTTGGTGTTGAGCCACGTGGCATTATGGAAAACGATTTCGTGGTGTTAGGTCCTAAAAACGACCCAGCAAAACTACGTGAAAGCAAAACTGCCGAAGAAGCCTTCGCGAAAATCGCCAAATCAGGCTTACCTTTCGTCTCTCGTGGTGACAACTCTGGCACCCACATCAAAGAGTTAGAAGTATGGAAAGCCGCAGGCGTGACTCCTGACTTCAAAGGTTACACTTCAGTAGGTCAAGGCATGGGTAAAACCCTGCTGATGGCAAACGAATTACAAGGTTACACTCTGTCTGACCGTGGTACTTTCGTGGCGTACAAAACTAAGCTGGACTTAGGTGTCGATTTCGATGGCGGTAAAACCCTGGCGAACCCATACCAAGTGATTCTGATCAACCCAGCTAAATACCCAGATCTGAACCACAAAGGCGCCAAAGCCTTCAGTGACTGGCTGATCAGCAAAGAAGGTCAAGCCATGATCAACAACTTCAAAGTTGAAGGCGAGCAACTGTTCAAGGCAACCTATAGCGAATGAGCGAAGGCTGGCTAGCACTGTTACAGCAGGCGTTAAGCCTGCTGTTTTCATTGGACCCCGACGTTTGGTCCATCATCTCTGTCTCGTTTTCGGTTTCTTTCGCGGCGCTGCTCATCACCTTAGTCCCCTCTATGGTGCTCGGTTTTGTGTTGGCGTTTGCCCATTTCCCCGGAAAGTGGTTTGTCACTAACTTAGTACAAACATTGCAATCGATCCCCACGGTCGTTATCGGCCTGTTGGTGTATCTCATCTTGACCCGCAACGGCCCGCTTGGGGATTTAAAGTGGTTGTTCACTCAAGAAGGGATGATCCTCGGCCAAATGATGATTTGCGCCCCCGTGATGATAGCCATGAGTCAAGCGGCCTTCACCAGTGTCGATCGCCGCGCATGGGAAACCTCTCGCACCTTAGGCGCCTCTTGGTTTAGCGCGGTCTGGACCGTGTGCCGCGAACTGCGTATGCCATTATTGCTGGCGATCGTCGCGGCCTTTAGCCGTATTCTCACCGAAGTCGGCTGCTCTATGATGGTCGGCGGCAACATTTTAAACGTAACACGTAATATCCCGACGGCTATCGCACTGGAAACCAGTAAAGGCGATTTCGCCCAAGCTATCGCCCTCGGATTAGTGCTGCTAATCTTGGCCTTGATCCTCAACTTTGCCTTAGGTAGTTTACGCGGCAAAGAAACGCCAAGGAGCCATTAACTTATGACCCAAGCCAAACTGATCGCCCGTGACTTGGAAATGTCCTTTGGCCCGCGCTTATTATTCAAAGCCCATAGCCTAGAGTTGTGCCAAGGGAACGTCATTTATTTGCAGGGTGACAACGGCTCGGGCAAGTCGACCCTGATGAAGATCCTCGCGGGTTTACAGCCGCCATCTAAGGGCAAGATTGAAGTCAGCGGCTTTAAAAAGGACGCATGGTGGACACGCAACTCTTTGCTGGGCAAAGCCGTTTACCTCCACCAGCATCCCTATCTATTCGATGGTACAGTCAATTACAACCTGACCTACGGCTTACCCTTTGCGGCCTCAAAAACCGAAGCCAAACGCAGAATTGGCCAAGCAATTGAGATGGCGCAACTAGGCTCGCTATTACAGGCCAGAGCCAGCAATTTATCCGGCGGCGAAAGGCAACGACTCGCCATCGCCCGAGCTTGGATTTTGCAGCCAAAGTTACTGATGCTCGATGAGCCGACCTCCAATATGGATAAGGACTCCCAAGCCTTAGTGCTGCAAATGATCCAACAGCTCAAACAGCAAGGAACGGGAATGCTATTAAGCAGCCACCAAAACTGTGCGCTCACCGCCATTTGCGAGCAGCAGTGGCACATTGAAGACCAACAGGTGATAACCTCCCGTCAGCAAACGCCCACAAACTCCACACAGGGATCTTTATATGTCGTTGCAAATTGATGCCGTAATTCTTGCCGGTGGTATGGCGCGCCGTATGGGCGGGGACGATAAAGGCCTCGTCGAGCTAAACGGCAAGGCCATGATTGAACACACTATCGAGCGGATAAAACCTCAGGTTAAGGAGATCCTGATCAACGCAAATCGTAACCAAACACGTTATGCTGAGTTCGGTTTTACGGTGTTGAGCGATGAGCATACTGGGTTTCTCGGCCCCTTGGCGGGCATGATCACTGCTATGGGTCACACCCAAGCAGACTATCTGCTCGTGGTGCCCTGCGATTGTCCGCTGCTGCCGCGGGATTTAGTCGCCCGTTTATTGGCCGCCATTGAGGCAAACAATGCTGAACTTGCCGTTGCCAGCGATGGTGAGCGTGAGCAGCCGGTGGTGATGTTACTAAAGCCGAGCCTGCGCGAGTCGATGACCGCCTTTCTCGAAGCGGGTGAGCGTAAAATTGATTTTTGGTATGCAAAACACCGCTTTGCCGTGGCGGCCTTTGCCGATCAACCCAATGCCTTCGTCAATGTGAACACGCCAGAACAAAAACAACGACTGGCTGCAGAGATAAACCAAAGCTAAGGCTTCAAATTTCCTAGATTAGAGGTGCAAATGAGTACTCCCTTCGTCAATCCGCTATCTATTCCCGTTCTCGGATTTTGTGCCTATAGCGGCACGGGGAAAACCACCCTACTCAAGCAATTGATCCCCGAATTAAATCAGCGCGGCCTGCGTCTGGCGGTGATCAAACATGCTCACCACAATTTCGATGTCGATATTCCCGGTAAAGACAGTTACGAGATGCGCAAAGCCGGTGCACGGCAAATGCTAGTCGCCTCCCATGTGCGTTGGGCGCTAATGACCGAAGATGCCCGCGATGGCGACCCAGAGTTAGTCCACCTACTCAAGCAAATTGAAGCCGATAAAGTCGATATCGTCTTAGTCGAAGGCTTTAAAAAACTCACATTACCGAAAATTGAGCTGCACCGCGCCGCCCACGGTAAGCCGTTTATCTATACCCAAGACGACAATATTCTCGCCATCGCTTGCTGTGATGACACAGAGCTGCCGAGCGAGCTAAGAAGACTCGACCTTAACAATGTCGCGCAAATTGCTGACTTTGTGATGGAATATGCCAATAGCTGGCAAGCACCCAACCCCGCATTACCAATAGCGACTGTCGATGCCTGCACCTTGGGCAGCGATAAAAACCTCAGCGTGAGCCAAGGCTTGGCGCAGATTTTATCCCATGTCGCCCCAGTCTCTGAGGTGGAAGAGGTAGGTTTAGATGCGTTAGATAACCGCGTGCTCGCCCGCGACAGTATTTCGCCCGTGGATGTGCCGCAACAAACCAACTCGGCGATGGATGGTTATGCCTTCGCCTATCAAGATCCGCTGCCTACAAGCTTTACCTTAGTCGGTGAAGTCTTAGCTGGTCATCAATATTCGGGTACACTCAGAGCGGGTGAAACCGTGCGCATTATGACGGGCGCGCCCGTACCCGCAGGCGCAGATACAGTTCAACCTCGAGAGCTGGCTAACGAGGCCAATGCCAAGGTCAGTTTCGATGGCCGTATTCAACAGGGCCAACACGTTCGCCTTGCGGGTGAAGACATAGGCCAAGGCCAAGTTGCCCTCACCCAAGCCACACGCCTAAGCGCCGCCGAACAGGGCTTATTAGCCTCCCTCGGCCTTGACCGTGTAACGGTTTATCGTCGCCCGACCGTGGCCGTGTTCTCAACCGGGGATGAAGTCAGCCAACCCGGCGAGGCTTTGAATCCAAACTGTATCTATGACTCGAACCGTTACACCATCAAGGCGATGGCAAAACGTTTAGGTTGTGAAGTCATTGACTTAGGTATTATTGAAGATTCCGAAAGCGCACTCGAAGCGACCTTAACCAAAGCCGCGGCGCAGGCCGATGTAGTGATCAGCTCAGGCGGTGTTTCCGTTGGCGATGCCGACTACATCAAGGCCGTGCTGGCACGCCTTGGCAATATCGACTTCTGGCGGATCAATATGCGCCCCGGTCGCCCACTCGCCTTTGGTAAGGTCGGTGATAGCCTATTCTTCGGCTTGCCCGGCAATCCGGTGGCTGTGATGGTGTCGTTCCTGCAATTTGTGCAACCTGCGCTTCGTAAACTCGGCGGTGAAACAAACTGGCAGGCGCCGTTATTCCCGGCGATTACCGATGAAACCCTGCGTAGCCGCACGGGCCGTACTGAGTTTATCCGCGGAATTTATCGCCTCGGTAATGATGGCAGGCTGCACGTAACCAGCACAGGTAACCAAGGTTCGGGCATGCTCAGCTCTATGGTCAAAGGCAATTGCCTTATTATCATTGGAGATGATGCTGAGGCGGTGAATGCGGGTGAAACCGTGTTTATTCAACCTTTTGCCGATCTTCTATAAGAGCCACTGAGTCCCTATGAGCCAACTCGTGGATGCCTTTGGCCGTCAGGTCGAATATTTACGACTCTCAGTGACGGATCGCTGCGACTTCCGTTGTGTCTACTGTATGACGGAAGACCCCTGCTTCTTGCCCAAAGATCATGTTCTGCACCTCGAAGAGTTGGCTTGGATTGCCCAAGCCTTTACGGAACTTGGGGTGACTAAAATTCGCCTCACCGGCGGCGAGCCCTTGGTGCGTAGCGATTGCGATCAACTGGTGCACTTACTGGGCAAGCTCCCAGGGCTCAAAGATTTATCGATGACCACTAATGGTTCTAGGCTCAGTAAGTTTGCCAAACCTATGTTTGATGCGGGTCTTAAGCGCTTAAACATCAGCCTAGATACCCTTAACCCCGAGCTCTTTACCCAACTGACGCGCAACGGCAAATTAGCACGTGTTATCGAAGGGATTGATGCGGCCATCGCCGCAGGTTTTGAGCGCATTAAAATCAATGCGGTGATCCTTAAACAGCAAAATGACCATGAAGTGATTGATCTGGTTAATTTTTGTCGTGACCGAAACCTAGATATCGCCTTTATTGAAGAAATGCCGCTGGGTGAAATGGACGAGCGCAAAGACGCGCGTCATTGCAGCAGTGATGAAGTTAAGACCATGATTAACGAGCATTATCCCCTGCAACTTTCCAATAAACGCACAGGTGGCCCCGCGCGTTACTACACCATGGCGGATAGTCCGATTCATATCGGGTTTATCTCACCCCATAGCCACAACTTTTGCCACGAATGTAATAGAGTGCGCGTAACCGTAGAGGGGCAATTATTGCTCTGCCTAGGTAATGAACACTCCATTGATTTAAAAAGCATTGTGCGAGAATATCCCGGGGACATTGAGCGCCTTAAAACCGCGATTCTCCAAGGTATCAAACTCAAACCTAAGCAGCATGTTTTCGATAATAGTGGCGTGCAAATCCTGCGCTTTATGAATAGCACTGGCGGTTAACCCCTTCGTCCTAGGGCTAGCATCTCTATTTTGCCGTGATACACTCATGGCATCAGTCCCATTTTTTGTGTCACTCTTCCTATGGCGCTTACTCGTAAACAGTGGAATAACATCATTATTCTTGCCTGCATTTTTATCATTGCGGTGCTGACGTTTATGGACAAGAAAACCCATAATGTGCCGAGTGATGCCCAGCTGTTGTTTGATGACAATGCGCCGCTGGCACAGTTGCAGCTAGATGGTGTGTGGCTGCATAAACAAGCCTCAGGTTGGGAGTGCGATCCGCTGGTGCTCAACTGCGCCCAATGGGCCAAGGCTTGGCAAGGCCTAAGAGTCTCGCCCCTCAGCGAGGCACCACAACCCACAGGCAAACCGCAGGAACTGGTGATCCAAATTGCCGAGATCCGCCAATCGCAACGTTGGATTTATTTCCCCGAGGACGGTGTACTCAAATCACCCGCAGGCAACTGGTACTTAGTGCCCCCCAGCCTAAGGGCCGATTTACAACCAATCCTCGATGCCAAATCCACCAGCTAATTTATTACCTAAAAGAACTCAATCATGCCGGAATTACCAGAAGTCGAAGTCACCCGTCAGGGCATAGCCCCACATCTTGTCGAACAAACCGTGGTTGACCTCGTAATCCGTAACGCCTCACTGCGTTGGCCCGTTCCCGAACTTGCCAAACAGATCATCGGCCAAACCATACGCCAAGTGCGCCGCCGCGCTAAATACCTGTTAATCGATACCGATGCTGGCACCAGCATAGTGCATCTGGGGATGTCGGGCAGCTTGCGGATCCTGCCCCATGATACGCCAGTGGAGAAGCACGATCATATCGATCTTGTCCTCGCCAATGGCCGAATTCTGCGCTTTAACGATCCGAGACGTTTCGGCGCTTGGTTATGGTGCCAATTGCCAGAGGAAGCCCATCCGCTACTGGAAAAACTCGGGCCAGAACCTTTAACCGACGCCTTTAACGTCAATCAGTTAGCTGCCGCACTGGCGGGCAAGAAGAAGGCCATCAAACTCTGCCTGATGGATAACCATATTGTGGTGGGTGTGGGGAATATTTATGCAAACGAAGCACTGTTTGCCGCAGGGATACACCCCGAGGCGGAGGCCGGCAAGATAGATATTGAACGCTTAACGGTACTGGTTGCCGAGGTCAAACAAATCCTCGCCCACGCCATCAAGCAGGGCGGCACTACGCTTAAGGACTTCACCAATGCCGAGGGTAAACCCGGCTATTTCGCGCAAAAGCTGCATGTTTACGGCCGCGGCGGCGAAACCTGCACTCAGTGCGGCAATCTACTCAGCGAAATCCGTCTTGGTCAACGCACCACAGTATTTTGCGGCATCTGCCAGACGCGTTAATCTCGCCGATAAAAATGCCTGCAATTGCAGGCATTTTTTAGCTTCTTCGATATGGCTGTTGATTACTCTTTTAACCAACGACCTGGATGGTCGGTAAAGTAACGGTACTCACGCTCTGGCGCTTGGCACTGAGGCTTAAGCTCTGACGCAGATAACAAAATCCATTCGTCACGGTGGGCAATCCCCATGCTCTTACCGCCTTTGATATCGAAACAACTCAGCTCAGCACCGCTAGGCACTAACACATAACGCTGTTTGTTCTCCTGCATCCATTGCCACGCGTTTCGCTCTTGTTCTTCTACCGGCGCAAGATAACTAAAGTGCGTCACACTCATGGGCGAGAACAGAATAAATTGCTCTTTAAAGTTTACTAAACCAAGTTCGGCATCCTCACCTATCACCTCGGCTGTTTGTAGCATCAGGCTTCTGGGGGTGCGCATTTCATCGAGCATAGCGTAACCCCAAGTGCTCACCAGCACCCAGCCCAAGGCGGAAACTAACCCCACCTTAACCAAGGCAAACTGACGACGCGCCAGCCACAGCAAGGCACACCAAAGCACCCCGAGCACAATAAACAAGTAACCAATGCCAGTGAGATCATCGGTATAGTCCGCCAGCGCTTTGACAAGTGCAGGGTAATGGATAAATGCCAGCACGCCAGCCACTAACACGAGCGCCCCCAAAAACCACAGCACACCAGTGACTAGTTTTTCAAACCAAGCTTTGGGTGAAACACCCGTTAATACCGCCGATGCCGCGAGGGCCAACATAGGTAATGCGGGCAGAATATACACGTTGCGCTTGCCCGGACTGATACTGAAAAACAGCACCACGAGCCCGACCCAAATCAGCAGAATCGCGATGGTAGGATCGGCTTTCACCTTTTGCAGCCACTGTTTCCAATAGGCGACCACCAGCAACGAAATCGGGAACCACATCCAAGGGATCACGCTCAGCACGAAGAAATACCAAGGCTTGATATGGTGCCAAGCATTGACGTAACGCTCGCCCGTTTGCTTAAACAAAATATTATTTTGATAGGCCACCATCTCGGGCGTGCCATGGGCTTGAACCGTCATCACCATTGGCACTAACCAACAGGCAATCACGGCCAGCATGGCCAACGGCCCTGCGAGGCAAAGCCAAGTTAAGCGGCCCTCGAAACGGGTCTTATCTTTGAAGGCGTAAACCCCAATCGGAATGAGCAACAATAGGGGCAAGAAACCAACCCCCTTAGTGATCACCCCAAGCCCCATAAATGCCCAGCCAATAAAATACCAATGCCACTTAGGCCCAAGCATAAAATGTCTGATTAATCCGTAACATCCTACGGTTATCCAACACATCACCATGGCATCTATCTGGGCATTTTTCGCCTGCATCAAAAACTGCGGCACGATAAGGAGCAATAGTGCAGCGTTGCGGCCAACCCGCACATTCCACAATCTGGCACCCAAATCATAGACAAGAAATACCGTCAGCAAGCCACAAAAGGCATTGGGGAGTAAGAAGGAGAGTTTTAACGACCCTGTGAGTTGATAAAACAGGGCAATCGCCCACATAAATACTGGCGGCTTATCGGGATAATATTCCCCGCCCCGGGTAGGGAATAACCATTGACCCGAGGCAACCATCTCCCGCGCGACCTCAACAAACCGCGGCTCGTCGGCGGGCCAAGGGGAACGAAAACCTATGCCAACCAGCAAGATCAGCAAACTCATCAACAGCAGCGGCCAGAGTACTTGGTAATAATCTTCGCTATTGAAACGACGATTCAATGCATCCATTCCTAATCCCTATTTAGTTTTCCAATTCATCCACCTGCTTACGCAGGCTAGAACGGTAAAGGTAAGCGCCGATAAGACTCGAGATAATAAACAGCCCGATACTGATCCCCAGTTGGTTATGATCAGATAAGCCAATGCCCGCGCCCGCAAAACTGAAAATCAGCATCTGCGGTAAATAACCCAGCACGCTGCCAAACATAAATCCCCCCGCGGGGATATGTGTCGCCCCCGCAAAGAGATTCGTCAGCAGATTACTGCCCACAGGCAACAGACGGATCATTAAGACTTTTAACCAAGTCCGCTGAATGATCAGCGCCTCAAACTTTTGTAAACGATTGCCAAAACGTCGTTGCAGACTGCTTCGAATGGTTAATCTCGCGGTATAAAACGCCAGCACACAACCCAGCAATGCCGCTAAGGTGGAAAATAAGCCACCATAAATGCCACCGAGGGCAAAGCCGAATACAAAGGCGATCACCTGCCTCGGCCCACCGACAGCGGTAAACAAGGCGCCAACCATCAGCAACACCGCCAGCGCATAGGCCCCTTGAGCGGCAATAAAATGTGCTACCCAATTGCTATCGGTTACATGCTCGAATAACCCTTGCTGGGCCGCAAACATTAACACCAGCAAAATAAAGACGATAAAAATCGCCTTATAGAGTCGCTTCATCTTAATCGTGCCAGCTGGTTTCGCTACGGGCGACCTTAGCGATTTTCGCCCTGCGACCGAGCCACATGACGCCCATGATGTCGACAATCCCGACCCAGACCCGATTCCAAGCGGTATATTTAGACACGCCAACTTGGCGATCCCTATGATTAACCACAGAAATAAACACTTCGCCCCCCATGCGGCGCACCAGTGCTGGGATATATCTGTGCATATGGTCGAAGTAAGGCATGCGCAGGAAGGTTTCGCGGGGGAAGAGTTTTAAGCCACATCCGGTATCGGGTACGCCATCGTGTAACAGTGCATCACGCACTTTATTCGCAAAGCGGGACTGGAATCGCTTCCACGCCGTGTCTTTACGGTTTTTGCGATAACCGGCAATACAAAAGTGTTCGGCATGAATTTGCGGCAATTGGGCCAACATGGCGGGAATATCCGCAGGGTCGTTTTGCCCATCGGCATCTAAGGTGACAATGTATTTACCGCGGGCATGTAAAACGCCAGTGGAAATAGCGGTACTCTGGCCCGTACTGCGCTCGTGACGAATGGCTTTGGCATCGCATTGCATCACCTCTGCGGTGTGCATAACTTCACCAAAAGTGTCATCCTGACTACCGTCGTCGACAACAAGAATTTCAAACTCAGTCAACCCTTGCAGGGCTTGGCATATCTCTTTCATTAATGGGCCAATATTGCCCACTTCATCTTTGGCGGGGATCACGACTGAAATCACGTTAAGGCTCCAAGCTTAATAACCATGAGTACGGTAACATAGGATTGTGGCAAACAAAAATCTGCATTGATAGGATGTTATGAATTAAACGGAACGCGAGCCCAGCATTGTATACGGGTGAAAATCGAGAAAAGAGCACTTAATTTGGAACTGTGGATTTCATCGAAATGACATATTCTAATGCCGCAGAAAATGCTAGTTTGGGAAACAAAATGCCAAACTGTATAAAACCTATGAACATAGTTGTAGTTGGAATGGGCTATGTTGGCCTATCGAACGCGGTTTTACTCGCCCAGCATAACCAAGTAGTAGCGATTGATTTGATGCCCGAGCGCATCGCGTTAGTTAATGCGCGTAAACCAACGGTCGCCGACAGTCTGATTGAAGAATACCTGCAGCATAAAGCCTTAAATCTCAGTGCCACGAGCGACAAAAGCGTCGTTAAAGAAGCCGATTTTGTCATCATAGCCACTCCTACGGATTACGACCCACAAACCAACTACTTTAATACTCAGTCGGTCGAACGGGTGGCCAAGGAAGTGCTCGCCCTGAATCCTGACACCACCATTGTCATCAAATCGACTGTGCCAGTGGGTTTTACCGAAGGGCTGAGAAGTAAACTCAACAGTGACAATATCTTATTTTCACCGGAGTTTTTGCGTGAAGGTAAGGCGCTTTACGATAACCTGCACCCCTCGCGGATCATAGTGGGTGAACGTTCCGAACGCGCCCAAGCCTTTGCCGATCTGCTTGCTCGCGCCGCCATTAAGCAAGATATTCCGATTTTACTCACAGACAGCACTGAGGCTGAGGCGATTAAGTTGTTTGCCAACACCTTTTTAGCCATGCGCGTCGCCTACTTTAATGAGTTGGACACCTATGCGGAGAGCCGAGGGCTCAACACCCGCCAGATTATCGAAGGTGTATGCTTAGATCCGCGCATCGGCGATTACTATAACAATCCTTCCTTCGGTTATGGCGGTTACTGCCTGCCCAAGGACACTAAGCAATTGCTGGCCAACTATAACGATGTGCCTAACAATCTCATCAGCGCCATTGTCGATTCCAACACAACCCGCAAAGATTTTATCGCCAACGCTATTATCAGTAAGCAACCGAAGCGAGTGGGGATCTATCGCTTAATCATGAAATCCGACTCAGACAACTTCCGCGCCTCGGCGGTACAAGGAGTGATGAAACGCATTAAGGCCAAGGGCATCGAAGTCGTGGTCTATGAGCCCGTACTCAAGGAAGGGGAGTTTTTTAACTCGAAGGTGATCCGCGATTTACATGAATTTAAAGCCATGTGCGATGTGATTATTTCTAACCGTATGGCCAATGAACTCGAAGATGTCGCCGCTAAGGTGTACACCCGGGATCTGTTCCATCACGACTAAGCGTCCAAAATATAAAGGTTTACTATGAAATACTTAGTCACAGGCGCCGCCGGATTTATCGGCGCTAAAGTCAGTGAGCGCCTCTGCGCACAGGGCCATGAAGTTGTCGGTATCGATAACCTCAATGACTATTATGATGTTGGGCTAAAGCTAGCCCGACTGGCACCGCTCGAGGCCTTAAGCAATTTCCGTTTTATCAAACTGGACTTAGCCGACAGAGACGGCATAGCGGCATTGTTTGCAGAACAAGGTTTTCAACGGGTTATCCATCTCGCCGCGCAGGCTGGAGTGCGCTACTCCCTCGATAATCCCCTCGCCTATGCCGATAGCAATTTAGTTGGGCATCTCACCATTTTAGAGGGCTGCCGCCGCCATAAGATTGAGCATCTAGTGTATGCCTCTTCATCCTCTGTGTATGGTTTGAATCAAAAGATGCCATTTTCGACCGAGGACAGTGTCGATCATCCGATATCCCTGTACGCGGCGACCAAGAAAGCCAACGAGTTAATGTCGCACACTTACTCACATCTCTATCAGTTACCCACCACTGGCTTGCGCTTTTTTACCGTGTATGGCCCCTGGGGACGACCGGATATGGCCTTGTTTAAATTCACAAAAGCCATTCTCGCGGGCGACACTATCGATGTGTATAACCATGGCGATCTCAGCCGTGATTTCACCTATATCGACGATATCGTTGAGGGCATCATCAGGGTACAAGACAAACCTCCTCGCCCAACACCGGACTGGCGTGTAGAAACTGGTACACCGGCTAATAGCAGCGCGCCCTATCGCGTATTCAACATAGGTAATGGCAGCCCGGTGCAATTGCTCGACTTTATTACCGCACTCGAGCGCGCGCTTGGCATCGAGGCGAAAAAGCAATTTTTACCCATGCAGCCAGGTGATGTGCATTCCACTTGGGCCGATACCGAAGATCTATTTAAGGCCGTGGGATACAAACCCCAAGTCGATATCAATACTGGGGTGAGCAGATTTGTCGAGTGGTACCGCGCGTTTAATGCGAAGTAAGCTCTTTGAGAAAACAAAAAGGCCTGCTGATTTGCAGGCCTTTTTATTGGATTGGCGCTTAAAAACGGTATTCAAAACTGCTAAAGAAAGTCGCATTAGTATCGTTTTCTTGTACATCAAATTCCGATCTCGAGACTGTGCCCCCCAAACTCCACATGCCCTTCCACACCGGCATACGGTAAGAAAGTTCCAGCATCAGCAAGTCTTCCTTCGGTGGCTGTGGCGCCCATGTTGTCGCCACGTTAGTACCGTCTTTATTCAACTTGGCATAACGCAGTAGCGAGGTAAAACCGCGGCTGTTATGGAACTGACCAACCAAACCAAACACAAAGACTTGAGCATCGCTATCATAGGTCGAGCCTAAAGCTCTGCCGTAGTAACGCGCTCCACTGAGGTAAACAGGATCTTCATAGAAGCAGTTAGGCTTGCCATCACACTCGACAAAGGTATCCGAGTATTCCATGAATAGCTTGAATTGCTTACCCGATGTACCGAAATGGGTATCTATCCCCCAAAGTGAACCGCAATCGCTACCGTTTTCACAGCTATGCTCAAGGTACAAACCAACGGGGATATCCTGCCAAGTGTCGGCATAACGTAAATCGATACTCTGGGTTCTATGGCCCGCGTCACGGCGTTGATCGGCCAAGCAAGAATCCGAACCGTCGATGCACACCGCATTGCTTGCCACCGAGTCCCACCAAGAATCGAAGTCGCAATTCTGCCCTTCACCACAAAATAGTGTTGACCAAGATAAGCCTATTTCTAGCTGCTGAAGGGGTTTGGCGGTGAAACGCATATCCCATTCAGCCATTTTAGGCACGGCACGCTCTTTTTCAGCCATGCTAAAACCGGTCTTAAAGGTCCAAGGCCCAATCCAAGATAACCATGGCGTTTCGAAGGCGGCGGCATTATTACGGCTGAGCGACAGTGACTGCATTGGGCGCGCATTGTTAGAGCGATGCAATGCCGAATCAAATCCCGGCCCCCACCACTGCTCAACCGTACCTAAGGTCGCAATCCAGTTACCCATGATTACAGCAAAATAAGACTCATCGAGACGAAAGTTTTTGTTATCTTGCGGATCGTACGTCTCAGCAACTGTGGTTTTATAGGCCACACGTGAGCCTAAATATTCGTAGGAGGCTTTAACCTCACCCTTTTCACGATAGTCTGAGCCATAATGCTGGAAGCGAGCGGGCTCGGTCGCCCCCGAGAGTTTAACCCTAGCATTGCCGCGATTATCGACGGCATTTTGATAGTAAAAGTTAACTCGGGCAAAGGCTTGCACTAATCGGGGAGACAATAGCTCGGGTTCGACTTTCGCTAAGTCACCACCAATTCCCGACCACATCAAGGGAAAGGTATTCACTGGCACACGGATCACGCCCGCATCGGCCAGTGCTTGAATATCAGCTCTTAAATAAATGTCCGAGGCATCCACCCAAGGGGCGGCAGCAACGGAAGCAGAAAACAGTAAACCAGATGCAACGCTAGCAGCGAGGATAGAGGGGGTCAAAAAAGCCTTCATAACATCCTTTTCATTATCATCGCGAGGCCTGATGCCTCAAAGGTTTTATGGAAATACTCAGCTTTATCAAGCTTTTGCGAGGTTAAGCTTGGCGGTCAACGCGCTTGCCACCTCAGGGTGTACAAATTGACTCACATCGCCGCCATGCAGCGCGACTTCCTTCACTAAGGTGGAAGAAATAAAGGAGTTTTCTTCAGCCGGTGTTAAAAACACGCTCTCAAGATCAGGGCTTAATCTGCGATTCATGTTGGCCAATTGGAATTCATACTCAAAGTCGGAAACCGCACGCAAACCACGCACCAGCACGCTCGCACGCTGTTCCTTGGCAAAATCCACCAGCAGACCCGAAAAACCAACCACTTCCACATTATCCAAATGGGCCGTGACGCGGTTTACTAGCTCAACGCGCTCCTCAAGAGTAAACCTTGGCTGCTTAGATGGATTGGCCGCAATGCCAATAATCACATGCTTAAACAACTTAGCCGCACGCTCAATCAAATCGGCATGACCATTGGTAATGGGATCGAAGGTCCCAGGATAAATCGCTCTTGTGTGCACTTTGCTGACTCGACTCAGATAGATACCCAAAAAACATTGCCGCCAGTCTACTCGTTTTAGCCACTTGAGTGAATCATCCCGATAAAAACCGCTGAAAATCCCGCTAAAAATTGAAATACTGGCAAGAATTCCTTGGATTAAGCCCATGTAAAGGGATGAACTGATATAATGCCGACTCGCTATATTGGATTAAGTAGGTAGCTGGTTTTCGTCAAATCAACCCAGATAGAAACCACACCACAACCGATTAAGTCCACGTAATCAGAGCATTTATATGAAAAAAATCGCCATTTTTTGCCATAACTTTTTCTCGAACGGCACGGTCAAAATCGCCTTATCTCAGGCCGAAGTGCTGCAGGAAGCCGGGCAAGATGTTCACCTCTTTGTGTTCCATAAAGAGGGGGATTTTATGCCACCAGAAAATGTGACGATTCATTACCTGTATGAAGCTGGCCAAAAGCCAACTCTACAGGAGCAAAGACAACACCTAAAGGCCAAGGTGGCCGAAGCGGAACAATCGGGTAAGTTCTCGCTATTTTTAAGTAATTCGACCGATTGCGATGTCGTTGTTTCCGGCTGCGACTTCGATCCCTGCTATTACTTTTGCCACTGCGCCCTTAAGCAAGAACTCTTGATGGAATTAAAGCGTGGTCCAGTGCATTTCTGGCGTCGCTGGAAAAAGGCTAAGGCACTGATTGGCAAAAAGATCATTACTGTTTCCAATGGCATCGCCGATGAGCTTAGAGCCACTTCCTGGCTGAAGCCACAAAGCGTTCAGACCATCTATAATCCCTTTAGATTGGAAGAAATCCGTAAAAAGACTCAGGAAGTTATTGCCGAAATCCCAAACGAGCCTTATATGATCCATGTCGGCCGTGTGACACGGCAAAAGCGCCACGACATTTTATTTAAGGCACTCAGGGATATGCCAACGGCCCCTAAGCTTGTCCTGCTGTGCAATCGCCCAAAGAAGGCACGCAAACTCGCTAAGAAATACGGTGTCGAACACAGAATCATCACACCAGGGTTTCAACACAATCCCTACGCTTGGATTGCCAAAGCCGAGTTGATGCTACTCAGCTCAGATTTTGAAGGCCTACCGACCGTTGTGATTGAGTCTTTAGCCTGTGGCACACCTGTCGTCAGTACTGATTGTCCACACGGGCCAAATGAAATTCTCACAGGGCATTTAGCACAATATCTCGTCCCCGTTCGCCAACCTGCGCTGTTGGCACAAAAAGCGCTGGAGTGTTTGGCCTCACCACCAGCTTTAGACAATCTAGAAATATTAAAGGCCGTCAACAGCCAATATATTGCCGCTCAATATATTGCTCTGGGAAAGAATTAAAATTGAGAACTCCATTGTGAAACTCCACCTTTATAGCAGGTGGCTTTCAAATAGCCCCCTAGAAGGGGGGGGCTAAAAAACTAATATTCCATATCCTAACTGAATCAGTCTCTCGACTTCCTCTTTCGCGACTTTATCTTGGTGCCTTACATATCTTCTGATGATACTGACAACGGTAAGATATATGCGATGATGACTCGTATCTGCTCATACAATTACTGGTAACAAAGGCAGTAATTGTATGAGCATTCTTCGGGCAAAGCCTCACATGAACGATCATCATCTCCAAAGGAGGTGGTTTTAAAATACCAATAAATATACACAATACGAGTATTAACTAACGACTATTATCATCATAAAAACTAAATAGTTTTCATGAGTTTTTTATAAGCTATATATCGTGAAAGACGATGCCCGCGCCATGTAAGCAAACCTTTGCTATCAAGATCTCTCAACTCTTCTGCAAATGCTGGTAACATTTCAGCTTGTTGTTCCAATCCTGCTTGCTTACATTTTTTGAGCTGATAACTTAAAAGAGGCCGCATCAAAGTATTTTTTATATGGCTTAACTCCTTACTTCCTAAGTTTTTTTGGTAAGTGTTGTAGATCGAATTGATTACTATGTGATAATCACGAATAAGCTTTGGAGTTGGCTTTTGTTGTGTTATCGAATTCTCATACCTTGTGTATAGATATAATGGGGTTGGAATAACGACTGTCTTTGGACGTTTTGCTAAAATGGAGAAACTGTACGAGATATCTTCATAGTTGACTCCAGGAATAAAATAAAGCCCTTTAACAAGCTGTTTCTTATATAACTTATTCCACACAACCGATCCAATTTTATAAGGCTTTTTATTTTTATGATATAAAGGGTCCGAGATTACTTTATAATTTATTTTTTCAATTTCAAACTTTTTATCTGGATGATCGAATCCATCAGAATAAACACTCTGCCAAACAACCAAATCCGCTTTATTTTTTTGCGCAAAATAATAGGCTATCTCTAATGTTTGCGGTTGTATCGCATCATCTGGATCGATAAAAAAAATGTAATCACCTAGAGCTACGTTTAAGCCAGTATTGCGAGCGACTGATACACCTTGATTATTCTGGTTTACAATCTTAATTCTTGCATCGTATTTTTTATATTCATCTAAAATAACATCACAATTATCAGGTGAACCATCATTAACACAAATAACTTCAAAGTCTTTAAATGTCTGCGACACAACACTTTTCAAACATCTTCTTAAAAACCTCTCAACATTATAAACTGGAATAATAACAGAAATTACAGGGTGTATATTTGAAATTTCCATATTCACTTCAATCCTAAAGACGTCTTTTCAATTATTCAAGCACAGTAAAATAACATAAAAATAAACTTTATGATAATACAGTTCTATATTATATACGCCATCACAAAACCAAGTAAAAAACACAAATCAGACATTCATGAAACAATTAGCTAAACAATTTCCAATAGCCTAACTTGCGGCGCATTTTAAAGTGTCGCAGTAGGTTCAATGGCTTAGGTTTAAGCCAAGCGGTTCCCTTATCGATCAAGGCATCGGTCGCCGCGAGTACACGCTGGCTAGACTGACCATCTCCCGTGGGGTGAATTTGATTGCAATAATCATGGATATGCGCCATCAAATCATCGGGGCGGCTAAGCGCTCTAGTGAGTGCAGGTTCAATCTCTTCGACTCGGTTAATATCGATTAAATGCGCCTTCGGTGACTGATTTTTAAAGGTCACCACAGGCTTACGCTGCATTAAAAACATCAATAAAATCGAAGAAGTATCGCAGAGCATCACATCACCCGCCTGCAGAAGCGGGATCACGTTGTCGGTTTCCACAAACTGGAGATTCTCATTTTCGAGAGTCTTGTATTGCTCAACAATACTTGGCTTCATCTTAGGATGGAATTGTACCAGCCAGCGCCACTGGCTCTTTTGCGACAGGGCTTTAATCTGCTCGAATACCTCAGGCGCACAGGTCAGACTGGGGGAGAATGTCGAGCAAAACAGCACTACAGGCCGAGGATCATCGGGCTTAATGTAAGGGTTATCTTTATTTTCAATAAATAAAGGATCGAGCGCTGGCCAGCCCGTTTCGGCCACGGTAAAGGTGCCGATTTTTTTCTCTAGCTCAAGGAAAGGCAGCGTCGTCGCCGGCCCTTGGGTGCAATACAAGTCAAAGCAATCTCGGATTTCGAAGTGATCTTCTCGCCCCTTATGATTCATTTTGCCCGCATTAAAACCGTGGAACACACCCACTTTTACTCCAGGGATAAAGCTTGGCACTACGTTACCCGGCACGAACACGGCATCGGGTTTCCATGCCTTAACGGCATCAATATCGGGTAAGCGTTTTTCATCCGCTTTAAGGAATTTGGGGTCGACCTCACGGCCTTCGAGGAACCAACACGCCTCATCGCCACGCGCCAGAATCACTTGCTGCAGCGGCCTTAGCATCGCATAGGAATAGTTCTGTGCTATGTAGAACAAATAACGTCTTTTGTTTGATTTGCGCGCTTCCACCGCTTTCTCCTCGGGTAAATTATTTCGCTAACGCGAGATATTGTTCGGCAATCGCAGTCGCATCCACCTTAGCTAAAATCTCCACATTGTCGAGGGATGGCGGCTGGGCGACCACGGCGTCAATCATCTTGGCCAAGGCCGCAGGATTACGACGGGGCACAAGATAGGGAGCCAAATTGCCGGTCAAAATCTCATTCGGCCCATGTGGGCAATCGGTACTGACCACTGGCGTGCCGCAGGCTAAGGATTCGATTAATACCGTCGGCAATCCTTCGAAATCGGAACTCAGCACCAGTGCTTTCGCACGTTTGATCCAAGGAAAAGGATTACTCTGGAATCCAGGAATGATTAAGCGCTTCTCGATGCCGTATTTCTTCGCCGCTTTAATTGCCTTCTTGTGGTTATGGCATAACAGCACCACAGGTAACTGATTTTGGGTCTGTTTAAGGGCCTCAAACAACACATCGTGGCGCTTCTGCTTAGCAAAACGTCCCACGTGGATCAGATAGTCACCCTGAGGGATTTGCGGATTATCTTGCTGTGACAGAGCAACAATCTCATTAAATTCAAATGGATTGTAGATAGTTCGCATTGATGCAGGCTGCAAACGCCCCTTAGCTTGTATCTCTTTGGCGATGCCGTTGGACACAGTGATCAAATGCTGGCCATTGAGCGCTTTTTTCGCCCGTAGTTTCTTATAGTAGGCGAAGGGACCTAACTTAAACTGACGACTCAACTCTTCTTCAACCGATGAATGCACAATCACATAGAGTGGTGTCACCCCAGTTTTGGTCATCATCAAATTGGTTTTATCAAGATTAGATAAAAACAGATCGAACTTACCGACTCGGGACTCAATCTCGGCAATCTTTGCCCGTAACTTATCGACCGACGCCCCTAGACGTCCGAAGTGATCATAATCTTTATCTTTGTCGGCAAAGCATTGATGAACAGGTAAATTGTCTGGCGTTTCGTAATAACGATTATCTTCCATGACCAAAAAATGCGGCTCATGCCCTAGGCTAATAAACTGCTTTGCCAAGGTAATCATGACCTTCTCGGCTCCACCACCCGCTAAACTGTCGATGGCTATGGCTATCCGCATGATTTTTCTCCTAAACGATAATCTAAAACTCAGGGTGACAGGCTAACAGTGGTTAACTGTGTGTCTGCTGAATAACCTGATCAAATTTCTCTATCACGGCTTCGACACTAATTAGCGCCATAAGGTGCTCACCCTTAGCACGGGTGCCCCATTTCACCTCACCGCTTTGCTGTGAGGCGATAGCCTCTTGGTAGGCACTCACCACATATTGCTGCGATAAATAAGGCCCGGTGCGACCTGGATTGGAATGAGCATATAAACCTATGACAGGCGTCCCTTGCGTGACCGCCATGTGTGCAGGGCCAGTATCGGGCGCTAACACTAGGCTGGCGCGTTTCAGCAGAGCCAGCAATTGAGTCAAACTGGTTTTGCCGACTAAGTTATCGAGTTTGGCAGAACATGCATTGGTAATATCGTCGGCCAATGTCTTTTCAAGTGCTGTTGGGCCACCGCAGAGAATGACTCGATAACCCTTATTCACCGCATGTTGCGCCACGGCGGCATAGCGCTCGGGCAGCCAATTTCGCTCGGCTTTACTGGCAGCCGCGCAAATGACTAATACCTTCTCGCCATCGGCAATCTGGCGCTGGGCAAATTCAGTATCCGCTTGAGGGACTGGAATATTCCAACTCGGGGTGATGTCGCTCACGCCAATCGCCTTGGCGAATCCCATAAAGCCGTCCAGCACATGGGGCTCTGCTAAAGGTTCGACTCTATGATTGGTGACCAGCCATTGACCTTCTTTGGCGCGGGCACGGTCGAATCCGACCCGAACCTTTGCCGAAATCGCGAGGGAGGCCAAGGTAGCACGTAGCGCCACTTGCATATGTAGCAAGACATCGAAGCGACGGCCTTTCAGCGCCTTATGCAGATTAAGGTAACTGCGCCAGCCCTGGGATTTATCGAAAATCACAAACTCAATACCGGGCAAGTGCTTTAATAGTTGGTATTCGAGCTTGCCTATCACCCAAGTGATTTTGAGCTGGGGATATTGGCGTTGAATCGCCTGCACCATAGCCACGGCATGACAGACGTCACCGATAGCCGATAGCCTAAGCAGGCAGAGAGAATTCATGGTGTTGGGATTTAAACTCAAGCGAATAGCTCTTAAGGTTATTTGGCGCAAGCTAAGGATCTTAATGTAGAATGGCCGCAGGTGCCACGCTTAAGTCAACAAATCTCCCATGAACGCACAAATCAAAATCATAAATACCGCAGATGGCTATATGGCACTTTGCCAAGATACGCCTGAAGACATTACTCCGGCTTGGTTTTCGGTGGATTTCTGGCGTGAAAAAGCCGCGGTAGTGGGATCATCCAAGGGACGTTACACCACTTGGTTTGTGGCCTTTAGCGAGCGTCATTGGGTGTTGCGACATTACTGGCGTGGTGGCCTGATGGAGAAATTCAGTAAGGATGCCTACTTCTATACCGGGCTTGAAAATACCCGCGCCATGGGCGAATTAAGGCTACTTGACTTGCTCTACCGCGAGCAATTTGCGGTGCCTAAACCTATTGCCGCCAATATTGTGCGCGATGGCTTGTTCTACCGTGCCGACATTATTATCGAGCGGGTCAATGGCGCCGAAGACTTGGTCGCTAAGTTAACCAAAGGCGCTATGACTCCAGAGCAGTGGCAAGCATTAGGCGCCACCATTGCCCAATTTCATCGCCGCGGCGTTTACCATGCCGACTTAAACGCAAAGAATATTTTGTGGCAACCACAGCAAACGGATGGCGTACAAGAACGTTTCTATCTGATTGATTTTGACAGGGGTGAAATCAAAACGCCCCATGCGCAATGGCAGAAGGCGAACCTTGATAGGTTGCTACGCTCCTTCAATAAAGAACAAGGAAAACAGCCTACGCTCGCCTTTACGCCCGCCGACTGGACGGCTCTGCTCGCGGGCTATCACTCAGTTATTCCCCAAGCCTAGTGACCTGAATAGCGTTAGGCTGTTTGGCGCGAGAGTAACGACTCGGCGAGAGCAAACTGGCGCTGCAAGGCGCCACGATTAGCCTCTACTACGGCAAGGCCTGCCTCAGCGGCTTGTTGGCGTAATGCAGGCAGCTCAAAATACTGAATTAAATTCTCACCCAACTCTTGGCCTGAACTCACAATTCGCAGGCCGCCCGCGTCAGCCAACATTTGGGTAATTTGGGCAAAGTCCCAATGATTCGGCCCCACCATCACAGGTACGCCCATGGCCACGGGCTCTAAGGGATTATGGCCACCATTTTCAATTAACGTCCCGCCCACAAAGGCTTGATCGGCTGCGCCATAGAAGGTTAACAATTCACCCATGGTATCGCCCACCAGCACCTGCGTCGTGGCAGTAATCGCTTGAGCCTCACTGCGGCGCACAAATTCAAAACCTTGGCTGGCAACGACATCGGCCACCGCCGCAAACTGCTCAGGATGACGCGGTGCAATCACCAATAACGCCTCTGACCATTTAGCGAGCAGCTGCTTATGGGCGCTCAGCACTGCATCAAACTCACCGGGGTGAACACTCCCAGCCACCCATACGGGCGCAGTCTCTTTCCCCCAAGTCTGCCTTAGCTCTCGCGCTAGGGTTAATCGTTCAGGGGTGATAGTTAAATCAAACTTCAAACTGCCGCAGACTGTGACTCTATCAGCAGGCACCCCAAGGTCGATAAACCGCTGTGCCTCGGCTTGCGTCTGCACCGCAACCACATCTAAACGTTGCAACATGGGGCGACTCAACTGTGGACGCTTGGCATATTGCGCCGCCGATTTAGCCGACAACCTAGCATTAGCGAGCATCAAGCGCACGCCGCGCTTAGCCGCCAGCGCCACGAGATTCGGCCACAGCTCAGTCTCCATAATGATGCACCATTTAGGGGATAACTGGCGCAGAAAGCGGTTCACACACCAAGGCAAATCGAAGGGTAAGTAGCAATGCTGCACTTGATCACCAAAGGCTTTACGCACCTCAGCAGAACCCGTCGGGCTTGAGGTTGTGACCGTAATCTTAAGCTGTGGATGCGCCTGTTGGATCTGGCGGATTAATGGAATCGCCGCCAGCGTCTCGCCCATAGAAACCGAGTGGATCAGTAAATCCGTTGGTGCCAGTCGTGTTAATCCGAAACGTTCGCCCCAGCGGCCACGGTAATCAGGGCTTTTAATGGCACGGAACGCCAAATAAACAATGAGCAGAGGGGATAATAGATAAAGCAGCACACTGTAAAAAAATCGATTCATAAAAATCGTGCTTATGAGTTTTTGCCTGATGAATAGTGGCAATGTTAGCATAATATCCCCAAGCGACCTCAAGATACGAGTTTCAGCCTCTTGAGATTGTTTGGGGATATCAATCGTATTGAATTTTTGTTCATTGAGATGAATCCATACGATTTTAAATTAGGGATAATTTACCAGCAGTGTAGCGGTCGTTGGTTAGCCTTCTTTAATCAATTTGTAGCGTTCACTAGCCACTTGGAAAATATATGAAAACCCGCGACAAAATCATCTATGCCAGCCTTGAGCTATTCAATGAGCACGGCGAACGAAATATCACCACCAATCATATTGCCGCTCACCTGAATATGAGTCCCGGGAATCTTTATTATCACTTCCGTAATAAGGAAGACATTATTCGCTCGATCTTCAGTCTCTACGAGGCGCACCTCGAATCGGGATTCCAACCCTATGAAGGCGAGCAAGTCAATGTGGAGCAATTGATCGGCTATTTCGACGCGATGTTTTATACCCTGTGGCAATTCCGTTTTATGTACGCCAATCTGGCCGATATTCTCGCCCGCGATGAAGAATTAAAAAGCCGTTATCTGCAGGCGCAGCAGCAAGTATTAACGCGTTCGAGCCACGTGCTGGATAAACTCAAGCAGGACGGTTTTTTAAATATCGACAATGACAAAATCACCCAACTTGCCGACACCATTAAGATGATTGTGAGTTTTTGGATTGGTTATCAACTCACCCAATCCAGCACCTCAACCATCACTAAAGGCATTCTGTACGAAGGTGTATTGCGGGTATTGATGATTTTTAAGGCCTACGCCACCCCAACATCTCAAGCGACCTTCAGCCGTTTAGAGCAGCACTACCACGAGCTAGCGACCCAAGATTCGCTCTAATCGCCCCAAGCCGTCGCATTTAGCACTAAACTCAACAGGTTAAAGGTGCTAAATGCGGGCTCAATTTATACCCTCTGCGGTGATGCAACCCTCAAAGTGCAGCGTAGCCGACCATGTTGCACATTAGTTTTTATAATGTAACAACCCCTTTAGCCCTAAACTAATTTATCTAGCTAACCTGCATGAAAAAAAGGCTGTAGGCCGATAGGGTTTAGCGTTAAAATGCCGCAACTCCCAGAATCAGAATAAAGTTAACTAAGGAGATATCAGGTGGCCTCTACCTCATTCTACGCACAGATTAATCAACAGCTTGCCGATGTTAAAGCCGAAGGTTTATATAAAAGCGAGCGTGTTATTGCCTCACCGCAACAGACTGCCATTCAAGTTAATCACCAAGAAGTTGTTAACTTTTGCGCCAACAACTACTTAGGCTTAGCCAACCACCCAGAACTGATTAAAGCCGCACAGCAAGGCTTAGACAGCCACGGCTTTGGCATGGCGTCGGTCCGTTTTATTTGTGGAACCCAAGACATCCACAAACAACTCGAAGCCAGCCTGAGCGAGTTCCTCGGCATGGAAGACACGATTCTGTATTCTTCTTGCTTCGACGCCAACGCAGGTCTGTTTGAAACCCTGTTAGATGCCGAAGATGCCATTATCTCCGACGCCCTAAACCATGCCTCTATTATCGATGGCGTGCGCTTATGTAAGGCCAAACGTTTCCGTTACGCCAACAACGATATGGCGGATTTAGAGACGCAATTGATCGCCGCAAAAGCCGCTGGCGCGCGCAATATTCTGATCGCCACCGACGGCGTATTCTCAATGGACGGCGTCATCGCCAATCTGCAAGGCGTGTGTGATTTAGCCGATAAATACGGCGCATTAGTCATGGTTGATGACTCACATGCCGTGGGCTTTGTTGGTCAAAACGGCCGTGGTTCGCACGAACACTGTGGCGTGATGGGCCGTGTCGATATTATCACTGGCACCCTAGGCAAGGCCTTAGGCGGCGCATCGGGCGGTTTCACTTCAGGTAAAAAAGAAGTCATCGACTGGTTACGCCAACGCTCTCGCCCTTACCTATTCTCTAACTCATTGGCGCCTTCGATTGTAACGGCCTCTATCCATGTATTAGAGATGCTCAAATCGGGCCAAGCACTGCGTGAAGCGGTATGGGAAAACAGCCGTTATTTCCGCGAAAAAATGTCAGCGGCAGGCTTTACCTTAGGCGGCGCCGACCACGCGATTATCCCAGTGATGATTGGCGATGCCAAACTGGCGAGCGATTTCGCTAACCGTTTATTAGCAGAACATATTTACGTTATCGGCTTCTCATTCCCTGTCGTGCCAAAGGGACAAGCCCGTATTCGTACTCAAATGTCGGCGGCACACACCCGTGAGCAACTCGACAAAGCGATTGAAGCCTTTACCCGTATCGCTAAAGAAATGGCGATTATTTAGGACCCTACAAAATGAAAGCACTAAGCAAGTTAAAAGCCGAAAAAGGCATTTGGTTAGTCGATGCGCCTAAGCCTGAAATGGGCCACAACGATCTGCTGATCAAGATTAAAAAGACCGCCATTTGTGGCACCGACATGCACATCTACAACTGGGACGAATGGTCACAAAAAACCATTCCTGTACCTATGGTGGTAGGTCACGAATATGTGGGTGAAGTGGTTGATATCGGTCAAGAAGTTCGTGGCTTTAAAATTGGTGACCGCGTTTCTGGCGAAGGCCATATCACCTGCGGCCACTGCCGTAACTGCCGCGCAGGTCGCACGCATTTATGCCGCAACACCTCAGGTGTGGGTGTAAACCGCGAAGGTTCATTTGCCGAGTACTTAGTGATCCCAGCCTTTAACGCCTTCAAAATTCCCGATGATATCAGCGATGATTTAGCGTCTATCTTCGACCCGTTCGGTAACGCAGTGCACACTGCGCTGTCATTCGACTTAGTGGGCGAAGACGTGTTAATCACTGGCGCGGGCCCTATCGGTATTATGGCTGCGGCCGTATGTCGCCACGTTGGTGCTCGCCATGTGGTCATTACCGACGTTAATGAATACCGCTTAGAGTTAGCTCGTAAAATGGGTGCTACCCGCGCCGTTAACGTGGCTCGGGAAAACCTGAAAGACGTGATGAAAGAACTCGGCATGACCGAAGGGTTCGACGTGGGTCTCGAAATGTCTGGCGTACCGTCAGCCTTCCACGCCATGTTAGATACCATGAACCACGGTGGTAAAATCGCGATGCTCGGCATTCCGGGTGGCGAAATGGCGATTGATTGGAGCAAAGTGATATTCAAGGGTCTGGTCATCAAAGGCATTTACGGCCGTGAAATGTTCGAAACCTGGTACAAGATGGCAAGCTTGATCCAATCAGGCTTAGACATTTCGCCTATTATCACGCACCACTACAAAATTGATGATTTCCAAAAAGGCTTCGACGCTATGGGCTCGGGCCAATCAGGTAAAGTCATCCTCAGCTGGGATTAATTCTCTTAGCTATGCCAATCACGGGGCTGTACACATGCAGCCCCATGTTGCACACTTATCCCATCGCTTATCCCTTTTCAGTTATTTCAGGTTTTATTATGTCTTCCTTTAAACACCTTAGCGTGAATCAATTAGTGCAAATGACCGAGTCAAAGCCAGTACAAATCGTCGATATTCGCGATGGTCACAGCTTTAACAACGGCCACATTGATGGCGCATTTAATTTGAATAACGAGAATCTGGCGCACTTTATTGGCCAAGCGGATATGGACAGTCCTTTAGTGGTGGTTTGCTACCATGGCATCAGCAGCCAAAATGCCGCGCAATACCTTTGTGAACAAGGCTTTGATGATGTCTATAGCCTAGATGGTGGCTTTAGCGCTTGGCATGAGGCCAATGCATGATAGAGATTGGCAGACTCCCCAACAGCAGAGCCGCGCAGGCCTTTGTCGATTACCTCAAAGGTGAACAGATAGACTGCCAGATTCAGCCATTGCCGCAGGGAGTCGCTATTCTGGTTATCCGCGATCAAGATGCCGAGCAAGCCCGTAAAGAGTTTGCCCATTTTATCGCTCATCCTTACGATAACAAATACTTACAAGCCTCGTGGGAGCATGGTGATACTCATACTAAGCTCGACTATGGCGCCCCTTCTTTACAGCTTTTTACGCAATTTATCACAGGTGCAGGCCCAGTTACTCTTATCATCTTTGGCCTCTGTGTACTGATTTATGCCGCGATGAATTTAGGCTTCGGCGGCCCGGTTTATGAAACACTCTCCTATTTCGGTGCGGTGCCTGACACCAGTGTTAGTCAATTCTGGCGCGTGTTTACCCCAAGCCTGATGCACTTTTCGGCCATGCATATCATCTTCAACTTACTCTGGTGGTGGTATTTGGGTGGAAAAATCGAGACTCGCACAGGTACAGCCCCGCTGCTAATCCTGCTACTGGTCGCCGGTACTTTACCCAATGTCGTCCAATACTATGTTAGCGGCCCCAACTTTGGCGGGCTGTCGGGCGTAGTGTATGCCGTCGCCGGTTACACTTGGGTCATGGGGATCCGCAAACCCGCAGCAGGGATAGGTTTACCGCCCTCCTACATGGGATTTATGTTGATTTGGCTAGTGTTAGGCTTTACGGATTTTTTAGGCGTGTCAGTTGCGAATGGCGCCCATATTGGCGGATTACTGATAGGTCTCGCCCAAGGCTGGTTCGATAGTCGCAGTAAAGCCACTCGCTAACTTACCGCGATTGCTTACATGCTCGATTAAAAAGCAGGGTAAGCCTTAAGGCTTACCCTGCTGCATTTAGGTGCTGTTACTTGGCCAGCTCTAATACTTTGGCGACCAGCTTCTCGATACCAGAGTGCGCCTCGGCAATGTTCCCCGCCAGCATATAAGCGGGCGTGCTGACAATCTTATTCGCCTCATCCACCACGATATCATGCACAGTCGCCGCCTGATGATGGCCGCCCATCAGATTAAAGGCTGCTACCGTATCCACATCATTACCGATAGTGCCCTTAGCGCCGTGTCCATATAAACGCGGGATCATCATTGGCGCAATACAAATAAAGCCGACAGGCTTTTTCGCTAGAATAAATTCATTAATAAAATCAGTAACGAGTGGATTCACTTCACACTCACTGCCATTAGTGGCGAAGTTACACAGATTTTTCGCCGCCCCAAATCCGCCAGGGATAATCAGTGCATCGAAATCGGTAATATCGAGTTCGGTGGTTGCTTTTACTTCGCCACGGGCGATACGTGCCGATTCAACTAGCACATTTCGTGTCGCCGTCTTGTCTACTTCGCCCGTGAAGTGATTAACAACATGCATCTGATTGATATCAGGAGCAAAAAATTGATATTGAGCACCCGCTTTCGACAGAGATAATAACGTTAAAACCGATTCATGGATCTCTGTTCCATCGAAAACACCGCACCCACTGAGCAATACTGCGATTTTTTTCATTATAAATATCCTTCTTATGTCATTTGGTTTTAACAAACTGTAAACAAAATGGTTGATCTGCTTAAAAATCATGCTAACTTAGTTCGTCAAATCTAAGGGTCGGTGAAAATTAACGCAGCCTTTAGGTATTTTACGGAGTCAAGAAAAAATCCACAAATCAGGAAGATTTTTCAAGAAACAGTATTGAACTCACACAAATATTTTAAAAATATAAAAATCAACAACTTAAAAATATCGCACCAAGCCGTAAACATCGCCATTATTCACAGTTGACTTTTTCACTCACAGAGTTATCCACAGGCTGAGAGTCAATTTGCCGTGGCTGAAATACCGTATCTGTGGCATGCTTACCGCCATCTAAGTCATCGATAAACGAAAATTACTTATGCCTACCATAGCCAATAACCCACTTGTCCTTGTGGATGGATCTTCTTATTTATATCGCGCCTATTATGCGCCTCCTCACCTGACAAACTCAAAGGGCGAAGCTACTGGTGCTGTTTATGGCGTAGTGAATATGCTTCGCAGTTTATTAAGCCGTTATCAACCTAGCCATATCGCTGTGGTGTTCGACGCTAAAGGCAAAACCTTCCGCAATGACTTATATGAAGAATACAAGGCGCATCGCCCACCTATGCCGGATGACCTGCGCTCACAAATTGAACCACTACACCGTATTATCCGTGCCTTGGGCTTGCCCTTAATCTCTATTCCCGGTGTTGAGGCGGACGATGTTATCGGCACTATCGCTCGCCAGGCTAGCCGCGAAAACCGCGCCGTACTTATCAGCACTGGCGATAAAGACATGGCGCAGCTGGTTGATGAAAATGTCACGCTGATCAACACCATGACAGATACCATCATGGGCCCTGAAGAGGTTGCGGCTAAATATGGTGTTGGTCCAGACAGAATCATCGATTTCTTGGCGCTGATGGGCGACAAGGCAGATAACATTCCCGGTTTACCCGGCGTAGGCGAAAAAACCGCATTAGCTATGCTCACAGGGGCGGGCAGTGTCGCCAATTTGCTTGCAGAGCCCGAAAAAGTCACCGAATTAGGCTTTAGGGGCGCAAAAACCATGGCGGCAAAAATCATCGACAATGCCGACATGCTAAAACTGTCCTATGAGCTTGCCACCATTAAAACCGATGTTAAGCTCGAACAAGATTGGCACGAACTTACCGCCAAACCCGCAGACAGGGATGAGCTGATCAAGTGCTACGGCGAGATGGAATTTAAACGCTGGCTTGCCGAAGTCTTAGATAATAAGGCACCAACGACAGCCACAGCAAAAGTCGAAACGGCAGAAATCCAAGAAGAATCAACGCCCAGCGTCACGATTGAAACCCAATATGATACGATTCTGACCGAAGCTCAACTCGATGAGTGGATTGCCAAACTCAAGCAAGCGCCATTAATGGCCGTGGATACCGAGACCACCAGCCTCGACTATATGGTTGCGGAATTGGTTGGCCTGTCCTTTGCACTTGAAGCGGGTAAAGCCGCCTATCTGCCCTTAGCCCACGATTATGTTGGCGCGCCTCAACAATTAGACAAGCAAACTGCACTCGAAAAACTGCGCCCGATACTCGAAGACGCCAAGCTCAAAAAAGTCGGTCAAAACCTGAAATATGACATCAGCGTATTGGCCAATGCAGGCATACAACTCCAAGGCGTGATATTCGACACTATGCTCGAATCCTATGTGTTTAACTCGGTCGCCTCACGCCATGATATGGATGGGTTGGCGCTTAAATACCTAGGCCATAAAAATATCGCCTTTGAAGATATCGCAGGTAAAGGTGCTAAACAGCTGACCTTCAACCAAATTCCGTTGGAAACAGCTGCGCCCTATGCGGCGGAAGATGCCGATATTACCCTACGCCTACATCAACATTTGTGGCCAAGACTCGAAAAAGAGACCGAATTAGCCTCAGTCTTTACCGATATTGAACTGCCGCTGATCCAAATACTGTCCGATATTGAACGCCAAGGTGTGTTTATCGATAGTATGTTGCTCGGCCAACAGAGTGATGAACTTGCCCGTAAAATCGATGAGTTAGAAACAAAAGCTTATGATATTGCAGGTGAAAAATTCAATTTAAGCTCACCAAAGCAACTACAAGTGCTGTTTTTTGAAAAGCTGGGTTATCCTGTCATCAAAAAAACCCCTAAGGGCGCCCCCTCTACCGCGGAAGAAGTACTGGTTGAGTTGGCGCTGGATTTCCCTCTGCCCAAAGTAATCCTTGAGCATAGAAGCCTGACCAAGTTAAAGAGTACTTACACCGACAAGCTCCCTCTAATGGTGAACGCGAAAACGGGTCGGGTACACACAAGCTACCATCAGGCCAACGCCGCAACGGGGCGTTTATCCTCGAGCGAACCAAACCTACAGAATATTCCTATCCGCACCGAGGAAGGTCGTCGTATTCGCCAAGCCTTTATTGCACCTCAAGGACGTAAGATTTTGGCCGCCGACTATTCGCAGATTGAATTACGCATCATGGCGCATTTATCCCAAGATGCGGGCTTACTCAAAGCCTTCGCTGAAGGCAAAGACATTCACAGAGCCACCGCCGCCGAAGTATTTGGCACCGACTTTGACAGCGTCACCTCGGAGCAGCGTCGCCGCGCCAAAGCCGTTAACTTTGGCCTTATCTATGGCATGTCCGCCTTTGGATTGGCGCGTCAGCTCGACATTCCCCGCAACGAGGCACAAACTTACATCGACACTTACTTCGCTCGCTATCCAGGCGTATTAAGGTATATGGAAGAAACACGAGCCAGTGCAGCAGAACTTGGCTATGTCTCTACGCTATTTGGGCGCCGTTTGTATTTACCCGAAATTCGCGACCGCAATGCTATGCGCCGCCAAGCAGCAGAAAGAGCCGCGATTAACGCCCCAATGCAAGGCACCGCCGCGGATATCATTAAAAAAGCCATGATCAGCATTGCCGATTGGATAAAAACCGATACCCAAGGTGAAATCGCCATGATCATGCAAGTCCACGACGAATTAGTATTCGAAGTCGATGCAGATAAAGCCGAAACACTCAAGCTCAAGGTGTGTGAACTTATGGCAAAAGCAGCCAATCTGGATGTGGAACTTCTGGCAGAAGCTGGTATTGGCGATAACTGGGACCAAGCCCACTAGCATTCAAACGCTAGACTTTAACTTCTAACACTCGTTGCTGACTCGTACTAAGGCTCATCCGTTACAGGATGGGCCTTTGTATTTGGTGCAACTTTTAGGTGCCGCTAAACTCGACATCGCAGAGAACAAGATGAGGAGAAATTGTTTACTCTGGCGAATCCCCTGATGGGCTCCCCTCTCAAGAGCGGGAAGCAGCATTCGACTCTCCATACAATACTCTCAGTCACTAAATGTTATCTCCCCTCAATTCTCGCAGCTTCAACACCGCTATAAACACAACCAGCTATCTGCGTGACACTCCATACAAGCCTAAACAATCGTTCGCTGATGGATACAACCCAGAACAATCACCAAAATAGAGTAAAAACATTAAATCTGACGAATTGATCAGTTCTGTACTAAAAATACGGTAAATTTAGCGAAATCAGTGGTTTAAATGTCTTTTGTGAAAATATCAGATCAAACACCGCTGCTTTTTTCACCTAAAACTTGAGATCTACCGCACACAATTATCACTTTTTCAAAAAAACTGTTTTCCATTTAGAGATAAATAGCGTATTATTCTCTGCGTAGGGTACAGAGGTTAAGATGTTCTATCTTTCAGACCTTTATTTCACTTATAGTGACGAGCCAAATTCTGGCGCCCCAGCAACTTGTTTGCTGGGGCTTTTTTTTGCTCTTTTTTCAGTCTAGGGATGATTTCAACAAAGGCGAGTAAATTTTAGAGTATTTACTTTAATAAAAGGTAAATTCGATGTATGCTGTCTTCATTGAGAACCATTGAAGGTAATTTGATGGTGCTTGAGTCTTGTTGAATTTAGCTTCTCCCCAAAAGAGCTAAAATTTTGGCCGGTGACTAATGTTATCGGCTATTTTTTTGCCCAAAATTTGAGGGGTGGAAATCGATTGTTTTATAAGGGAATATAACGGGATATCGCAGGGGAAGATGGCCAAATGCACTCAAGGCATCCGACCATAAAGCAAATGACTTACTCGGCGTCGTCTTGGTTTTCTAACTCATCGGCCAACCATTGCGGATGACACCATTCATTTAAGATACTCAGCACTTTAGGTTTGCCCGTGCCCTTGAGCGCAGAAAAAGGCTCAACCTGTACCCAATCACCAAATTCAACCAGCGCTTTACGCACTTCGTTCACGGTTTTCATCTTCGCGCTTTGCGCCAATTTATCGGACTTAGTCAGTAATGCGAGTACCGGAATTTCACTCGCAACCGCCCATTCGATCATCTGCATATCCAGATCTTTCAACGGATGACGAATATCCATCAATACCACAACGCCACTTAAGCACGCACGCTTCTGCAAATATTCGCCGAGGGATTGTTGCCACTTTAATTTCATGGCTAAAGGCACTTGGGCAAAGCCGTAACCCGGTAAATCGACTAATCGGCGCTGCGCATCGAGTTCAAATACGTTAATTAGCTGAGTTCGCCCCGGCGTTTTACTGGTACGCGCTAAGTTTTTCTGCTCAGTTAATGCATTGAGCGCACTCGATTTTCCGGCATTGGAGCGACCAGCAAAAGCAATCTCAACACCAACGTCGCCGGGCAGATATTGATCCAAATGTGCAATGTCAGGTGCACTGATTAAAAACTTCGCCCTGCGAAAATCTATATGAGATTCAGTCACTATTTACTCCAATATATTTACTGCGCAATACCATAATTTATGAAGAATTGCTTACTTTTCCACGTTTTCGTGTAAAATATTACCCCGATCACATTAAACATATTTTACCACGCTTGCGGGTCACCCTAGTAAGCTCAGGATAATAATCTTAACCAGAAGTTGGAACGCCATGAAAAAGTTAGCTCTTGCGCTGTCTGTTGTAGTTGCCGCCATATCTTCACCTGCGATTGCTGAAGGTAATGCTGAAGCGGGAAAAACTAAAGTTATCGTTTGTTCTGCCTGTCACGGCATGGACGGTAACAGTATGATCGATATGTACCCTAAGCTTGCGGGCCAACACGCCACATACCTCCAAAAGCAACTACATGATTTCCGTAGTGCGGCGCAATCTGGCGGTAAAGATGGTCGTATGGATCCTATCATGAGTGGTATGGCAATGCCTCTAAGCGATCAAGATATTCTTGATATCAGCGCTTATTTCTCTAGCCAAGCAATCCAAGTTGCTGAAGCGAAAGATGTTCCTGAGCTAGGTGCAAAACTTTACAAAGGTGGCGATGTATCACGCGGCATCACAGCTTGTATGGCATGTCATGGTCCAGATGCTAAAGGTGCTGAATCAGCAGGTTTCCCTGCATTAGCCGGTCAACACGCTAACTACATCAAGATCCAACTGACTAAGTTCCGTGATGCAGGTCGCCACAACGACCTCAACGGCATGATGCAAGATGTCGCGAAAAAGTTAAGCGACAGTGATATCGAAGCATTATCTAAGTACATTGCTAGCCTGAAATAGGTTTTAGCGATAAAAAAGGGTGCACTTTCACCCTTTTTTATCGCCGCAAAGTTTACGTTAACGTAAACTGATAAAGATTCATGCTTGACATAGATCACAGATTTGGGTTTAATAAGCCCCGTACCGAGATAAACCCATCTGTTTGTACAAATAAATTAATAATAACTTGCAGATTTCGGTATAATTAACATTCAAGATATAAGAATAAAGACTCTCAATAACAATAATATAACTAAGACCACTCTCTAATAATAATAAGAGCAGTGATTTCGCCTTGAAATCCCGGTCAGTACATTTTTGTAAGGGATGGCCGATAACGCCAATTTGCGATAAGCAAATCGCCTTACACTCAGGGTAACTTGCCCCATCAGGACACAGTTTGAATGATTCAAACTGTAGCAAAGGAAGCTAATAGCTTTGGATGCACTGGCTGGAAGCTTGTTATCACTGGAAGGTACTTCAAGCAACATGGATGGTTAACTTAACGTCATTGATGACGCTGTAATAAAGATGTGTCTTGAGACCATCTACGGAAACTGTGGTCTGGATGGCAACAGAAACTAATTAAGTGTCTGGAAGACCGATAACTAAAATGATGCAGGGAAAGCAGTAAAAAAAGAAGGATACCGACCGGGAAAGTCGCATAGCAAGTAAGGATACTTGGAATCAGAATAGGGTGCAAAATGCACCGTTTGTAAGGCGGCAGTTTAACTGCCGCCTTTTTTCTTTGTTTTTCTTTGTGATAATCCACCAGCATACATCTAGCTCCGAAAGTGCACTTCCGCAATATAATTGTTACAATCAAGACCTTAATACTTTTCTAGTTGACTCAATGCGCAGATGTCCCCTTTGTCATAGCACGCAAACACTGTTGCTCCTTCAGGACAAGAAACGGTGTTTTTATGTTTGCCAGACATGCGGACTCACCTTTGCAGACGCAAATAGTCATCTTCCTCCCGCAGCAGAAAAACAACGTTATGGCCGTTCGCGGATTGCCTCCAAACAGCGCCAACTGTCGCAATTTATTTTACCGCTACTGACACAAATACAATTGCAGCAAAAAGGTAGCCTTACGGGCTTAAATTTTGGCCGCGTGTTAGATCAAACCAGTCTGGCGACCATTGAATCGGCGGGGCACACTTTCAAGCAGTATGATCCTTTCTTCGCGCCAGACCACGAAACGCTTAAGCAAGAGTATGATTTTATTTGCTGCTACCGAGTTTTTGAGCATTTTCAGCATCCCAGCAGAGAATGGAGTCTACTGACCCGTTTACTTAAATCGGGCGGCTGGTTAGCGATTAGCACTCCCTTATTAATTGATTTAGAAGGCTTTGCTAAATGGCATTATAAAAACAATCTCACTCACGTGAGTTTTTACCAAAGACAAACCTTTGAATACCTAGCGAGTAATAGCGATTTTGAACTATTATTTGCCGCGAAAGACCTCGTTTTGATGCAAAAAACATCATAATCTGGTATAACAGCCGACCGAATTTAGTACCGAGTCGACCCCGTATCGGCTAGGCCATACGTTGTAAACAATTGAGAAAATCATGTCTCGTAGCAAGAAAACACGCAAGGGCGGCGAGAATAGCCCTAAATTACAGCCAAGAGTGAAAAAGCAGGACCGTGCAGAAGTCACTGGCAAGCGCGCCGAAAAGGGCAATAAGTCTGGCAGTCGTCATAATGAAGCACTGATCAATGCTCAAGCACCACAGAAAAAGGCTGCGCAGAGCAAAGATCCTCGCCATGGCAGCAAAAAGCCTGTGGCATTGGCCTTACCAACTGCAACAGAAAAGCCTGCCACACCAAAGGTTAAGCAACCTAAGCTAACCGACGAGCAAAAACTGCTGAAGTTGGAAGAAGATCCAAGACTGAACCAGTTGCTCGATATGCTCGAAGAAGGCCGTAACTTAAGCAATGACGACCAACAGTGGTTAGATCAGCAGCTGAACAAGATTGAAGCCCTGATGATTAAATTGGGTATCAGCGATGAGCTAGAAGATGAAGCGCCAGCAAAATCTAAAGCCGATTCAGATGATGACCTGTTCGATCGCTTTGAATCCGGTGCCGACCTGCTAAAAGATTATCAAGATAAGTTTTAAATCTTAGAATATGCATAAAAACAAAGCGCTCAGCCTTTGTTTTTATGCAGTCTAAACAAGGAGTTTACGTGTCTACCACTCTTATCCTGCTTGGTTTTATCATCATTGTTGCCCTCAGTAGCTACGCCACCTTCTTACTCCTCAAACTCAAGCAACAGAAACAACGCCAACAGGCGCTCACTGCCGAACGTGAAGCGGCCGCTAACGCGAAGCGCGCCCAAGTGCTAGAAGATATTCGTTATATCGCCACCGCCATGATTGATGACCGCTGTGAAATCTCCGAAGGCGTGGTGAGGATTGGCCGTTTATTTGAAATTTTATCCTTAAGCGAGCGGGTTGCGCCTGAGTTCCCGGCATTCTTCCAACACTTTGAGCTGATTAAAGACCACCCGATTATGGAAGCTCGCCAAGCCCTGCCGAAGCAAGAACGGATGAAGCTCGATTTTGTCCGCATGAAATCTGAAGCAGAACTGGCCGAAGACATTACCGCCGATGCCAAAAAGCTCTCCAGTTATCAGTTAAAAGCCCCGCATTAAGCTCACGATATTAGCCTCAAGGCCAAATCCTTGGCTTTGAGGCCCAATCTCTCCCGCATTTCTTTTCCCACACAGAGTACGGCTTCCCGTGAGCCTGTGCACAAAACCTCCAAAAAACAACAGACATTGGCTCCTTTTTCATAGATATTGCGTAACTTCTAAAAGGACAGACATCATTTTTACAACCTAGATCAAGGTTATTTGGCTAAGAACCTTGCATACTTCGCTTGTTGCTAATTTACCCTCGGAGGACACGCCTTGAAGCAGCCCACTCAGATAAGCTGGGATCAGTCGATGATCGAAAAATATAACTACAGCGGTCCCCGTTACACTTCTTACCCAACGGCGCTGGAGTTCGATGATTCATTCACTGAACAAAACCTGTTAACGGCGATTGAAAACAGTAAGAGTGACAAACTGTCGCTGTATATTCACATCCCCTTCTGCGCCAAACTTTGCTATTACTGTGGTTGTAATAAAGTTATCACTCGCCACGCCCACAAGGCCGATCAATATATCGAGTATTTGAGCCACGAAATTATTAAGCGTGCTCCGCTGTTTAAGCACTACACAGTCACCCAAATGCACTGGGGCGGCGGCACGCCAACTTTCTTAAATCCTGAGCAAATTCTGAAGTTAACCGACTTAATCAAGGCTAACTTTAACTTTGCCGCTGAAGGTGAGTTCTCTATCGAAGTTGACCCGCGTGAAATTGAGCTTTCAATGCTCGACACCTTAAAAGAAGCGGGCTTTAACCGCATTTCTATCGGGGTGCAGGACTTCAATAAAGAAGTACAAGTCGCGGTTAACCGTGAGCAGGACGAGCAATTTATTTTCGATTTAATGGCCAAAGCCAAGGCCATGGGATTTGTCTCAACCAATATTGACTTAATTTACGGGCTGCCACATCAGACACCCGAAACATTCGCCGCCACCATGCAGCGCGTGTTAGACCTGTCGCCCGATCGTCTTTCTGTGTTCAACTATGCCCACTTACCCGCACGTTTTGCCGCGCAGCGTAAGATTAAAGATGAGCACTTACCTTCGCCGAAACAAAAACTCGAGATGTTGCATCAAACGATCGAGACCTTAACTGGCGCTGGTTATCAGTACATTGGCATGGACCACTTCGCTAAGCCTGACGATGAGCTGGCTAAGCTGCAACGCGAAGGCAAACTGCACCGCAACTTCCAGGGTTATACCACCCAAGAAGAATGCGATCTGCTCGGTCTTGGCGTGTCTTCAATCAGCCAAATCGGCGATTGTTATGCGCAAAACCAGAAGGATATTCGTCCTTACTACGAAGCCATCGACAAAGACGGACATGCACTGTGGAAAGGTTGTAGCCTGAACCGTGACGATGAAATCCGCCGCGTCGTAATCAAACAACTGATCTGCCACTTCGATTTAGATATGGCAAAAATGGACGAGAAACTAGGGATTAAGTTCGAGGAATACTTCGCCGAAGACTTAAAACTGCTGCAAACCTTTATCGACGATAAGTTAGTCGACGTCACCGACAGAAAGATCACCATCAGCCCCACAGGCCGCCTGTTGATCCGCAATATCTGTATGTGCTTCGACCTTTACTACCGTCAAAAAGCGCGTCAACAACAGTTCTCCCGTGTGATCTAACACTGACGCATCTCCAATAAAAAAATCCGACTCAAATGTCGGATTTTTTTATTGGGAAATAAAGCTACTTACTTAAGCTTTAGCCGCATACAGCGCCTTGCGCTCACTCTCGGATAAAAACGCCATTTCCACCCCGTTGCGTTGCACCTGAGCCAGCTCTGCATCGCTTAGACCCAGTTCAGACTTAGCAATACGGTACTCATGCTTGATATCAATCGCACTCACACCCGGATCATCGGTGTTCAGGCTTATCAACACACCCGCATCCATAAAGGTTCTGAAGGGATGTTCCGCATAGGAAGACACGGTCGATGTGTGCAGGTTGCTGGTTGGGCAAGATTCGATACCGATACGGTGTTTAGCGAGATATTCCATCAACTTAGGATCGTGAATCGCATTCACGCCATGGCCGATACGTGTCGCCCCCAGTTCCTGAATCGCTTGCCACATACTTTGTGAACCCGCCGCCTCCCCCGCATGGGCGGTAATGGCTAAGCCCGCATCTCGCACTCGCTTAAAGTGCTCGTTAAACAATTCGCCAGGGAAGCCAAGCTCATCGCCGGCTAAATCCATCGCGATTATATGTTGTTTATGTGCGAGCAGGCCTTCAAGCTCCTGAGTACAAGCGGCTTGGCCGAAGGAGCGCGACATAATCCCGATTAGATTGATTTTAACTTGGTAATCTTTCAGGCCCGCTTTCACCCCGTCGATAACCGCTTCAACCACACCTTCAATCGGTAGTTTATGGTTCATCGCCATGTAATATGGGCTAAAACGCAGCTCCGCATAATCAAGGCCTGATAACGCCGCATCCGCCACGTTTTCATAGGCGACACGTTTTACCGCATCTAAATCAGCGAGAACGGCCACCATCCAGTCAAGCTTCTTCAAGAAGGCGACTAAGCTGGTTTCTTTCCCCTGAATTTGTACAAATGGCGCGAGACTCTCTAAAGAATCGGCAGGCAAAGCAATGCCGTGTTGGTGTCCGAGTTCCCAAATGGTGTTCACTCGCACGTTACCATCTAAGTGACGATGCAAATCCACCAATGGAATGGATGTATTGATCATAATTAACCCCTATGTGAACTACCCAGCCAATGCTTTTGTTATTTGGTCTAGGGCGGACCCTAAGTTTAACACGCATTCTTTGGTGGCACTCAGCTAAGGGCGGGATTTAAATTCACATTCAGTCACAATTCTGCTTAATATGCGTACAACCATCTGGGGTAAACCTCAGGCATAATGACTTCAATAACAACGAAAATATCCGAGATAAATCATGCATAAACTCTTTACCCCAAGCTTACTGATTTGCGCCCTGAGTGCCTGTAGCGCGGCTCAGCCCCCGTCTGCACCAACCGCACAGACAACCGTGGCTGTTGCACAATCCACAGCCAAGACTATGGCTCCGGCCTTGCAAGCGATTGTGGATCAAAGTTGGCAACTCCAACTCAGTGCCAGCCCTGAAATGGCCTATGGAATGGGGGATAAGAGTGCTGCGGGTAAACTGCAAGATCTGTCCCCAGAAGCCTTAGCCAAACTCAACCAGGGACAAATTGCCATTCTGGCCCAATTGAAAGCCCTGGATCGCAGCAAGCTGAGTAAAGAAGATAAAATCAACGCCCAAATCCTTGAGGATCAGATCCAGAACGAGGTCGACCTGTATAAATACAAGGATTACTACCTGCCAATCACCGCAGAGAGCGGCTTCCACGCCTATATATCCTCCATTGCACAAGGGCGATTCAACACCCTAGAAGATTACCAAAACTACCTAGGTAAGCTTAAGGCGCTACCGACCTATTTTGCCCAGCAAACCCATTGGTTAAAACAAGGCTTAAAGGAAGGGATCACACCGCCTAAAGCCACGCTCAAGGGATTTGAAAACAGCATTAGTGCCTACATCTTACCAGTAGAGAAAAGCAGTTATTTTAAGCCTTTTACTCAATATCCAAGCCACTTTACCGAGGCGCAAAAAGCGCAACTGACCCAAGAAGGCCGAGCATCGGTCGAGCAGAATGTGCTCCCGACCTATCAGGCTTTTTATGATTTTATGACTCAGGAGTATATGCCCAACACTCGGGAAAATATTGCCGCCAACAGCTTACCCGATGGCGATGCCTTCTATGAGAACCGCGTTCGTTACTACACGACCTTAAATATGACCTCGGCCGAAGTGCACGAGCTTGGTTTAAAAGAAGTAAAACGTATCCGCCAGGAAATGGAGCAAGTCATTAAGTCTGTTGGCTTTAAAGGCAGCTTTGCCGACTTTTTACATTTCTTAAGAACCGATCCCCAGTTTTATACTACTAGTGCGGATCAGCTCCTGAAGGAAGCGGCATTTATTGCTAAAAAAGCCGATGCCATTTTGCCCAAATATTTTGGTAAATTGCCGCGAAAACCCTATGGTATCGCGCCAGTGCCTGCTGAAATCGCCCCCAAATACACCTCAGGCCGTTATTCAGGCTCAAATCGTGATGACGAGCCGGGTTACTATTGGGTTAATACCTACGCCTTAGATAAGCGTCCGCTCTATGAACTCGAAGCACTAACGCTGCACGAAGCCGTGCCCGGGCATCATCTGCAGATTTCACTCAACTCCGAACTGAGCTCATTGCCTGATTTTCGTCGCTACAGCTATATTTCGGCCTTTGGTGAAGGTTGGGGATTGTATAGCGAATACTTAGGATTAGAAGCGGGATTCTATCAAGATCCTTACAGTAACTTTGGGCGCCTAACCTATGAGATGTGGCGCGCCGCGCGCCTCGTTGTCGATACGGGGATGCACGCCCAAGGCTGGAGTCGAGAGCAAGCCATCGAGTTTATGGCGAGCAACACGGCATTATCGCTCCACAATGTGACCACTGAAATTGACCGTTACATTACTTGGCCAGGGCAAGCGCTCTCCTACAAGATTGGTGAGCTCACCATTAAACGTCTACGCGCGAAAGCCGAGCAAGCCTTAGGCGATAAATTTGATATTCGCGCCTTCCACGACGCCGTATTAGAGAATGGTTCTGTGCCTATGTCGGTGCTGGAGCAGCAAATAAACGACTTTATCGAAGCGCAAAAAGCCGCGATTTAAGCTCATCCAAGGGAGCGGGTATTTTCCAGCTCCCTTTCCTGCCCGCCCCAGTTCTCTGATACACTCTAGCAAACCTTTTTGCCCGAGATGTGCGACAGAGTATGAGCCAAACGCCCCTAAACTTTCCAAGGGAAGAGTTTTCCAAGGTAGCTTTTTCAACGGAACACGATTTAAATACTTCTGAACAGCAAGCCTTCTGGCAGACCGTTGTCCAAGACACACTCAAAACGCCCGATGGATTAACCTTAGCCTATATGATGGTCAAGCATCCCAAGGCCCATGCCAGCATTGTAATCAGCAGTGGTCGAGTAGAGTCCTACTTAAAGTATCAAGAATTGGTATTTGACTTGTATCAGCAAGGTTATTCGGTGTTTGCCATCGATCACCGCGGCCAGGGATTATCAAGCCGCATGACGGCCAATCCCCATCAAGGCCACGTGCGGCGGTTCAACGACTATATCGACGACTTTGCCCTGTTTATGCAAACCGTTGTACTCAAACATGCCACTTCGCCATTATTCTTGCTCGGGCATTCTATGGGCGGCGCCATCGGTACCTTGTATCTAAAACAACATCCAGATGTGTTTACGGCGGCGGCATTCTCAGCCCCCATGTATGGCATTAAGTTACCTATGCCAAAAGGGTTTGTCCGTTGGCTTGCGAGTAAGCTCGATGCCAGCCTCAATGGTGGAGAACCTAACTACGTGCTCAGCGGGCAAAACTATAAGGCCGCTCCCTTTAAGGGCAATGATCTCACCCACTGCCAGAGCCGTTATCAAGCCTATAGAGAGTTGTACGATGCGGCGCCAAAGCTGCAATTAGGCTCACCGACTAACCGCTGGTTGACTGAATCCTTAGATGCGGCCGATGCCTGTGTCTTGGCCACGGCACATATCCGTACGCCCATTCTGATCCTGCAAGCCAGTGAGGATAAGATTGTCGACAATGCCGCCCAAAATCTGGCGGTAAGCTCAAATTGCCAATTAAAAGTGATTGCAGGGGCTGCCCATGAGATTTTTATGGAGAAAGATAGCTACCGTAATCAAGCGCTTAATTACGCACTCGACTTTTTTAAACGCTACGCAACAAGGGACGTGGACAAACAAGCTGTTTAAAGTCATTAACACTTAAGGCGCGAGCAATATTGTAGCCTTGGAAGCGGGTACAACCTAAGCGGCTAAAGAGTTGCTGTTGCTGTGGTGATTCGACACCTTTGGCCACGATAGGCAAGTTAAAGGATTGTACAGACTGAATCAGCGCTTGGCTCCAGCTCGCATCGTTCGTTAAGTTAGCGGCACAATGTAAATCGAGTTTCACCTCATGCAAGGGATAGTGACGCAAGCAACTCAAGGCGCCCTGTCCCGCACCAAAGTTATCTAGGGTTATTGCCACCCCTGCTTCTGCGAGCAGACTCATCCTCGGCTGAATAAAGGAGGTTGATGTTAGTAATGCACTCTCGGTTAACTCAATACCCAGCTGATTGTCATCCAGCTCGTAGCGACGGGTTAACGCAACCAATTGCTCGACAAAATCGGCTTGGCAGAAAGATAAGGTACTAATATTCAAAGTTAAACGTGGCAGGTTAATACCCTGTTGTTTCAATTGCTTAATCAACTGGCAAACGCGCGTAGCCACATTTAAATCGAGCGATGCAATCAAACCATGGCGCTCGGCTAAATCAATAAATTTAGCGACCGGGACAATTTCCCCATCCGCTAAATGCCAGCGGGATAAAACCTCGGCCGACACTATCTTGCCCTGCATATCCACCACTGGCTGGAACATTAACGACAACTGATTTTCGGCAATTGCACGCTCTAATCTGTTCAATAAAGACGACTCAGTATCCTGCGAGCGTTCTAAATCTGGGTGATAGAAAGCGCAACCTGCGTGTTCACTAGACTGAGCATGCTGCATCGCCAGTTCGGCACGTCGCACTGCGAGTTCTGGCGCAAGCGTATCCACAGAATCTAATAAGCAAATCCCAATATTCGCATTTAAACGAAAATCATGTTCACCATAATGGAAGGGACGAGTGGCGATTTGTTTAAGCTCAGTAGCCAACGCCAAGGCTCGACGTCCGGCCATATTCGCATCGGCAGCCAACTCCTTAGCTAACAAGGCGAACCGACCCAATTCGAGATGAGCAACGACAATATTTTCAGCAAAATAACTCGATAGCCTTGCACTTAATTGCGACAACAATCGCTCAAGCTCATGGGATGTAAGAGTATTATTCGCCCCAAGGGTTTCAACATTGAGTAATAACAAAGCCCCCCAATGCCCCGCACTGGTTCGCTGATTAAGGTATTGGGATAACTGCGCCATAAAGGTTTCGGGGAGCATCTTAGGCCCAGCCACAGATTGCTTCACTAATTCGGCGATCGCAGCATGGTTTCGCTCACTCTCCGAAACATCGACATGAATGCCGATCATTCGAGTCGGTCGACCAAGGTGGTCCCAGTCGACTAACATGCCACGGTCAAATACCCAAACATAATGCCCATCTCTATGTTGTAAGCGATGGACACTCTCAAATTCTTTAGTCTTGCCACAGACATACTCTTGCAGGCAGTCCAACACGGCTTGCTTATCATCGGGATGCAAACGCGTTTCCCAGGTCTGGAACACTTCCTCTAGCTCGTCGGGTTGATAGCCAATCATTTCCTTCCAACGATCGGACAAAAAAACTTCGCCAGAACGAATATTCCAATCCCAGATCCCATTGCGTGAACCTTCAACCGCAAACAACCAACGTTGCTCACTATCGTTAAGCTGCTTAACTGCACGTCCTAAATGTTCATGAACCTGCTGCAGTGTCGTTTGTAGAGACAAGACCTCGGAGGCACTCCAAGGCACTTGAGTCGAAAACTCAGGAGTGCCTACATGCTTCGCCGATTCGCTTAACATCTTGAATGGACGGATCAAGAGGTAATATAGAACAAAGGTAAAACCGATTAACAACAGCGCCCCGAGTCCCCAGACACGCATAAATCGTTGTTGTAATTCGGTTGAAGCTTTAGCCACTAACGGCGCGAGATCAGACTCAAGATAGATAAGCTCTGTCGCTCCAGGATATTGAGCATCGACGGGATAATAGGCTTGAATCGATAATCGGTCTGGATTAATTGAAACACTCGCCTGTCCAGATTGCACCACGGCATGATGCCGGACCACATCGTAACCATCAATCACTTCAATGGCATTGCTATCACGCCAAACAGTATGATTTGCAAATCGAATCCGGCTATTCGCATCCAGCAAGATATAAACCATGACATTCATATCTAAGGTTGCCAGAGAGACTTCCTGCTCGATACGTTCAACATCTTGTAACGCTTGTGCCGACTGCACTATCGTTTGCATACGTAAAAGTTGCTGCTTTATCTGGTTCACCTGGCGATCCGCCAGTTCATTACGTACCAGCTCGCTCTCATAGAAATACTCAGCCGTAACCAACACTAAATAAAGTGCCAGCATGCAGACAGGTATCAATACTGCGAGCGAGAGTTTACGAAGCATGGGTAGCCAAATGTCTTTAATAAAAAGATGGACGCCCAGTATGCTAACGGGAAACCCGTTACTAAGCAAAAAGACTTAACATAAGTGGAGTTATTTTAGACTAAATACGCTAATCGATTGAAAGAACCGCTAGCAAACGAGACGATAAAGTGAAGAATAGAAAATAAGTTAATAAAACAGAAAATAACAAAAACAAAAAAGCCAGCTTATTCAGCTGGCTTCATTGTTTAATTAGGCGCTTGGCGATGACCTACTCTCACATGGGGAGACCCCACACTACCATCGGCGCGATTGCGTTTCACTTCTGAGTTCGGGATGGGATCAGGTGGGACCACAATGCTATTGTCACCAAGCAAATTTGCTATTTACTTACCCGGCTTATCTCATGCAGGCAGTAAATGAATTCGGAAAGCTGGATTGAGTTCCACTTCTTAAGTGTTTGTATTCGTCTAAGGATTACTTAGTAAAACCCATCTGGGTTGTATGGTTAAGCCTCTCGAGTCATTAGTATCAGTTAGCTCAACGCCTCACAACGCTTACACACCTGACCTATCAACGTCCTAGTCTCGAACGGCTCTTTAGTGGACTTAAAGTCCAAGGGATGACTCATCTTGGGGCTCGCTTCCCGCTTAGATGCTTTCAGCGGTTATCGATTCCGAACATAGCTACCGGGCAATGCCATTGGCATGACAACCCGAACACCAGCGGTTCGTTCACTCCGGTCCTCTCGTACTAGGAGCAACTCCCCTCAATCATCCAACGCCCACGGCAGATAGGGACCGAACTGTCTCACGACGTTCTGAACCCAGCTCGCGTACCACTTTAAATGGCGAACAGCCATACCCTTGGGACCGACTTCAGCCCCAGGATGTGATGAGCCGACATCGAGGTGCCAAACACCGCCGTCGATATGAACTCTTGGGCGGTATCAGCCTGTTATCCCCGGAGTACCTTTTATCCGTTGAGCGATGGCCCTTCCATTCAGAACCACCGGATCACTATGACCTACTTTCGTACCTGCTCGACGTGTCTGTCTCGCAGTTAAGCTGGCTTATGCCATTGCACTAACCGTACGATGTCCGACCGTACTTAGCCAACCTTCGTGCTCCTCCGTTACTCTTTGGGAGGAGACCGCCCCAGTCAAACTACCCACCAGGCACTGTCCTTAACCCCGATTAGGGGCCCAAGTTAGAACATCAACACTACAAGGGTGGTATTTCAAGGACGACTCCACGAGAACTAGCGTTCCCGCTTCAAAGTCTCCCACCTATCCTACACATGTAGGGTCAATGTTCAGTGCCAAGCTATAGTAAAGGTTCACGGGGTCTTTCCGTCTAGCCGCGGGTATACGGCATCTTCACCGCAATTTCAACTTCACTGAGTCTCGGCTGGAGACAGCGTGGCCATCATTACGCCATTCGTGCAGGTCGGAACTTACCCGACAAGGAATTTCGCTACCTTAGGACCGTTATAGTTACGGCCGCCGTTTACCGGGGCTTCGATCATGAGCTTCTCTTGCGATAACCCAATCAATTAACCTTCCGGCACCGGGCAGGCGTCACACCGTATACGTCATCTTGCGATTTTGCACAGTGCTGTGTTTTTGATAAACAGTTGCAGCCACCTGGTATCTGCGACTGCCGTCAGCTTAGGGAGCAAGTCCCATCACCAACAGCAGCGTACCTTCTCCCGAAGTTACGGTACCATTTTGCCTAGTTCCTTCAGCCGAGTTCTCTCAAGCGCCTTGGTATTCTCTACCCGACCACCTGTGTCGGTTTGGGGTACGATTCCCGCTAACCTGAAGCTTAGAAGATTTTCCTGGAAGCATGGCATCAACTACTTCATCCCCTTGGGGACTCGTCATCAGCTCTCAGTGTATAGTGACCCGGATTTGCCTAAGTCACCCACCTACCACCTTAAACGCGGACTACCAACGCCGCGCTAGCCTAGCCTTCTCCGTCTCTCCATCGCAGTTAGCGGAAGTACAGAAATATTAATCTGTTTCCCATCGACTACGCCTTTCGGCCTCGCCTTAGGGGTCGACTCACCCTGCCCCGATTAACGTTGGACAGGAACCCTTGGTCTTTCGGCGAGGGGGTTTTTCACCCCCTTTATCGTTACTCATGTCAGCATTCGCACTTCTGATACCTCCAGCGTGGGTTACCCCTTCACCTTCAACGGCTTACAGAACGCTCCTCTACCGCGCAACCCTAATGGATTGCACCCGTAGCTTCGGTGGTATGTTTAGCCCCGTTACATCTTCCGCGCAGGCCGACTCGACTAGTGAGCTATTACGCTTTCTTTAAATGATGGCTGCTTCTAAGCCAACATCCTAGCTGTCTAAGCCTTCCCACATCGTTTCCCACTTAACATACACTTTGGGACCTTAGCTGACGGTCTGGGTTGTTTCCCTTTTGACGACGGACGTTAGCACCCGCCGTCTGTCTCCCGGATAGCACTCTTTGGTATTCGGAGTTTGCAAAGGGTTGGTAAGTCGGGATGACCCCCTAGCCTTAACAGTGCTCTACCCCCAAAGGTGTTCGTCCGAGGCGCTACCTAAATAGCTTTCGAGGAGAACCAGATATCTCCCGGTTTGATTGGCCTTTCACCCCCAGCCACAAGTCATCCGCTAATTTTTCAACATTAGTCGGTTCGGTCCTCCAGTTGATGTTACTCAACCTTCAACCTGCCCATGGCTAGATCACCGGGTTTCGGGTCTACGCCTTGCAACTAAACGCGCAGTTAACACTCGGTTTCCCTACGGCTCCGCTATTCGCTTAACCTCGCTACAAAACGTAAGTCGCTGACCCATTATACAAAAGGTACGCAGTCACGGTCTCAAGAACCGCTCCCACTGCTTGTACGTATACGGTTTCAGGTTCTATTTCACTCCCCTCACAGGGGTTCTTTTCGCCTTTCCCTCACGGTACTGGTTCACTATCGGTCAGTCAGGAGTATTTAGCCTTGGAGGATGGTCCCCCCATATTCAAACAGGATATCACGTGTCCCGCCTTACTCGTTTTCATCAAAGGTTAGTTTTCGTGTACGGGGCTATCACCCTGTGCCGCTGGACTTTCCAGACCATTCCACTAACACCCCTCTGACTTAAGGGCTAATCCCCGTTCGCTCGCCGCTACTAGGGGAATCTCGGTTGATTTCTTTTCCTAAGGGTACTTAGATGTTTCAGTTCCCCTCGTTTGCCTCACTACACTATGTATTCATGCAGTGATAACAGCTTATGCTGCTGGGTTCCCCCATTCGGACATCGTTAGCTCAAATGCTTGTTACTAGCTCGCCAACGCTTTTCGCAAGTTACTACGTCCTTCATCGCCTCTGACTGCCAAGGCATCCACCGTATACGCTTAGTCGCTTAACCATACAACCCAAATGAGTTTCACATCACTTGCGCTGTTGCGACCAGCTGGTTTTACTTGTCTCATCTTCGACCAAGAAGATGGACTCGCCTTAGACTTGAATATTCAAGACACTTAAAAAGTGTTTTAAGAACTCAATTTTTTTCGTATTAACACAACGACAGACATCATTGCGTTAATTACTATCAGCTTTCCAAATTGTTAAAGAACAATGCTTACCGGCTCGCGGTGCATTTCGCTCTCCCTCCTCTTTCGAGAAGTTCAACAAGCCATCTGTGTGAACACTCAACAAACATCGAGTTAGTCGTATAGGTAAGGAGGTGATCCAGCCCCAGGTTCCCCTAGGGCTACCTTGTTACGACTTCACCCCAGTCATGAACCACAAAGTGGTGAGCGCCCTCCCGAAGGTTAAGCTACCCACTTCTTTTGCAGCCCACTCCCATGGTGTGACGGGCGGTGTGTACAAGGCCCGGGAACGTATTCACCGTGGCATTCTGATCCACGATTACTAGCGATTCCGACTTCATGGAGTCGAGTTGCAGACTCCAATCCGGACTACGACGAGCTTTGTGAGATTAGCTCCACCTCGCGGCTTTGCAACCCTCTGTACTCGCCATTGTAGCACGTGTGTAGCCCTACTCGTAAGGGCCATGATGACTTGACGTCGTCCCCACCTTCCTCCGGTTTATCACCGGCAGTCTCCCTAGAGTTCCCGCCATTACGCGCTGGCAAATAAGGATAGGGGTTGCGCTCGTTGCGGGACTTAACCCAACATTTCACAACACGAGCTGACGACAGCCATGCAGCACCTGTCTCAGAGTTCCCGAAGGCACTAAGCTATCTCTAGCGAATTCTCTGGATGTCAAGAGTAGGTAAGGTTCTTCGCGTTGCATCGAATTAAACCACATGCTCCACCGCTTGTGCGGGCCCCCGTCAATTCATTTGAGTTTTAACCTTGCGGCCGTACTCCCCAGGCGGTCTACTTAATGCGTTAGCTTGAGAGCCCAGTGTTCAAGACACCAAACTCCGAGTAGACATCGTTTACGGCGTGGACTACCAGGGTATCTAATCCTGTTTGCTCCCCACGCTTTCGTGCCTGAGCGTCAGTCTTTGTCCAGGGGGCCGCCTTCGCCACCGGTATTCCTCCAGATCTCTACGCATTTCACCGCTACACCTGGAATTCTACCCCCCTCTACAAGACTCTAGTTTGCCAGTTCGAAATGCAATTCCCAGGTTGAGCCCGGGGCTTTCACATCTCGCTTAACAAACCGCCTGCGCACGCTTTACGCCCAGTAATTCCGATTAACGCTTGGACCCTCCGTATTACCGCGGCTGCTGGCACGGAGTTAGCCGGTCCTTCTTCTGTAGGTAACGTCACAGCTGCAAGGTATTAACTTACAACCTTTCCTCCCTACTGAAAGTGCTTTACAACCCGAAGGCCTTCTTCACACACGCGGCATGGCTGCATCAGGGTTTCCCCCATTGTGCAATATTCCCCACTGCTGCCTCCCGTAGGAGTCTGGGCCGTGTCTCAGTCCCAGTGTGGCTGATCATCCTCTCAGAACAGCTAGGGATCGTCGCCTTGGTGAGCCATTACCTCACCAACTAGCTAATCCCACCTAGGTTCATCCAATCGCGAGAGGCCCGAAAGTCCCCCTCTTTCCCCCGTAGGGCGTATGCGGTATTAGCAGTCGTTTCCAACTGTTATCCCCCTCGACTGGGCAGATCCCTAGGCATTACTCACCCGTCCGCCGCTCGCCACCTCAGGAGTAAACTCCCTTGTGCTGCCGCTCGACTTGCATGTGTTAGGCCTGCCGCCAGCGTTCAATCTGAGCCATGATCAAACTCTTCAATTAAAAGTTTTGTGAATCCGAAGATTCGGCTCAATGAATTCTGAATCGACTTAACTTAATAAGTCGTTGTACATATTGCTATGAACACTCATTCATTGATGTAAATTTTGATTACTCGCCAAACGGCAGAGTAATTTCGATTAACTCAACACCTGTGAGTGTCCACACAGATTTCTTGTTTAGATTGTTAAAGAGCATTTGACCATTCACTTCGCGTTACCGCTCAGCGGGTCAGGGCTGCGTATTCTACGCATTTCCCTTGTCGCGTCAAGGCGTTTTTGCAAACTTCTTGAGGCTTTCGAATCAACTGCACATTTTGCATTCGATTCGCACTGTCACCGCGCTTGCTTTCGCTGTCTGCCGTGTCAGTGGATGCGCATTATAGGCAGCAGAACTTTTTACGCAAGGGCTTTTTGACAGAAAGTTTCGATTAATCATCTAGACGCCTAGATATCCAGCAATATGAATAAAAAAGGGGCTAAACAGCCCCTTTTTGAATGCATTTACTTAACAAAAAACTTACTACGGACTGAAGAAACGCGATTCTTGCTCGACTTCGACTTCTTCACCATCGATATGGGTTTTCACTTTTATCTCGATGTTAGTCACTGAGCGCGAAAGTTCGACCGGATCGACCCCGACACTGATAGGTAGAGTTAACACCTCTCCACCCGCAATCGTCACTGAGGTTGGTCCATACCATTTATAGTTGTTGAGGCCTTCAACACTCATGGTGTATTCATGGGCTTGTTCTGTCTTATTGAGAATTTTCAGGGTGAAGGTGTTTTCAATCAGCCCTTGATTGTTTTCCCTATAAAGTTGGTTACGGTCGCGGATGATATCCATACGCACGGGTGCAATCGTCGCGCTCGCGTAGATAAAGATCAGGATCATGGCAGCCAACACCACGCCATAGCCCACCAGCTTAGGACGCAATACCTTCTCTTTGATACCTTCGAGTTTATTCTCTGTGGTATAGCTAATCAGCCCCAGAGGATATCCCATCCGCTCCATGGTTTGATCACAAGCGTCGATACAGGCGCCGCAGTTAATACATTCGTATTGCAAGCCGTTACGAATGTCGATACCCGTTGGGCAAACCTGGACACAGAGGTCGCAGTCGATGCAGTCGCCTAATCCCATTTCTTTCGGGTCGGCTTTGCGTGAGCGCGGGCCGCGGGTCTCACCGCGTTTTGCATCGTAACCTACGATATAAGTGTTTTTATCAAACATCGCCGATTGGAAACGGGCATAGGGGCACATATGGATACACATAATTTCACGCATCCAACCCGCATTACCGTATGTTGCGAAGGTAAAAAACACCACCCAGAAGTAGATTGCGCCTGATGCGTTAAGGGTAAAGACATCGACATACACTTCGCGGCTCGGCACAAAATAAGACACGAAGGTCATGGCTGTGAGCAGCGACAATAAAATCCACGCAGTGTGTTTTGCCGTCTTGCGCCAAAGTTTGTCAAAGTTCCATGGCATTTGATCTAGCTTGATGCGTTTATTACGTGCACCTTCGAGTTTTTCCTCGAACCAAATGAACATAAACGTCCACACGGTTTGCGGGCAGGTATAACCACACCAAACGCGGCCAAGATAGGTTGTGACGAAAAACAGTGCAAAGGCAGCTATCATAAAGAGAGCCGCGAGTAAGGTGAGATCCTGAGGCCAAATGGTGAGGCCAAAGACATGAAACTTCTGCTCGCCCAGATTGAACCAAACGGCTTGACGATCTCCCCAAGGGATCCACGGCAGAATAAGGAAGAAGAGCATTGCGACCCAACCCATACGGCGGCGTACGCTACTCCATAATCCATCGATTGCCCGGACATAAATCCGGTTGCGGGGGTTAAAGCGATCAGCCTTATTTTCATCTGGCTGGTGAATCTTAATTCGATTGGTTTTCGAATAGTCCTTGTTATTAGATTCTGCGTTCATCGTGACAGCCTTTTACTGCTTTAATATTGGACGAAAACTGGCTTATTATACCCATATTATTAATGGTTATTCACTTATGTTGGACTAAAAGATGAAAGGTTGGATCATATTAGCGCTCCTGTGTGGTGCATTATATTACTTATACACCGAAACAGACAAATTAGATGCACCTATAGCTAAAACAGAGGAAATGGTTCAGAAGATAGAAAATAAAATGGGTTCGATGACGGGCACCCAAATTATTAAGATCGATCAGAAACGCACTAAGGCTCGAAAAGAGATTTTGGAGCGACTATCGGCTCCTGAAGTCGAAGAATTTAATAAAATCCCACTTACCGAAGACGGCATTGCCGATTTTAAAGACAGCTATTGCGGCACTAAAGCGCCCGAGCACCCCATTTTTAGCCGAGATAACCTGTTTTTTATCTGCGATAACCTCTAATCCCACTTACAGGCAAACGGAATTTTGCAGCCCATCACTAAGCATGACGCTTAGGCGATTGACCAAAGACATGATTCCGCCTAGCCTTTGAACTTCAATTACATAGGCCTTGTATCATGACTAAACCAGTATCAGATATTTTTGATCCCGCACTGTGGGATGAAGTCAGCGGATTTAATTTCGACGATATCACTTACCATAGAGCCAAAGCCCACGGCACAGTGCGTATCGCCATCAACCGTCCAGATTGCCTCAATGCCTTCCGCCCAAAGACGGTCGACGAGTTGTATATCGCCCTCGATCACGCTCGCCAATGGTCCGATGTAGGTTGTGTGTTACTCACAGGCAATGGCCCCTCCGCCAAAGGACAATATTCGTTTTCCTCCGGTGGCGATCAACGTATTCGCGGCAAAGATGGTTATAAATATGAAGGCGCAGAAGAAGGCAAAGCCGATTTAGCCAGAATGGGGCGTTTACATATCCTCGAAGTCCAACGATTGATCCGCTTTATGCCTAAGGTGGTGATCGCCGTCGTGCCGGGTTGGGCGGTGGGTGGCGGCCATAGTTTACACGTTGTCTGCGACTTAACCTTAGCCTCGAAGGAACACGCCGTCTTCAAACAAACCGATCCCGATGTCGCGAGTTTCGATTCTGGCTATGGTAGTGCTTATCTTGCCAAAATGATTGGCCAAAAGCGCGCGCGAGAAATTTTCTTCTGCGGCTTTAACTACAGTGCCGATGAAGCCTTTGCCATGGGAATGGTCAATAAATCGGTTCCCCATGCAGAACTCGAAGTCGAAGCATTAAGATGGGCCAAAGAGATTAACTCCAAATCGCCAACAGCGATGCGTATGTTGAAGTACGGCTTTAACATGACAGACGATGGCATGGTCGGTCAGCAACTGTTTGCGGGTGAAGCGACACGCTTAGCCTATGCCAGCGCAGAAGCTCAGGAAGGGCGCGATGCTTTCCTCGAAAAACGCGATCAGGACTTTTCAGCGTTTCCTTGGCATTACTAATCGAAGCTGATTGTCATATAAAGCCCTCATTTGAGGGCTTTATATTTTTTAGCGCTTATAGATAGAAAAAACCGTTTAAACTAATCTCAAAATACGGGTTTAAATTTTAATGAGAACTGTTATCATCTAACCATTCCCAATTGGGGCTTACATTAGAGGATAAGATCATGACCAAGACATTTACTTTTGCCGTATTACATTTCAGCGTCGCCTTCACCGTTACCTATTTATTAACCGGTAGTGTTTTGGTAGGTGGTGCCGTTGCCTTAGTTGAACCCGCAATAAACACGGTAGTGTTTTATTTCCACGATAAAGTGTGGAAGCGTTTCGAAGAAAAAAAGCAAAACGCACTTAATGCTATAACGGCTTAACACACTTAGCCACCAGCATATACTCTAATAAAGCCCCAATAAAAAACCGCCATTCAGGCGGTTTTTTATGACTTCCGATTTATTCCACCGTCACCGATTTAGCGAGGTTTCGCGGTTGATCCACATCCGTGCCCTTAATTAAGGCAACGTGATACGACAGCAACTGTAATGGGATAGTGTAAATCAGCGGTGCCATAAAGATATCGCAGTGTGGAACTGGGATAACCTTCATGGTCTCGTCAGATTCAAACTCAGCATCCACATCGGCAAAGACATACATTAAACCACCACGGGCACGCACTTCTTCAACGTTAGATTTCAGCTTTTCTAACAGTTCGTTGTTTGGCGCGACTACGATGACGGGCATGTCGGCATCAATCAACGCCAGTGGGCCATGTTTCAGCTCGCCAGAGGCATACGCCTCAGCATGGATATAAGAGATCTCTTTAAGTTTCAGCGCACCTTCCATCGCAATCGGATACTGATCGCCACGGCCAAGGAATAGCGCATGGTGTTTGTCGGCAAAATCTTCCGCCAATTCAGCAATCGCATCATCTAAGCTCAATGCTTGTTCCACTTTGGCTGGCATAGACTGTAGGCTTTGAGTGATCTCCGCCTGCATTTGCTCCGACATGCCATTATGGCGACCGATCACCGCCGTCAGCATTAACAAACCAGCCAACTGCACAGTAAAGGCTTTGGTAGAGGCAACGCCAATCTCAGCACCCGCTTTCATCATGTATGCCATGTCAGACTCACGGACTAAGGAAGAGCCAGGTGCGTTACAGATAGTTAGCGTCGCCTTGTAGCCCATTTCTTTGGCTAGGCGCATCGCCGCCAGCGTATCGGCAGTCTCGCCGGATTGAGAAATGGTCACCAACAGGCTGTTAGGGAACAAATGCGACTTGCGGTAGCGGAATTCGGAGGCGATTTCGACATTACATGAAACGCCAGCCCAATCCTCTAACCAATAACGCGCCGCCATCCCCGCATGATAACTAGTACCACAGGCAATAATCTGTACGTGTTTAATATCTTTTAAAAACTCTGCGGCGTTATCACCAAAAGCCGTGTCGAGCACTTGCTTGTTAGCAATGCGACCTTCGATAGTGCGCGTCAGTGCCAATGGCTGCTCATAAATCTCTTTGAGCATATAGTGGCGATATTCACCTTTGTCGCCGGCATCATGGGTGATTTCTGATTCTTTAACTTCGCGCTCAACTTTATTGCCATGCACATCGAAAATGCTCACGGTGCGACGAGTCACTTCTGCCACGTCACCTTCTTCTAAAAACGCGAAAGAACGGGTCACAGGCAGCAGCGCCAATTGGTCAGATGCAACGAAGTTTTCACCTAAACCAAAACCAATCACTAATGGGCTGCCTGAGCGCGCAACGACCATACGCTCGCTATCGCGGCGGTCGATAACCACAGTGCCATAAGCGCCTTCGAGTTGTTTAACTGTGGCTTGCACAGCGGCCAGTAAGGTGTCGTGCGTTTTTAATTCGTGATGAACTAAGTGGCAAATCACTTCGGTGTCGGTATCAGAGCTGAAGTGATAGCCCAGCTCTTTTAGCATTTCGCGCAGTTTATGATGGTTTTCGATAATGCCATTGTGCACCACGGCAATATCGCCTTCAGATAAATGTGGGTGAGCATTGCGCTCGCTTGGCTCACCATGGGTAGCCCAACGAGTATGTGCAATACCAGTGCCCCCCGCTAACGGGTCGGTTTCGAGAGCGGCAGAGAGCTCCTGCACTTTACCCACGCGACGAGTACGATTAAGTTCGCCATTGTGGATAACGGCAACACCAGCGGAGTCATATCCACGATATTCTAAACGACGTAAACCTTCGACCAGAATTTCGGCCACATCCCTTTGCGCCACTGCGCCAACGATTCCGCACATAGTTTTTACCTATAAAATGAAAAATAAAAATGAAGTTGTTTGAGACATTTGCTTTGGCTTATCACGGGCAAATGCCTAAGACGAGTAGGGCGCTAAGATGACTTTCACGCCTTGCTCGGTAATTTGGTTAAGGGCGCTCTCTTCGATGCGAGCATCGGTAACTAGTACGCTGATTTGCGACCAAGGTAGTTCTAAGTTAGGGATCCGCTTACCAATTTTGTCCGAATCCACCATAACGATCACTTCGCGGGAAACCTCTGCCATCACCTTACTTAACCCCGTCAGCTCATTAAAGGTGGTGGTGCCGCGCGCTAAATCGATACCGTCAGCACCGATAAAGAGTTGGTCGAAGTTATAGGAGCGTAATACTTGCTCGGCCACTTGCCCCTGGAACGACTCTGAATGCGGATCCCAGGTTCCGCCAGTCATCAATAGGGTGGGCTCATTTTCAAGCTCATGAATCGCATTAGCCAAATGTAAGGCATTGGTCATGACCACCAGCCCACGCTTGTGATTCAGCTCGGCGATCAGGCCAGAAGTGGTGGTGCCACTGTCGATGATGATGCGATTGTGATCTTTGATCAGCTGCGCCGCTGCTTTAGCAATGGATAACTTATTAGGGGCAATCTTGGCAGAAAACTGTTGCGTGACTTCATCAGGTATAGCCACAGCACCGCCATAGCGGCGCAGCAGTAATCCGGTTTTTTCAAGTTCGGCCAAGTCTTTACGAATAGTCACTTCTGAGGTTTCGAAACGTAATGACAACTCATCGACACTCACTTCACCCTGTTCATTCAGAATGCTGATAATACTGTGGCGTCGTTGCTGTGTGTTTCGTTTATTCATAAAACCTTTCAGTTAACTTTCGGTTCGAAAGTTACATTATAGAGAAACGAAACATTTTTACTAGTATTCGAAAGGTGTTTTTGGAATGAAAGTGATGAAATAGATGAGTTTTTAAAATTAACCTAATGAAAAGCAATAAAAAAGCAGTCCACCTATCGGTGAACTGCTTTAAGGGAGCTAAAACTTAAGCATAGAAAGTGAAGTTAGAACTTAGCTTCAAGTGCCACGCTGAAGTTACGGTCTTGGCCTAGAGTCACCATATTGTATTGTCCGCCATCAATATAATCGGTATCAAACAGGTTTCTCACGTTCGCGCGGATGCTTACATCTTTACCCATAATATCAATAGTGTAGGCAGCACCGATATCGAAGCGGACATAACCGTCTTTACTGATAGTGTTATCCACGTTTGCAAAACGCTCGCCAACATAGATAGCACCGAAGTTCATTGCAAAGTTATCGGTTACTTCATAACGAGTCCAGATATTAGCCGACCATTCAGGGGCATCGATAGGAGTTTTACCTTCGCGCTCATCACCCGTTTGATACTCAGCATCGAGGTACATCATAGATGAAGTCACAAACCAGCTATCGCCTAGCTTACCTTGGGCACCTACTTCAAAGCCGCGGTGCTTTTGCTCTCCGCCTTGGGTGGTGATATCAGTGAAATCACCGATAGGTGTAGGCAATTTTTCTGAAATAGTAATGTTTTCAAGTGTGATATCAAATACCGCTGCCGTTAATAGCAAGCTGTCGTCAAACAGTTCCCACTTTGTTCCCACTTCATATTGAATGCCGTATTCAGGCTTTAGGTTAAGTTTATTATTGATATCGTATTCATTATTCACCGCACCTTGCGGGGTGAAGCTTTTTGAGTAGTTAACATAAACACTGCCGTTATCTGTAGGTGAGTAGATCACCCCAAATTTAGGCGATACGGCATAACTGTTTTCACCTTCGCCATCTTTTTTCTGTTCGTCATAACGAACCCCTGCGAGCAACTTCCATTGTTCATTGATGGTCATTAAATCTTGCAGATAGAAACCATAGTATTTGTATTCACTTGGAGTACCTTTTTTACCTGTATGGTAATCAAGATCCGGCTGAATCACCGGCTGACCAGGAATAACGGTTTGAGCTGCGCCACGAGCGATTTGTTGCTGGTAGAAATAATCGAGATAGTTAGCGCCGATCAGCAACTGATGCTCCATACCCGCCAATGCAAACTCACCCGTAAAATCGACATAGGCGGTTTTATGCTGCCAATCATCGTAACGATCGAATGGCCTAATACTGTATCCCGAGGTGAATGGATCTTCATTATATTGCGGTGCAGAATCGAAACGCTGGCGATTAAACTGTTGATCGTTATAACCCAGTTTAACTTTCCAATCGTCATTCATATGCCAAGTTAAATCGGCACCTAAGTTTGAAACCGTGTTATCGGTAAAGGCCCAAGGCGCATCCCAGATGGTTTTACGCTGGCCGACAACATTGCCTTGCTTATCTAACCAACTGCCAGCATCGATACCGGTTTTATCTTGGGTATGGTCGTATTTCAGTGACAATAACAAATCATCACTGATATCAAATTCTAGGTTCAAATAACCTAACCAACGATCACGCTCTTGGTTTTCATCGGTCGTTGAATATTCACGCCAGTATTTAGTGTCTTGTTTGACTAACACACCGCGGTAACGAATGCTCTGCGCCTCGTTTAAGCTGCCACCAGCATCTAACTGTGCGCGGGTAGAGCCGTAACCGTCGGTATCAAACCCTAAGTTGAGCATAGAATCGTAGGTGGGTTTCTTGGTGACCATATTCACCAAACCGCCAGGTCCAGATTGGCCATACAACATGCTCGAAGGGCCTTTCAGCACTTCGACTTGTTGCAGAGTTTCGATAGGTTGAACGTAGTGAGACCATTGCTGGTGGCCGTTGATCAGATAACCGTTGCCTGAATCTAATTCAAAACCACGAATACTAAAGACTTGGCGGTTCCAGCGAGTGGTTCCCGCCGTTACGCTCGAGTCATTAACTAAGACTTCCGCAAGGTTAGTCGCTAATTGCTCATCGGTCACAAAGTCGGGGATAACATTTACAGATTGTGGTGTATCCATTAAATCGATATCACCACGCATAGCACCGGATGCACTGCCGACTTTATAGTCGTTAAACGTACGGCCAGTCACATTAATGCGCTCAATGTTCTCATCATTTGGCGCTTCAGCCATAACAGGCATCGCCATTAATGCAGACCCTACGGCCAAACCAACCACTGAATATTTAAATACCATTGCCAACACCTCAAGTAGACCTTTCGTCTTAGAATTGCAGGCAATATAAATAAGAATTGTTTTTATTTAACTATCTTTACACGAATTTACAATCTAGCGTGACTTGGATCAACTTTGAATAAAAACAATGAATTAGCCATAACATCACAGTCTTAATTGAACATTAATTTAGCTGATTTTTATTTGATAGGGATTTTTAGCTTTGACAAAAAAGTCATAAAGCGGCAATAAGCCGCTTTATGTTTACTGGGTACAGCGCCGTTATTTCTTAATCTTTACCGGACGTTGCCAGCCAGTTAGATGTTTTTGCTTAACACGGGTGATCACTAGCTCATCCTCACCCACGTCACGGGTAATTGTTGACCCCGCACCGAGCGTCGCGCCTTTACCAATGGTCACTGGCGCCACCAGCTGAGTATCACTCCCCACAAACACATTATCTTCAATCACGGTTAAGTGTTTATTGGCACCATCGTAATTACAGGTAATAGTGCCAGCACCAATATTCACACCCGCACCGATTTGCGCATCGCCTAAATAGGCTAAGTGACCCGCCTTAGAACCCACACCTAAAACAGCTTTTTTCATCTCAACAAAGTTGCCGATATGGGCATCTTGCATTAACTCTGCTCCTGGGCGTAAACGAGCAAAAGGCCCCGCACTGGCGGCAACGCCTAGCTTAGCGCCTTCGATAATAGAGTAAGGTTTGATCTCAGCGTTATCGGCAATTTCACAATCGATAAGAATCGCGCCAGCGCCGATGCTAACGTTATTGCCAATCACCACATTACCTTCGAAAATAACGTTCACATCGACCATCACATCCATACCCACAGTCACTTCGCCACGGATATCGATACGGCTTGGGTCACGTAGATTAGCCCCAGCAATCATTAATTTTTCGGCTTCACGGGCCTGATAAGCGCGCTCGAGTTGTGCAAGCTGCACGCGGTTATTGGCGCCTTCCACCTCAATGGCTGATTGTGGCTGAGCGGTATTAATCTCAACGCCATCGGCGTGAGCCATGGCGATAATATCAGTCAGGTAGTATTCGCCCTGAGCATTGTTATTCGATAGGCGGCCAAGCCAGGTTTTTAATGCCTTACCAGGCACCGCCATAATGCCGGTATTGATTTCATTGATGGCTAACTGCTCAGCATTGGCATCCTTTTGCTCGACGATACCAACAACCTTACCTTGCTCGCGCACGATGCGGCCATAGCCAGTTGGATTGGTTAGATTGACGGTTAAAATCGCCACGCCCTGATCAGGACGCGCGGCAAGCAGAGCTTCGAGGGTTGAAGCTTGGATTAACGGCACATCACCGTAAAGGATCAGCACAGTGTCATTATCATCGATATTGGGAATCGCCTGAGCGACCGCATGGCCTGTACCTAACTGCTCGGCTTGCAACATCCAATTTAACTGCTGCTCACCCAGTGCGGATTTTAATTTGTCGGCGCCATAGCCGTACACTAGTTGAATGGCATCGCTGCCGATGCAGTGGGCGGTATCGATAACATGCTGCACCATGCTCTTGTGGGCGATAGGATGTAATACCTTGGGAAGATCCGAGCGCATGCGAGTTCCTTTTCCTGCCGCTAAGATAACTACATTTAATGCCATTGCCATATCCTTGATTAACATCCCAAAGGGATAAACTGAGCTCGATTTAATGGCGCAATTTTAACGGAAAGGCGCAGCAAAGCGAAAGGCAGAACTCAAAATGCAGCGAAAAAACCAACAAAAAAGGCGGGTATCTTTCGATAACCGCCTTTTATCACAAACAATAACCTTTATCTGGCAATGTTTTTCTTGATGGTTTCAACAACACGTAGTTGAGCCATTGCTTTCGCTAACTCAACCATAGCGGCGTCATAATTGAAGTCCGCACCCGCAGTCGCCATATGGGCTTCTGCACGACGCTTGGCTTCTAATGCTGCCTGCTCATCAATATCTTTGGCACGCATAACCACATCAGCCAACACAGAAACAGAAGAAGGTTGTACTTCCAGTAAACCACCAGAAAGATAAAACACTTCTTCGCTGCCGTCTTGTTTGACGATGCGCGCCATGCCAGGTTTGATATAGCTTAACAGTGGAGCGTGGCCATGCATGATGCCCAACTCACCTTCAGAACCGGTCACTTGTAGGCTAGCTACGCGACCTGAGAAGATGCTGCTCTCTGCGCTTACTATATCAAGCTGTACTGTCATGGCTGCCATCCCGTTCTCCTTAAAAAACTAAGTATGACTACTTAGTTATTTCTTTTTGTTAGCTTTCTCGACAGCTTCGTCGATAGAACCAACCATGTAGAACGCTTGTTCTGGAATGTGGTCGAACTCACCACTCAGAATTCCCTTGAAGCCACGGATAGTGTCTTTCAGAGATACGTACTTACCAGGAGAACCAGTAAAGACTTCTGCTACGTGGAAAGGCTGAGACAAGAAACGCTCAATCTTACGTGCACGGGAAACGGTCATCTTATCTTCGTCTGACAGTTCGTCCATACCGAGAATCGCAATGATGTCTTTCAGCTCTTTGTAGCGTTGCAGAACAGTTTGTACACCGTTAGCTACGTCATAGTGCTCTTGACCAACTACTAATGGATCTAATTGACGAGAAGTAGAATCCAGTGGGTCAACCGCTGGGTAAATACCCAGAGAAGCGATTTGACGTGACAATACAACAGTCGCATCTAAGTGAGCGAAGGTTGTTGCTGGTGACGGGTCAGTCAAGTCGTCCGCAGGTACGTATACCGCTTGTACAGAGGTAATAGAACCAGTCTTAGTTGAAGTAATACGCTCTTGCAGAACGCCCATTTCTTCAGCCAGAGTGGGTTGGTAACCTACTGCAGAAGGCATACGACCTAACAGTGCTGATACTTCAGTACCGGCTAGGGTGTAACGGTAGATGTTGTCAACGAACAACAGAACGTCACGACCTTCGTCACGGAATTTTTCAGCCATAGTCAGACCGGTCAGTGCTACACGCAGACGGTTTCCTGGTGGCTCGTTCATTTGACCATAAACCATGGCTACTTTGTCGAGAACGCCAGAATCCTTCATCTCGTAGTAGAAGTCGTTACCCTCACGAGTACGCTCACCTACACCGGCGAATACAGAAAGACCTGAGTGAGCTTTAGCGATGTTGTTGATCAGTTCCATCATGTTAACTGTCTTACCAACACCCGCACCACCGAACAGACCTACTTTACCACCCTTAGCGAATGGACATACAAGGTCGATAACCTTGATACCAGTCTCTAACAGTTCAGTCGTGTTTGATTGCTCTTCGTATGAAGGAGCGCTGCGGTGAATCACATAACGTTCTTCTTCGCCAATTGCGCCAGCTTCATCAATAGGGTCGCCTAATACGTTCATGATACGGCCAAGAGTGGCGGTACCAACAGGAACAGAAATAGGTGAACCTGAGTTTACTACCTCAAGACCACGACGCAGACCATCAGAAGTACCCATAGCGATGGTACGAACTACACCACCACCTAGTTGTTGCTGAACTTCCAGCACCAAACCATTACAGGAGCCTTCACCTGTGATCTTCAGAGCGTCATATACCTGAGGTACGGCATCTTGTGGAAACTCTACGTCCACAACCGCGCCAATCACTTGGACAACAGTACCTGTGCTCATGATTAATCCTCTAAAACTTGTATTCGTTACCTAACCTAAACCGCAGAGGCACCAGAAACAATTTCCGACAGTTCCTGCGTAATCGCAGCCTGACGAGCCTTGTTATAGACCAATTGCAAATCGTCAATCAGTGTACCCGCGTTGTCTGTTGCCGCCTTCATCGCCACCATACGGGCAGCCTGTTCAGAAGCAATGTTTTCAACAACACCTTGGTAAACCTGAGATTCTACATAACGAACCAATAAGGTATCCAAAAGGGCTTTTGGATCTGGCTCGTAGATATAGTCCCAACGATGAGCAACCTCATCTTCTTCCGATTTAGGCAAAGGTAGCAGCTGCTCGATCACAGGAGTCTGCGTCATAGTGTTTACAAACTTGTTGAACACTACGTACAGACGATCCAGTTTGCCTTCGTTGTAAGCATCTAGCATTACACGTACTGTCCCGATCAGGTCAGCGAGCTTTGGCGCATCGCCTAAACCTGAAGCATGGGCAGATACATGACCGCCAAAGCTTTTGAAAAACTGAACACTACGAGCACCAATTGGGCAAAATTCAAATTCTGCACCTTGCTCTTTCCAGCTTTTCACGTCTGCGACAACCTTTTTAAAGAGGTTGACGTTCAGACCACCACAAAGGCCACGGTCGGTTGCTACAACAATGTAACCAACCCGCTTAGCCTCTCTCACCTCTAAGTAGGGGTGTTTATACTCGAGAGAACCTTGCGCTACGTGACCGATCACCTTACGCATGCTTTCCGCGTATGGACGGCTTGCAGCCATGCGGTCCTGCGCTCTGCGCATTTTGCTGGCTGCCACCATTTCCATGGCGGACGTGATCTTCTGAGTGTTTTTCACACTCGCGATCTTGGTTTTAATCTCTTTAGCGCCGGCCATCTCTACTCTCCAATCTGGACCTGAGGTGCCTTAAGACACCTCTATCATTGTTACCAGGTTTGGGTTGCTACGAACTTGTCGAGGCCAGCTTTTAATTCAGCTTCGATATCGGCGTTATAATCGCCAGTCTCGTTGATAAGCTTGATTAAAGCAGCATGCTCGCTGTTCATGTACGAGAGCAGAGCGGCTTCGAAATCACCGACTTTGTTCAGCTCAACGCCCTTCAGGTAACCTTTTTCAGCTGCGAAAATTGACACAGCTTGAGCGGCTACGCTCATAGGAGCATATTGTTTTTGCTTCATCAGTTCGGTAACACGCACACCATGCTCAAGTTGAGCACGAGTTGCATCGTCTAAGTCAGATGCAAACTGTGAGAACGCAGCAAGTTCACGATACTGTGCTAGAGCGGTACGGATACCACCAGACAGTTTCTTGATGATCTTAGTCTGAGCCGCACCACCAACACGAGAAACAGAAATACCTGGGTTAACCGCTGGACGTAAGCCAGAGTTAAACAGATCGGTCTCAAGGAAGATCTGACCGTCAGTAATAGAAATTACGTTGGTCGGTACGAATGCAGATACGTCACCCGCCTGAGTTTCAATAATAGGCAGCGCGGTTAAAGAACCGGTTTGGCCTGTTACAGCACCCTTAGTGAACTTCTCTACATAATCTTCGTTTACGCGTGAAGCACGCTCTAATAAACGAGAGTGTAGATAGAATACGTCACCAGGATAAGCTTCACGGCCTGGTGGACGCTTCAGCAGTAACGAGATCTGACGGTAAGCAACTGCTTGCTTAGACAGGTCATCGTATACGATCAGAGCATCTTCACCGCGGTCGCGGAAGTATTCACCCATAGCACAACCAGAGTATGGTGCTAAGTATTGCAGTGCTGCAGCTTCAGAAGCTGTTGCAACTACAACGATAGTGTTAGCTAATGCACCGTGCTCTTCTAGCTTGCGTACCACGTTAGCGATGGTAGAAGCCTTTTGGCCTACCGCTACATACACACACTTGATGCTAGAGTCGCGCTGGTTGATGATTGCGTCGATCGCCATAGCTGTTTTACCAGTTTGACGGTCGCCAATGATCAATTCACGTTGGCCACGACCGATTGGGATCATAGCGTCAACGGCTTTATAACCAGTTTGAACTGGTTGATCTACTGACTTACGGTCGATAACGCCTGGAGCGATAACTTCAACAGGAGAAAAACCATCGTTATCGATAGCGCCTTTTCCGTCAATTGGCTCACCCAGAGTGTTAACTACACGGCCTAACAGGCCACGACCGACTGGAACTTCCAGAATACGGCCAGTAGTTTTAACTTTTACGCCCTCTGCTAAATCAGCATAAGGACCCATTACTACGGCACCGACAGAATCACGTTCAAGGTTCAACGCGATTGCAAAACGGCTACCAGGCAGTTCGATCATTTCACCTTGCATCACATCGGCTAGGCCGTGGATGCGGATAATGCCGTCACTTACCGCAACGATAGTACCTTCGTTACGAGATTCGCTAACGACTTCGAACTGCTCGATCCGCTGCTTAATCAGATCGCTGATTTCAGTGGAATTCAGTTGCATGCTCAAACTCCCAATTACGACTGCAGCTTTTCAGACAGACGCGATAACTTACCGCGGACAGAGCCATCAATGACTAAGTCACCTGCCTTAATAATTACACCGGCGATGAGCGCGGCGTCAGTGCTGCAATTCAGCTTAACTTTGCGTGCGAGACGTTTCTCTAAAGAATTACTGATCTGCTGCTGTTGTTCAGAGCTGAGCTCAGCTGCAGAAACCACATCGGCTTCCACTTCTTTTGCCCACTCATTACGGTATTGAGCAAAAAGCTCAGATACAGCAGGTAGTACCTTTAAGCGACCGTTTTCAGCCATTACCTTTATCAAGTTCTGACCTTGCTCATTGATTTGCTCACCACAAACACTAATGAAGAGTGCGGCAAGTTTAGTACTGGCTAAAGAGCCAGTTAGCAGTGGCTGCATGGTTTCGTTTTCACTAACCAGTGCGGCAAACGTGAGCATTTCTGCCCAGGTATCCACTGCATTGTGTTCAACAGCAATGTCAAAAGCTGCCTTTGCGTAAGGGCGAGCGATGGTGGTTAATTCAGCCATAACTCAAACTCCCTTATCAAATTTCAGCGACTAGTTTATTAACTATGTCACTGTGGGCGGCTGGATCAATAGAACGCTCAAGGATCTTCTCAGCACCCATGATGGCAAGAGTAGCAACCTGCTTACGCAGATCCTCTTTCACGCGATTACGTTCAGCTTCAATTTCTGCTTTACCCTGAGCGATGATTTTTGCACGCTCAGCGTCTGCTTCGGCTTTAGCTTCTTCAACTATTTGAGCTTTACGCTTGTTAGCTTGCTCAATAATTTCGTTAGCAGTCACCTTGGCTTCTTTTAGTTGGTCAGTCGCTTTCGCTTGAGCCAACTCTAGGTCTTTTACCGCACGATCAGCATCAGCTAGACCGTCAGCAATCCTTTTTTGGCGCGCTTCGATGGCATTCATCAAAGGGGGCCATACAAACTTCATGCAGAACCACACGAAGATGATAAAGGCGACCGTCTGACCGATTAGGGTAGCGTTGAAATTCACAACAGCCTCCTATTTAGAGTTAAGACAGAAGCGTTTTCTTACAGCATTGCACCCAGTGGGTTGGTGAACAGCATGAATAATGCGATACCAACACCGATCATTGTTACGGCGTCTAACAGACCCGCTACGATGAACATTTTAACTTGCAGCATAGGAGCCATTTCTGGTTGACGCGCAGCGCCTTCCAGGAACTTGCCACCTAATAAGCCGAAACCGATTGCAGTACCAAGAGCACCCATACCAATCAGCAGAGCAACAGCGATAGCTGTCATGCCTAAAATCGTTTCCATCTGTATCTCCAGTATCTAAAATCTAAATCTAATTAGTTGATGATTTAGTTTAAAATTTCTTCAGCAATCCTTAATGATCTTCATGCGCCATGCTTAAGTAAACAATGGTCAACATCATGAAGATAAACGCCTGCAGCGTGATAACCAAAATGTGGAAAATTAACCAACCTAGTTGCAGAGTCACACCCAGGGAAGATAATAACAAGTTGGTACCATACATCAGCGCAATAAGGATGAAGATCAACTCACCTGCGTACAAGTTACCGAATAGACGCAATGCCAATGAAATTGGCTTAGCAACTAAAGTAACAGTCTCTAATAGGAGGTTGACGGGTATCATTGCCTTATGGTTAAAGGGCTGTAGCGTCAGTTCTTTAACAAAACCAGACACGCCTTTGACCTTAATGCTGTAGTAAATAATCAGCACAAACACACCGATAGCTAAGCTGAAGGTGATGTTTACGTCAGTTGTCGGAACCACTTTCAAGTATGGAACGCCCGCTAAACTTGCTAACCAAGGCAGCCAGTCAACAGGAAGCATATCCATGAAGTTCATCATGAATACCCATACAAAAATGGTCAGAGCTAAAGGCGCGATCAGGGCATTGCGGCCATGAAAACTTTCTTTCACGCTGTTATCAACGAACTCAACGATCATCTCGATAAAGCATTGCAGCTTACCGGGAACCCCTGAAGTCGCTTTTTTACCAACACTACGGAAAATCCACAGGAACAGAACACCAAGACCAACCGAAAAGAACAACGAATCAATGTGCCATGTCCAGAAACCTTCACCAACATGTAAGTTGGTAAGGTGATGCTGGATATAGCCCTGCGGTGTTAACGCTTCACCAGGTGCAGCCATGATTCATCCCACTTAACTTTGCTTGAAGTATAAAGGAGCTGTCCAATGCACTATTAACGTCAGCACATAACAAACAAAAAGCGGCATAAATGCCACCTCAAGCTTGCTAAACACCAATGAAAACATTGCGATGGTTAACAGCAACTTTACCGCTTCCCCCCAGTAAAAAGTTTTAATCACTTTTGCTGCTGAACTTGCTCCCGTATGAGAGAAAGCGAGGGTTGCGAATACAAAATTAGGGAGCACAGCAATTGAACCACCTGCTAACGCAGAATAGCCAAACTGAACTCCCCACACGACGAAAAAGAGAATTGAAGCACCCCCAGCCACCGCCGCCTGCATCATCACCAATTTATAGGCTGACCACCGGCCACGACGCGCTAAAACCTTACTCAACTCATCCTCTCCGCATTCATACTTTTTGTTTCGATGACCGGATGACAAATATCCGTATTTTTGTCGATGCACAAAAAGCTTGCGAAAGTATACCTTTTCACGCCTTCATTGCAACTTTGAGATAAGGAAAAACAGCACTTTTAACGTGATATAGCGCCAAAACAGTCAAAATCCAAAATTAACATATGTCACAAATTTACATTAAAAACTGTTAATCTACAGACATTAACGAATTTTGCTAAGAATTCCGTCTAATTCAGCCAGATTCTGATAGTTAATTACAATTTTACCCTTACCCTTACTGCTATGAGCGATCGAAACCTTAGCACCTAATCTTTCAATTAACTGTTGCTCTAAACGACAAACATCTTGATCTTTAGTCGTAGTTTCGACGGGTTTGGGCGGATTTAAGGTTTGATTAATCAATCGTTCAGTTTCGCGAACGGTTAATTCCTTGGCAGCCACTAATCTCGCCAGATTTGTTTGTTCTTCACCCTCAATTGCGAGCAAAGCGCGTGCATGGCCCATATCAATGTCGCCATACTCGAGTAAACGCTTAACCGGTTCATTTAACCCGTTTAACCGTAACAAGTTAGATACACTCGCGCGAGATTTTCCCACAACATCGGCAACCTGTTGGTGAGTCAGCTCAAATTCTTGCATCAAACGTTGTAATGCAATGGCTTCTTCCATGGCATTTAAGTCTTCACGTTGAATGTTTTCAATCAACGCAATGGCAACCGCCGCTTCATCGGGAACTGGTTTAACGATACAAGGGATTTTTTCGACACCCGCCAATTGGGAAGCACGCCAACGGCGCTCACCGGCGATGATTTCATACTGGCTATCGCTGACAGGACGCACCACAATCGGCTGAATAATGCCTTGATTGCGGATGGAATGGGCGAGTTCTTCTAACGCCTCGGGAGACATGTCCTTACGAGGTTGGTATTTACCCGGTTGTAGCAGGTCGAGATCCAGATGAATAAGTTCTTCTTTTTTATCGACAACAACCACTTCTTCCGTGTGTTTTTTACTCGCGGCGTGGCTGTTACTCAGTAACGCATCTAAGCCTTTGCCTAACCCTCTTTTCTTTAACGTCATGGTTATCCTTTACGCTCGCTTAGCCTGAGTTTTCTGTTCGGAACGGCGGATCATCTCGCCCGCTAACGCTAAATATGCCTTAGCCCCCGCACTCGATTTGTCGTAGTACATGGCGGGTGCACCAAAGCTCGGCGCCTCGGCCAAACGCACATTACGTGGGATCACTGTGCGATAAACCTTATCACCAAAATGCTGTTTTAGCTGATCGGACACATCATTAGACAGGCGATTACGCGGGTCATACATGGTTCGCAAAATCCCTTCAATCCCCAAACCAGGATTCACCACCGCCGCTAATTTAGTGATGGTATCAATCAAGGCGGTTAAGCCTTCCAATGCAAAGTACTCACACTGCATTGGCACCAGTACGGAATCCGCTGCCGACATGGCATTCACCGTCAACATGTTGAGCGAAGGCGGGCAATCGATAAAGATATAATCGTATTGATCTTTTATCGGTGCGAGCGCATTACGTAACCGCACTTCACGGGCAAAAAACTCCATGAGTTTAATTTCTGCCGCGGTCACATCGCCGTTACTGGCAATCAGATCGTATTTCCCCGTGGTGTCTTTAACCACAATCTCATCGAAGGGCTTTTCTTCAACCAGCAGTTCGTAAGCCGTATTTTCGACTTCGTATTTATCGACACCGCTGCCCATGGTGGCATTGCCCTGAGGATCGAGATCGATCAGCAGCACTTTACGCTTAGTCGCGGCTAAAGAGGCGGCTAAGTTGACACAAGTTGTTGTTTTCCCTACGCCACCTTTCTGGTTGGCCACGGCAATTACTTTACCCACAATGTCACCCTGTATGTAAATTCTGGTTTATTGCCTACTTAAAAATCCATGCTAAATGAGGAGCTTTAAGCCTGTTATTCTTTGATTATTTTGAGTAAATGTCTTTGCTCATCGAGTCTAGGCACTTGGAGTTCGATGGTTTCGGTCACCACAAATCCAGCGGGGATTTGTTGCATCTCTTCATCACTCAGTAGTCCCTTGAGCGCATAAAATTGTCCATGCTCGGCAGGCAAATGATGGCACCATGTCAACATATCATGGATTGAGGCAAAGGCGCGGCTGAGCACTCCATCGAACTTTTGCTCGGGTTGATAGGCCTCGACTCGGCTCTCTATCGAACTAATATTGTGGATCCCGAGTTCAAAGGCCACTTGCTTTTGAAAACGGATACGCTTGCCTAAGCTATCGAGCAGCACAAAGGTTTTATCTGGATTCATAATCGCTAAGGGAATGCCGGGAAGCCCTGGACCAGTGCCTACATCGATAAAGCGCTCGCCCTGCAAATGGGGCGACACCACTAAGCTGTCCATGATATGGCGGACAAGCATCGCCTCAGGATCTCTGACCGAGGTTAAGTTATAGGCTTTATTCCATTTGTTGAGCATACCAACAAAATCAAGCAGTTGTTTTTTCTGCTCAGCCGTGGCGGGCAGATTAATTTCGGCTAAATAGGCCTCTAACTGGGCAGATAACACTGAACAACCTCAATAAAGATACGATTATAAACTCGCTGGCTATTATGAAGCCCTGAAACGTCGAAGGGAAGCCTGAATGCTTCCCTTCTGCGACCAAACTGGCGATTAAGCTAGCTTTTACGCGCTCTTGCGTAATAAACCGCGTTTTTTCAGATGCACCAGCAGAATTGAAATCGCTGCCGGAGTGATACCTGAGATACGCGATGCTTGGCCAATAGTTTCGGGCTTATGGCTATTTAATTTAGCAATAACCTCATTTGAAAGCCCTGGAACCTCTTTGTAATCAAGGTTCAATGGCAAACCTGTGTTCTCATTGCGTACCGCTTTGTTGATCTCTTCCTGCTGACGTTGGATATAGCCAGAGTATTTAACTTGGATCTGCACTTGCTCGGCAGCGAGTGGATCGGCAAGTCCAGGACCAAAACCTTCAATCTGCATCAACTTGCTGTAATCCATTTCTGGACGACGCAGCAACTCTTCAAACGACGCTTCACGGGAGATCGGCGTGTTTAAATGCGGATTTAACACTGGCACCAATGGAGAATTTGGATGGATCCATTGGCTACGTAGACGCTGCAGTTCTAACTCGATCGATTCCATTTTTTCGCTGAAAGAGGCCCAGCGCGCATCATCCACCAGACCCAGTTCACGACCTTTTGCCGTTAAACGCAGATCGGCGTTGTCTTCACGCAGCAAGAGGCGGTATTCGGCGCGGCTGGTAAACATACGGTAGGGTTCTTTAGTCCCTAAGGTTGATAAATCGTCAACCAATACACCGATGTAGGCTTCATCACGGCGAGGGCACCAAGCTTCTTTGCCCTGAACCTGCAATGCAGCATTCATCCCCGCGAGTAAACCTTGGGCACCAGCTTCTTCGTAACCCGTGGTACCGTTGATTTGGCCCGCGAAGAATAAACCATTAATAGTTTTGGTTTCTAACGAGTTTTTGAGATCCCTTGGATCGAAATAGTCGTACTCAATCGCATAACCTGGGCGAACAATCTCAGCATTTTCCATACCTTGGATCGAACGAACCAGATTTAACTGTACATCGAAAGGCAAGCTGGTGGAAATACCGTTAGGGTAGATCTCGTTGGTGTTTAAGCCTTCGGGTTCGATAAAGATCTGGTGTGATGATTTATCTGAAAAACGATGGATCTTGTCTTCGATAGAAGGGCAGTAACGTGGACCAATCCCCTCGATCACGCCTGAATACATAGGGCTGCGATCTAAGCCACCACGAATAATATCGTGTGTCTTTTCATTGGTATGGGTGATCCAACAAGAAATTTGTTTCGGGTGATGGCTCACATCGCCCATAAACGACATCACAGGTAATGGCGTATCGCCTTTCTGCTCTGTCATCTGGGTAAAATCGATGGTGTTGGCATCGATACGCGGTGGCGTACCGGTTTTTAAGCGGCCAACACGGATTGGTAACTCGCGTAAACGGTGTGCGAGTGCGATAGATGGCGGATCGCCAGCACGACCACCACTATAGTTTTCTAAACCAATGTGAATTTTACCACTGAGGAAAGTCCCCGCGGTTAAGACCACTGCAGGCGCTTCGAAGGCTAAGCCCATTTGGGTCACTACGCCGACTACGCGATCGTTCTCAACAACCAGATCATCTACGGCTTGTTGGAAAATACGTAAGTTGGCTTGGTTTTGCAGAATATTTTGGATCTTCTGACGATACAAAGCGCGATCAGCCTGAGCACGAGTCGCTCTTACTGCTGGGCCTTTGCTTGAGTTTAGGGTTCTAAATTGGATCCCAGCATAGTCGGTTGCGATCGCCATTGCACCGCCTAACGCATCGATTTCTTTTACCAGATGACCTTTGCCAATACCGCCGATCGCAGGGTTACATGACATTTGCCCTAAAGTATCAAGATTATGCGTCAGCAATAATGTCTTAGAGCCCATTCTTGCTGCAGCCAATGCGGCTTCAGTTCCGGCATGACCACCACCTACAACAATAACATCAAACCGTTCATGAAAATGCATGACCCTACCTTTAGTAACTTAAGAGACCCAACGTGAGCCGATCATTTTAGCATTTGCTTTGAATGAGGTGAATGATCATTTTTAGAAAATGGATCCATAGGATCGGAACTAATAGATCTTAAGATCTTTATATAGATCTTCTTACTATGTTTACTATTAGGATCGCACTTTCCTGTGGGTAAGCTTATTTTCTTATTTATATCAAGAAGTAATGAGCTTTTATTCTTGTGATCTAGCCGAGATCTACTGCCAGAAAAGGTGGGGATAGATCGGCTATTTATCCACAAGGGGGATCTTTAAGCAGATCAGGTTGTGAATAGCACAGAGGTTGATCAGATCTAAATAATAGTTTATCCACAAAAATATACATCTAAGTAGCTTTTTGTGGATAAATAAGATCTAAACTGTGGGTGGTTTGGTATGTTTTCCAAGAGAGGATCTTAAATTTGATCTTGCCATTGTGCCAACCACGCTAAAGCTGGGTCTTCTGGCACAGGATCCTGTTGAACATCGATCTGGATCTTATCCACAATGACTTTTGCACCGCTATATTCCAGCGCTACAACTAACTTTTCTGGACCTTGGCAAAAGGTGTCATAACTCGAATCGCCAATCGCGCATAAGGCTAACTGAACTTGGGTTAGATCCGGTGTGTTTAGCAGCAGTTCTTTACAAAATGGCTGTAAATTGTCGGGCAGATCGCCGGCACCATGGGTCGACGAAACGATGATCCAAAGGGGATATGATTGCAATTCATCCAAAGTTGGGCTCAAAAAGGTATCGACTTCATGGCCTAATGGAGTGAGCTGGGCCTGCATTTCATCCGCTATATATTCACTGCTGCCGAGGGTGGTTCCGACTAATATCGCGATCTTGGTCATTGTTACTGCTCTCTGTGGTCGTTAATTTCTATCATTTTTGGGGCTTACATCTACTTACAGTGTTTTGCTGTATAAATTTACTCACTATTGATTTGCAGTCTGCTAGTATCCTTGGCTGCAATCCTTGTTTTATACATAGGCCGTAAGGTTTTTATAACAATTATAATAGGATAACTGATGACTACTCCTGCTGATGCGCCAAAGTGGCCACGCCAAATACCCTATATTATTGCCAGTGAAGCGTGTGAGCGTTTCAGTTTTTATGGCATGCGTAACATTCTAACACCATTCTTGATGACGGCACTTTTGCTCTCTATTCCCGAAGATCTTCGCGGAGCTGTGGCCAAGGATGTGTTCCACTCGTTCGTGATTGGGGTGTATTTTTTCCCCTTACTCGGTGGTTGGATTGCAGATAGATTCTTTGGTAAGTACAACACGATTCTGTGGCTAAGCTTACTTTACTGTGTGGGCCATGCGTTCTTGGCGATTTTTGAGCACAGCGTGCAAGGCTTTTACACTGGCTTATTTTTAATTGCCTTAGGTTCGGGCGGGATTAAGCCTTTAGTTTCTTCGTTTATGGGCGATCAGTTTGATCAGAGCAACAAGTCTTTGGCGCAAAAAGCCTTCGATATGTTCTATTTTACGATCAACTTTGGTTCCTTCTTCGCATCCTTATCTATGCCATTGTTACTCAAAAACTTTGGCGCTGCAGTGGCTTTCGGGATCCCCGGTGTGTTGATGTTTATCGCCACGGTATTTTTCTGGTTGGGTCGCAAACGTTATGTGCATATGCCACCAGAACCAAAGGATCCCCATGGATTTTTACCCGTGATCCGCATTGCCTTGCTTACTAAGGTCGAAGGCAAGGCTAATATCGGTTTAGTGTTAGCCTTAATTGGTGGTGTTTCAGCGGCTTATGCGCTGGTGAATATTCCGACGCTCGGGATTGTGGCAGGTTTATGTAGCGCTATGGTGCTGCTGATGGGATTTGTTGGCCTTGGAGCTTCATTACAGCTTGAGCGCGCGCGAGGGATTCATCCTGATGCGGCCGTGGATGGTGTACGTTCAGTGCTGCGTATTTTAGTGTTGTTCGCCTTAGTGACGCCATTTTGGTCCTTATTCGATCAAAAGGCGTCGACCTGGATTTTGCAGGCTAACGATATGGTTAAACCTTCGTGGTTTGAACCCGCGATGATGCAGGCATTAAACCCGCTGTTAGTGATGCTGTTGATCCCATTTAATAACTTCGTTTTATATCCTGCGATTGAGCGTATGGGCGTGAAATTAACCGCGCTGCGTAAAATGGGGGCGGGGATCGCGATAACTGGCTTAAGCTGGATTGTAGTTGGGACGATTCAGTTGATGATGGACGGTGGTTCGGCGCTGTCTATCTTCTGGCAGATCTTACCCTACGCGTTATTGACCTTTGGTGAAGTATTAGTTTCGGCGACGGGTTTAGAATTTGCCTACAGCCAAGCACCTAAAGCGATGAAGGGCACGATTATGAGCTTTTGGACCTTATCGGTTACCGTCGGTAACCTTTGGGTATTACTGGCCAATGTGAGCGTAAAAAGCCCTGCGGTGACGGAACAAATTGTTCAAACTGGGATGAGTGTGACGGCATTCCAAATGTTCTTCTTCGCGGGATTTGCGATCTTGGCAGCAGTCATCTTCGCGCTCTATGCTAGGTCTTATCAGATGCAAGACCATTATCGCCAAGTCTAGGTTAACCATTTAAGACAAAGCGCCTTTAAATAAAAAATCAGCCCCTAAGTGAACTTAGTGGGCTGATTTTTTTATGGATAGTTTAACTAACCGCTAACGCGAAATTATTTACCGATACAGAATGAGCTGAAAATTTTGCCCAGCAGATCGTCTGAGGTGAAGCGGCCAGTTATTTCGGACAAGGCTAATTGCGCCATTCTTAGTTCTTCCGCTAACAGTTCACCTGCGAGGTAAATCTCTAATTGTTCTTTACCGAGTTGCAGATGGCTTGCGGCAACATCTAATGCTTCGAGGTGACGACGACGGGCGATAAAGCCACCTTCGAGATTACTCTGGTAACCCATCAAGGATTTAAGGTGTTGCTTTAATTCCTCGACGCCAAGACCGGTTTTGGCCGAGATCCGATACACGCTGTAACCTTTTTCTTCGGTCATAGCGAGGTTCTCACCGGTGAGATCGGCCTTATTGCGGACAACAGTCACGCCTAAATTGGCGGGGAGGCGATTGATAAAATCGGGCCAAATATCGTGGGGATCGACCGCATCCGTGGTGGTGCCATCGACCATAAATAACACGCGATCGGCGCTGTTGATTTCGTTCCACGCGCGCTCGATACCGATTTGTTCAACCGTATCAGTGGTGTCACGCAGGCCTGCGGTGTCGATAATATGCAGTGGCATCCCATCTAAATGGATATGCTCGCGTAATACGTCGCGGGTGGTGCCGGCAATTTCGGTGACAATCGCCGATTCTTTACCCGCGAGCGCATTAAGTAGACTGGATTTTCCGGCATTGGGGCGACCGGCAATCACCACTTTCATGCCTTCACGGATAATCGAGCCTTGCTTGGCACTGGCTTGAACGGCGCTGAGTTTGTCGATAATTTTGTAGAGTGCGTTGGCAATTTTGCCATCACTTAAAAAGTCGACTTCTTCATCGGGGAAATCAATCGCGGCTTCGACGTATAAACGCAGATGGGTGACTTGATCCACCAACTCATGGACTTCCTTCGAAAATTCACCTTGCAGTGATTGCAGCGCGCTTTTGGCGGCTTGCTCACTGGTGGCATCGATAAGGTCGGCAATCGCTTCGGCCTGGGTTAAGTCCAGCTTGTCGTTCATAAAGGCTTGTTCGCTAAACTCGCCTGGTTTGGCGATACGAATGCCTTCGACTTCTAATACGCGCTTGATCAGCATATCGAGGACGATTTGACCACCGTGGCCCTGCAGCTCTAATACATCTTCACCAGTGAAAGAATTAGGGCCTTTAAAATACAGTGCGATACCTTGGTCTATCACTTGGCCTGAGGCATTTTTAAAGTCGCAGTAATCGGCGTAACGGGGTTTAGGTAAATGACCCAATACGGCCATTGCCACATCGGTTGCCTTATCACCAGAGATACGAATGATACCCACGCCGCCCCGTCCGGGCGCGGTGGCCTGTGCCACGATAGTGTCAGTTGTCACGGAAATACCCATTAATTCGATCAAATCATCTAAAGGAAAAGGCGGCTAATTAAGCCGCCTTTTTGCATATGCTGAGCCGTTAGCTCTTATCTAGCGCTTGGGCTTATTTTAAGCCTTTTTTCTCTAGACCTGCATAAATAATCTTCTGCTGGATGATGGCAACAATGTTACCCACTAACCAGTACAGTACCAGACCCGATGGGAACCACAGGAAGAATACGGTAAAGATCACTGGCATCCACTGCATCATCTTCACTTGCATTGGGTCCATGGTCGGTGCGATGGGTTGCATTTTTTGCATCACAAACATAGACGCACCCATCAGCAGCGGCAGAATGTAGTATGGATCTTGTACAGATAAGTCGTGGATCCATAACATAAATGGCGCGTGACGCAGCTCGAAGCTTTCTAACAATACCCAGTACAAGGCAATGAAGATTGGCATCTGTAGCAGGATAGGTAAACAGCCACCCATAGGGTTCACTTTTTCCTTCTTGTACAGTTCCATCATGGCTTGACCCATCTTTTGACGGTCATCGCCGAAGCGTTCTTTCAGATCCTGCAGTTTTGGCTGTAGGTTACGCATCTTCGCCATTGAGGTGTACTGCGCTTTAGTCAGCGGGAACAGTAAACCACGAACGGTTAAGGTGATCAGGATAATTGCCACACCCCAGTTACCCACAAATGATTGATAGAACATCAATAACCAGTGGATAGGAACGGCTAACCACCAAAGGAAACCGTAATCAACAACCAGGTTTAAGGTATCAGATAACGCAGATAGCGCTTTTTGATCCTTAGGACCAACATAAAACTGTGAGCTAATCTCTTGAGTCGCACCTGGTGCAATATCATATACCGCGCCACGGAAACCAATGTTAGCTAAACCGCCTGCACTTACACTCGAGAAAATGGTGTTGCTATCGGTTGCTGGTGGGATCCAAGCTGATACGAAGTAATGTTGCAGCATCGCCGCCCAACCACCGAGAGTCGGTTGATTGAGGTTGCTCTTGCTCATATCTTCAAATTTGTACTTCTCGTAACGTACATCTTGAGTCGAGAACGCGGCGCCACGGTAAGTTGGCATCATCATGCTGCTTTCAGATGGCTTGATGGTCTGTTTAATCTGACCGTACATCTGAACTTGCAATGGAGCAGCTGAGGTGTTGTTGATTTTGTAATCGATATCAACGTTAAACTTGCCACGATGGAAGACAAACACTTTTGTGTAAGTCACACCATTATCAGCCACATAGGTCAGTGGTACTTCTAAGGTGTCTTGGCCATCGGCTAAGGTAAATTCAGTTTTGCTGGCAGCAAATGCGGCGCGACCTTTAGCACTGCTATCGATACCATCACGGCCAATCAGACCACTCTGAGCGATATAGGTGAAATCTTTGGTTTGCTCAAGCAAAACAAATGGCTGGTCTTTACCCTGTTCCAGTTTGTGTGAAACCAGAGCCGCAAAAACGATGTCACCACCCACTGGGTTGATTTGTACATCGAGCTGATCGGTTTTAACTGTGATCAGATTTTGCGTTGCCGTTAAGGCTGCTGGGACACCTGTGTCTGCTTCTGGAACATCAGCACTGTGATTTGTGGTTGCATTCGCCACTACAGACGATTCGGTTGCAACGGGTTTTGGAGCTTTGTCTGCTTGCCACTGTTGCCACAGCAAAAAGCTGACAAACAGTAGTCCTATTAGCAATATATTGCGTTGAGATTCCATAGCCTATTTATTACACCTGTCATTTTTAGGGGGGACGGGATCACTACCGCCGGGATGCAAAGGGTGACATTTTAATATGCGTTTCAATGCAAACCAACAACCTTTCGCGGTTCCGTGCACTTTTATTGCCTCAATGGCGTAATGCGAGCATGTGGGATTGAAACGACATCGAGGCCCTAAGAGGGGGCTGATGAAGATTTGATAGCCACGAATAAACGTGGTCGCTAGCCATTGTAGCGGCGACTGAGTTTGCGCCATAGCTTTTCTATCAACTTGTTGATCTCTGCATTTTCCATTTCCATCACCCCGTTTCTGACCAGCACAACAATATCAAGGTGAGGGATGTCGTGTTGATTGAGGCGAAAACTATCTCTGATAACTCGCTTAATGCGATTACGCTGATTGGCGCGTTTTACATAGCGTTTAGCTACAGTAAGACCCAAACGCGGATGTTGTTCCGAATTAGGAATGGCAAGCAGAGTGATTTCAGCAGAAGAAGCTTTGATGGGATTGGAGAATACAGATTTAAATTGCGCGGGAGTTAGCAAGCGTAACTCCCGCGTAAAGGTATAGCTAGTCAACTAGTTACCTACTTAACTTATTAAGCAGATAAACGAGCGCGACCTTTCGCACGACGACGTGCAAGCACCTTACGGCCGCCTGCAGTAGCCATACGAGCGCGGAAGCCGTGAGAACGCTTGCGCTTCAGGTTGCTAGGTTGAAAAGTACGTTTACTCATGATGGCAATCCGTCTTTGTTATAAGTGAACATATCCTTATCTCTGGTGACAGAGGTAAGGGTAAAAAAGAGGCCGAATTGTAATCACTTTACCTGTCCCCGTCAACAACGAAAGTCAGCAAGTGGCTTATTTCTGCCCGTATATCCTTTGATCAATTTCCCGCATACACCAGAAGATGTGGATAACTCTGTGTATTGGCACTACATGTAGTAGTGAAGGGGATCTATCAAGAGATCAAAGGGGCGCCATTATAGATCAATGTGGATCGCTTAATAAAGCGGGATTTGCCCTATTTGTTGAATAAAAGGATCGAATTTGATCTTTGATGATCGGGGATATCTCCATAGAATGATCTTGTTGGGGATAATTATTTTTTAAGGATAGCGATCATTGAGATCTCGCTATAGAATACACCTCTTTTTGATGATCTTTTGGGGATAACTTA